>JBGPFD010000309.1:0-2525 GCA_041483175.1 Thermoanaerobaculia bacterium | reverse complement strand
GTTGGGGGTTGCGGCCGCCGGCGGAGTCGTCGCCGTTGCGGCTATGGCGGGCGCTGCCGCAGGCGCCGCTGGAGGCGGGGCGGCAGTCGCGGAGACAGTCGATGACACCACGGTTGACGATGTCTGCGAGCTCGTCGCCGGCTCACTCTTCGAGCAGGCCAGCGCACAGAGGGCGATGGAAAACAGCACGGTGGTTCTGGAGGAAGAGGTCATGATTTTCTCCTTGCTTTATGGATTAAGGAACCTCTGCATAAGTTCGAGTTCCCTCTCCCGCAGCGGGGGCGAAGGCATTCGACCTTGTGCAGAGGTTCCTTAGCGGCCTGGTTGATCAAGGCTTCGCCTCGGCCGGGAAGGAACGTCTTCGACTGAAAACCGTTGGCCCGGTTCGCATCGTCGTTGGCAGATTGCATGTTGATGCGTACTTTTAACAGATATTGGAGCGGAGTGTCGTACAACCCGTACCGTCGCCACTCAGCCCTGGTTGCAGCGCCGGATGACGGACGCGTCTGCGATAAGCTCAGATTATGAAATCATTTGCGATCCTTCTCGCACTGACTCTTCCAACTGTGCCCGCATTCGCCGCCGACGAGGTTGCGAAGCTTCACGATCTCTTCAACCGCACATGGGAAACGCGGCTCCGCGAGAGTCCGCTCTTCGCCACGTCCGTCGGGCGGCACGAATACGACGACCGTTTGTCGTCGGTCACCCCCGCCGATCTGGAACGGCGCAACAAGCAGACGCGGGCGGCGCTCGCCGAGCTGGGAGGAATCGATCGCTCGAAACTCCCGCCCGACGAGGTCGTGAACTACGACATGTTCCGGGGACAGCTCCGGAACGCGATCGACTCCTACGAGCTCGGCGACTACGAGATGCCGATCAACGCCGACTCCGGTTTTCACACCGGCTTCTCCCGTCTGCCGCAGGATGTGCCGCTGGCCACGGTGAAGGATTACGAGAACTACATCAGCCGGCTGAAGGCGTGGCCGCGTTACGTGCGCGAAGAGATCGCGCTGATGCGAATCGGCCTGAAGCGCGGCATGACCGTCCCGCGCGCGACGCTCGAGGGCTACGACCACACGATCTCCGCGCACGTGGTCGACGATCCGACGAAGAGCGTCTTCTGGAAACCGTTCGAAAAGTTTCCGTCGACCATTCCCGAGGCTGACCGCGAGCGGCTGCAACAGGAGGGACGCGCCGCGGTGATCAATGCAGCGATCGCCGGCTACCGCGAGTTTCTCGAATTCTTTCGCAACGAATATCTCCCCGGTGCGCGCACGACGCTCGCGGCGTACGACCTGCCGAACGGACGCGCGTACTACGCGCTGAAAATCCGCGAGTTCACCACGCTCGATCTCACGCCCGAACAGATCCACAACATCGGCCTCGGCGAAGTCAATCGGATCTCGCGCGAGATGGACGCGGTGATGAAGCAGGCCGGCTTCCAGGGTGACTTCCCGGCATTTCTGCAGTTCCTGCGCACCGATCCTCGGTTCTACGCGAAGACGCCGGACGAACTGCTCTGTCGCGCGGCGTGGATCGCCAAGCAGATGGACGGCAAGCTGCCGTCGCTGTTCAAGACTCTCCCCCGCCTGCCGTACACGGTCGAGCCCGTGCCGGCGGACATCGCACCGAAGTACACCAGCGGCCGCTACGTCGGCGCGCCCGAGGGGAGTACGCAGCCGGGAATCTACTGGGTCAACACCTACAAACTCGAGAGCCGGCCGCTCTACAACCTCGAGGCGCTCACGTTTCATGAAGCGGTCCCCGGCCACCACCTGCAGATCGCGCTGAGCCGCGAGCTGAACAATCTGCCGAACTTCCGCCGCTTCTCGTACATCTCCGCGTTCGGCGAGGGATGGGGACTCTACTGCGAGTGGCTCGGCCTCGAGGCGGGGTTCTACAAAGATCCCACCAGCAACTTCGGGCGGCTGACCTACGAGATGTGGCGTGCCTGCCGGCTGGTCGTGGACACCGGAATTCACTCCATGGGATGGACGCGCCAGCAGGCCATCGACTATCTCGCCACCCGCACCGCCCTGCCGCTGCACGAGGTGGAAACGGAAGTCGACCGTTACATTTCATGGCCTGGGCAGGCGCTCGCCTACAAACTCGGCGAGCTGAAAATCAAAGAGCTCCGCAAACGCGCCGAGCAGGCCCTCGGCACGCATTTCGACGTCCGCGAGTTCCATGACGTGGTCCTCGGCAGCGGCGCGGTGCCCCTCGATGTCCTGGACGCGAATGTCAACCGATGGATCGCCAGTAAACAATGAAAGTCGCAGTCACGGTTCACCGCTAAACTGTCGCCTCATGCCGGCGACGAGCGGTTCCCCGGACGGCAGCGCGGTCCAGCAGAAGTCCGTGTGGCTGCTCTTCGCCTACCTTGTCGCCGCCGTCGCGGTGGTCGCCGCCCTCTTCCTGCTCCTGCAATGGGGCCAGCCGGGCCGCATCGCATCGCCGGTGCCACGGGCGGCGCACGCCAGGCTGGCGGCCGACGTATCGCTGCGGATCGTCCTGCTGCAGATCCT
>JBGPFD010000308.1:0-2577 GCA_041483175.1 Thermoanaerobaculia bacterium | reverse complement strand
TCGATGGCGCGCATCATGCGCACCGGATCTTCGCGGAAGCGGATGTCGGGATCTCCGATGACCCGCACGCGCTTCTGCGCCAGATCCTCCAGGCCGCCAACGTAGTCGATCACCGAGAAGTCGGCGATGTTGTAGAAGAGCGCGTTGATAGTGAAGTCGCGGCGCCGCGCGTCCTGCAGCGGCGATCCGAACGTGTTGTCGTCGGTGATCAGCAACTCGGCGTTTTCATCGGCCGGACGCTCCGGCTCGCGGCGAAACGTCGACACCTCGACGATCATGCCCTGAAAGATGATGTGCACCAGGCGGAAACGCCGGCCGATGATGCGGCTGTTGCGAAACAGCCGCCGGATCTCCATCGGATGCGCGTCGGTGGCGATGTCGAAGTCCTTCGGCGTGCGATTCATCAGCAGATCGCGCACGCTGCCGCCGCACAGATAGGCCCGGTGGCCGCTGCGGTGCAGCCGGTAGAGGACCTTGAGCACGTTCTCCGGAATGCGCCGCCGCGAGATGGAGTGACTGTCGCGGTCGACAACGATCCCCTCGCCGTTGGTTGGGGCGGGTAATGCCGGTGCGTCGGCGTGATCGGTCATGGGCTACATGCCGCTATCGGCCTCAGGAAGCTGTCCGGGCGTGAAATGGTATTTGCTGTCGACGATGAAGAACGTCCGCTCCCAGCGCGTCTTGGTGAGAAAGTGAATCACTACGCCCGCTAGCTCCTTCAGGCGCGCCGAGGAAGGGCTGTCGGGCGAAGGGGGCACGCTGGCGAACGACCAGTAGACCATGAACGCGCGTCCCTTGATCATCGATCGCGGAACGGTCCCCCAGTAACGCGAGTCGCTCGAGCGGTCGCGATTGTCTCCCATCGCAAAGTAGTGCCCGGCCGGAACGCTGTAAGGTCCGAACTGATCGCGCGAGCGGTACGGCTCGGGCAGTGCCGGCTGCAGCGGATAGATCGTCGGATCGACGTGGACGACATACGGCTCGTCGAGCGGTTTGCCGTTGATGGAAACGAGCTTGTCGCGAATTTCCACCGTGTCGCCCGGCAACCCGATGACGCGCTTCACGAAGTCGGTGTCGGGCTGGAGCGGATAGCGAAAGACGATGATGTCGCCGCGCCGGATATCGCGCAGCGGCAGGAAACCCTTCCACGGAGTGGGCTCCGGTCCGTAGATGAACTTGTTGACGATGATGTGATCGCCGATCTTGAGGTTGTCCTCCATCGACCCGGTGGGGATCTTGAAAGCCTGAAAGGCGAAGATTCGCGCGAAGTTGACGAAGATGACCGCGATCAGGAGCGCTTCGTAGTACTCGCGGAAGGTCGATTTCTTGATTTTTTCATCGGACGCCATTGCGGTCCTTTAATTGCTGAGGAATCCAGGAAGCGGCAAAGGATTCTACGTCAGCACGCGGCACGAGGACTTCATTTCCGGCGAGGCGGTAGCCGGGATCGGCGGTGGGGACGATCGACGTCCCACGGCTGCTTCTTGCTCCCACGACGAAAATCCGCCGGCTGTCGATCCACGGAACGGCGTCGACGACCGACCAGAACGCGGCGTCCGGCGCCTGCCGTGCGATCGCGCACGCCAGGCGTGTATCGCGGATGAGCTTGCCACGCGCGTCATTCCAGACGAACGGCGGGTCGGCGATCCACACGACGAGGGGCAGGCGTTCGCCGTAGCGGAGGGAGGCCGGTCGCAGAACCAGCGCACCGCCGAGCGGCTCCGTGGCGACGTCGAGACGCACCGCCGGCGGCACCACCGTCCGCCGCTTTTCGCCGCTGTATTCCATCGACTCCACCCGTTCCGAAGCGTCGGGACTGCTGAGCACCACGGCGTAGTGCTCGGCCGGCGGATCCCACGCCAGCGCGCGCACGGTCGAGTAGGCAAACGGAACCGTCAGCTCCATCGCCGTCGGGATGTGGACCGTCCGCACCACATCGCCGAATCTCGCGTGCACGATGTAGCTCACCTTGTTTCCGCGCGGCGCCCACTGCACGTCGGTCTCATCCGACGGATCGGAAGGAATCCAGTGGATGTCGCTGCCATCGAGCGAAACCAGTCCGACATCGAAGTTGTCGCTGCGCTTCGCGGAGAAGACGATCTCGCGCCGCTCGAGTGACACATCGAACGACTGAATGGCCGCCAATCGCGGCGTCAGCTCCTTGCCGCCAGCGACGAGTTTGTTGTCGACGATCTTTACATCCGACGCCGGGCGGGGCGCGCACTGCACACTGGCGCAGAGATCGTCAATGCGTGCAGCCTGGGGTACAACGCGCCACTCCTGAGGGACGGGAAGCGAGGAGGAGGCGCACGCGGCAACAAACGGCAGGCACAACCACACCCGGAAACGCACTGATCCGGATTGTAGCCCACAGGTGTGGCGGCGGGCGCCCTCGCCCGCCGGGCGGCGGGGACGCGCCCCCTAAACCTTCCTCGAGATTGCCTTGGCCTGCAGAAACAGGCCCAGGTAATCGCGGCCCCCCGCTTTGGAGTCGCCACTCCCCGGGCGAACCCGGAAACGCACTGATCCGGATTGTAGCCCACAGGTGTGGCGGCGGGCGCCCTCGCCCGCCGGGCG
>JBGPFD010000307.1:0-2588 GCA_041483175.1 Thermoanaerobaculia bacterium | reverse complement strand
GGACCTTCTCTGGCATCTCGACCGTATCGATCAGCCCGACGCCACCCTCGACGGACAGTACCACCGCGGGCACGGCGGCGCCGGAACGGTGGTCTACGTGATGGACACCGGAGTGCTCGCCTCGCACGTGGAGTTCGGTGGACGGGTCATCGCCGGATTCGATGTCGCTCAGGGCGTGACAGTCGGGCGGTCATCGTGCAAGAGCCCGGACAAAGCGCTGCAGCCGTGCATCGCGAACTACAACGAACTTCCCGGCGCCTCGCATGGGACCAGTGTCGCCTCCATCATCGCCGGCCGCAACGTCGGCGTGGCGCCGGAAGCGGACATCGTCAGCTTGCGTGTGATGAACGAGGCGGCGCTCTCCACGACGCGAGCCTATCTCGAAGGTCTGCAGGCCATCATCCGCCACGCCTGGGCTCCGTCGACGCCGCCCTTCCGGACCGCGGTGATCAACATCAGCGGATGGATGCTGGAGAAGCTGCCATCGATGCCGGATCCGTCCCCCGTTCCGTTCGCAGCCGTCGAACGGACGATCCGGGCGATGATCGGCGGCGTCGATGCGCAGGGCCGCCCCGATCCGAACGGCAAGCGGTTTCTGTTCGTCGTCGCCGGAAACAACATCGGCAACGGTTGCGGGCGCGACGGCATCGTCGATCGTTTCCCGGCCACGCTTGGGAAGGCCATCGATGGGTTGATCACCGTCGGCGGGATGACCGAACAGAACAGTTGGTGGCCGGGCGGATGCCGGGGCGGCGTGGAAATCCTGGCGCCGTCGGAAGAAATCTTCAGCGGCTCAATCACCGCGCGCGATCATTACCGCGGAATGAAACCGGATCTTCGTTCGGGGACGTCGTTTGCAGCACCGATCGTGTCGGGAATCGCCGCGCGCATCCTTTCTGAGAGTCCGCTGCTCACTCCACAGGAAGTAGAGGAGATGATCGAGCAAACCCCGTCGCGCATCTTCAATCCCGACGCGAGCCGTGCCCGCGGCAAAGTGGCGTTCGTGCAGCACGTCCCCGCGGCCATCGCCGCGCATCGCGCGCCCGCGCAGACGCAAGCGCGCATGGCGCCGTGAGCGCGGCTCGGCCAATGGAGCCCCGGCTTTAGCCGGGGAAATGCCGGCTGAAGCCGGTGCTCCATAGAGACGCGCTATCATCCCGCGGCCACAAGAAATGACCTCCACTTACGACTCCTCCGCAATCGAAGTCCTCACCGGCCTCGAGCCGGTCCGCAAGCGGCCGGGGATGTACACCGCCACCGAGCGGCCGAACCATCTGGCGCAGGAGGTGATCGACAACTCCGCCGACGAGGCCATCGCCGGCTTCTGCGACGAGATCACTGTCACGCTGCACGAGGACGGATCGATGTCGGTCGCCGACAACGGGCGCGGAATGCCGGTCGACAAGCACGCCAAGGAAGGGGTGACCGGCGTGGAGGTGATCCTGACCCGGCTGCACGCGGGGGCGAAGTTCTCGGAGAAGAATTACCGCTTCTCCGGCGGGCTGCACGGCGTCGGCGTCTCGGTGGTCAACGCGCTGTCGAAGAAGCTGCAAGTGTGGGTCCGCCGCGACGCCAGGGAATACTTCATGTGGTTCGCTGACGGAAAAAAGCGCGCCGAGCTGAAAGTCGCCGGCGAAGTCGGTAAGCGCAACACCGGCACCACGATCCGCTTCTGGCCCGACGAGAAATTTTTCGACACTACGAAGTTTCAGATCCCGCGCCTGAAGCATGTCATGCGCGCCAAGGCGGTCCTCGCCCCCGGCTTGCGCATCCGCTACATCGACGAAACCAACAAGAAGGAGAACGAGGAGTGGTACTACGAGGACGGCTTGACGGCCTATCTCACGTCCGAACTCCAAGGCCAGCCGATGGTTCCCCAGCAGCCGTTTGTCGGACATCTCAAAGGCTCGAACGAAGAGGTCGACTGGGCCGTGGTCTGGCTGCCGGAAGAGGGCGAAGTGATCGCCGAGGGCTACGTGAATCTGATCCCGACGACGCAAGGCGGCACGCACGTCAACGGCTTCCGCACCGGCCTGACCGACGCCATCCGCGAATTCTGCGAGCTGCGCAATCTCCTGCCGCGGGGGGTGAAGCTGACCCCCGAAGACGTCTGGTCCCGCTGCAGTTACGTGTTGTCCCTGCGGATGAGCGAGCCGCAGTTCACCGGGCAGACCAAAGACCGCCTGACGTCACGCGAAGCATCGGCGTTTGTCTCCGGCGTCACGCAGGACGCTTTCTCGATCTGGCTGAACAACAACGTTTCTGCCGGCGAGCAGATCGCGCAGGTGGCCATCGCCAGCGCGATGCAGCGCCTGCGGCAGGGAAAAAAAGTCGAGCGGAAGAAGCTCACCAGCGGCCCCGCGCTTCCCGGCAAGCTCGCCGACTGCACGTCGACCGATCTCAAGCAGACCGAATTGTTCCTCGTCGAGGGCGATTCCGCCGGCGGATCGGCGAAGCAGGCGCGCGATCGCGAGTTTCAGGCCATCATGCCGTTGCGCGGAAAAATCCTGAACACCTGGGAGATCGATTCCGCCGAAGTGCTCTCCTCGCAGGAGGTCCACGACATCGCCGTGGCCCTCGGCGTCGAT
>JBGPFD010000306.1:0-2592 GCA_041483175.1 Thermoanaerobaculia bacterium | reverse complement strand
CTGACAAACGAGGTCATCCGCGGCATCCTCCCCAAAGGCGGGACGCTCCTGCGCACCACGAACCGTGGCAACCCGTTCGCCTACCCGGTAAACGATCACGTCGAGGACCGTTCACAGTTGCTCGTCGACAACATTCGCGAGCTCGGCATCGACGGCATCATCGCCATCGGCGGCGATGGGACGCTGAAGATCGCCCAGCGCCTCTGTGATATGGGCATTCCGATCGTCGGCGTGCCGAAGACCATCGACAACGATCTGGCGGCGACCGATTTCACGTTCGGCTTCATGACCGCGGTGTTCGTCGCTACCGACGCCGTCGATCGCCTGCACACCACCGCCGAGAGCCACGATCGGGTGATGATTCTCGAAGTCATGGGCCGCAATGCCGGCTGGATCGCGCTCTATTCGGGACTGGCCGGAGGGGCGGACATCATCCTCATTCCGGAGATCCCCTACCGCGCCGAGTCGATCGTGGAGTCGATCCGTTCCCGGCAGACGGAGGGGGCGCCGTTCGACATCATCGTGGTTGCCGAGGGGGCCAAGCGTTTCGGAGGAGAGGAGAGATACGCGGATCGCCGCTCGAAGCGGCTCGGCGGCATCGCCTATCAGGTCGCCGACGAGATCGCCCGGGCCATCAACCTGGAGATTCGCGTCACGGTGCTGGGGCACATCCAGCGCGGCGGCTCGCCGATTCCGTTCGACCGCCTCCTGGCCACGCGATTCGGCAAAGCGGCCGCCGACCTGATCGCCAAAGGCGACTTCGGCAAGATGGTTGCCCTGCGCGGCGAACGCATCGTGGCGGTGCCGATCCGCGACGCCGTATCGAATCCGAAATACGTCGACCCCGACGGTGAGTTAGTGGCCACAGCCCGCAGCCTCGGCATTTCTTTCGGCGACGGGCGTTAGAATGCATGTCGGAACTGCGAAGGAGTCTCAACATGGCTGGAAACCTCATGGATTACAGAGTCGAGAAAGGCGTGGCCATCCTCGAGCTGAACGACCCGCCCGCGAACACCTACACCTATGAAATGAATCGGGAGTTGGACGAGTGCATCCTCAAAGCGCGCATGGACGACGAGGTGCATGTGATCGTGCTGCGCGGCGCGGGGGAAAAGTTCTTCTCCGCCGGCGCCAACATCAAGATGCTCTGCGAGGTCACTCCGCAGTTCAAATACTTCTTCTGCCTGCATGCCAATGAGACGCTGCTGCGGCTGGAGCAGACGCCGAAGCTGGTGATCGCCGCGCTGAACGGACACACCGTCGGCGGCGGTCTGGAAATCGCCATGGCTGCCGACATCCGCATCGCCCGGAAAGGGGCCGGCAAGGTCGGACTTCCCGAAGTGACCCTCGGGGTGCTTCCCGGGACCGGCGGCACGCAGCGGCTGTCGCGGATCGTTGGAAAATCGAAGGCCATTCAACTCATGGCCGAGGGCAACCTGTTCGAGTTCGAGCAGGCGCAGGAGCTCGGCATCATCAATTACGTCTGGCCGGCCGAGGAAAACGGGAAGAAGTGGTGGGACCGGGTGATGGAGTACGCCCGCAGCTTCTGCCCGCCGAACAAGGCGGCCAAGGCGGTCGGCAGGATCAAACGCGCGGTGCAGACCGGATGGGAGATTCCCATCGAGAGCGCGCTGGCGGTCGAACGCGAGCTGCAGCAGCAACTGTTTCAGAGCGAGGATGCCAAGGAAGGCCTTGGCGCATACAACGCGAAGCGAAAGCCGCAGTTTGCGGGGAAATAGTGGCCTTCGGAGTGCGGTGCCTCGGCACCGCCTTTGTCAAGGCGGCGGCGAGCCGCCGCACTCCATAAGGTGTGTACTGTAAGCCATGCGCTATCGAAATCTTCTCGGAACGAACTTAGAGCTCTCCGAGCTCGGCTTCGGCACCTGGACCGTCTCCACCGGGTGGTGGGGAACGTACAGCGACGAAGAGGCGCGCGATCTGATCCGCTCCGCGATCGACCTCGGCATCAACTACATCGATACCGCGGATGCCTACGGCAACGGGCGTGGGGAGACGATCCTCGAGCCGATCCTCCGCGAGCATGGCAATCTGATCGTGGGCACGAAATTCGGCTACGACTTCTACAACCATCCGGAGCGCCCGCGCGGACAACGCGAGCTGCCGCAGGACATGTCCCCGAAGTTCATCCGCTTCGCCTGCGAGCAATCGCTGCGGCGCCTGGGCATCGAGACCATCGCCATCTATCAGCCGCATAACCCCCGCGTCGACATCCTGCTCCGTGACGAGCATTGGGAAACTCTCGAAGCGCTGAAGGGCGAAGGAAAGATTCTGTCGTACGGCCCTTCGCTCGGCCCCGCCATCGGCTGGCGCGATGAGGGCATCTACGCCACGGCGGTCCGCAAGGCGCCGGTGACGCAGATGATCTACAACATGCTGGAGCAGGATCCCGGACGCGAGTTCATCCTCGCGGCCGTGCGCGGCGCGTCGTATCCGGCTGTTGCCGAAGCGGAAAAAGCGGAGACGAACAAGAAGCTCTGCGCGCCGACTGCGTTTTTCGATGCTTCGTTCCGCTCCTGGCGGGCGCTTCCGAAGCCGCAGTTTCTTGTACGCGTGCCGCATTCGTCCGGCATG
>JBGPFD010000305.1:0-2705 GCA_041483175.1 Thermoanaerobaculia bacterium | reverse complement strand
CGCCGACATCCGGCGTACCGTCGCGCTGAAGCGCGCCGACGGCAAGGCGGATATCTCGGTCCGGGAATCGACCATCAATCCAATCAAGTACGTCTCGCTCAGCGGCGGCACACCGACGCCGCGCCGCATGGTCGTCACCCTGGCGCAATGCAACTCCTGCCACGCCGGTCTGTCCCTGCATGGCGGGCAGCGAAACACGACGGAAGAATGCGTGATCTGCCATAACCCGACAAACAGCGGTGCGGTACCCGTGGGTCCGGCGGAGTCGATCTCGTTCCAGCGCATGGTCCATCGCATTCACACCGGCGAGAACCTCACCCAGGATTACTCGATCGGCTCGACCAGCTTCAACGAAGTCCGGTTCCCGGGCGATACGAAGGATTGTGCGAAATGCCACGCCGGAACTTCGTACACGCTGCCGCTCCCGAC
Source organism: Thermoanaerobaculia bacterium (assembly GCA_041483175.1). Taxonomy (GTDB): domain Bacteria; phylum Acidobacteriota; class Thermoanaerobaculia; order Gp7-AA8; family Gp7-AA8; genus Gp7-AA10. The sequence goes on along the minus strand of JBGPFD010000305.1, from coordinate 2,276 downwards.
CGGAATCGCCTCGGTCATCACCCTGCGCGACTACTTCACCCCGCAGGGTCCCGGCACCGCGGCCTGCCTCGGATGCCACGACAACTCCGATGCGGCCGCGCACGCGTACCTCAATACGACCACGTTCCCCGGCGCCACGACTCCCGCTGAAGCCTGCGCCACGTGCCACGGCACGGGCAAAGATTGGGATGTCGCCAAGGTCCACGCCCGATAAGCGGTTTGCAGTCGAGGGGGCCGGCAACGGCCCCCTCCGGTTTTTCGAGTAACGCGAAAGGATGACATGTCGATGAGAACCTCGGCGGTCGCTACGGCCGCGTTTTTGTTCTTTGCGCCGCTTTCCATCGCCCAACAGCCGACTCAGCCCGCACAACCGGCGGAGCAACAGCCGCCACCGGCATGCTCCGATTGCCATGAGGAGGCGAAGGCCTTCACTCTCAATCCGCACGCGCGCGGCGCGGTCACCAAAGGGCAGGTCTCGAACGAGGCCTGCACTCCCTGTCACGGCGACGGCACCGAGCACGCGCTGTCGGGCGGCGACAAGACGAAGATCAGCAAGCCGGCCGGCAAGAAGGGCGCGGACGAGGTCTGCCTCCTCTGCCATGAGACCAGCACTGATCGGATCTCGCGTCGTGACGGCATGCACGCCAATACCGGCACGGTCAACTGCCTCACCTGCCACTCCGTGCATCATTCCGATCCGCTCGCTCCGCACCTGGTGGCCAAACCGCAGCTCGCACTCTGCGGGACGTGTCACACACAGCCAGCGTCGTTCCGCAACAAGCCGTATGCGCACCGGCTCGGACGCGGAGGAATGGACTGCACCTCATGCCACGAGCCGCATGGCCGCCGGCCCTCGCAGGCGCGATCTCTGGCCACGAACACCGCGCTGCGCACGACCGAAGCGGGCGAGGCGCCGTGCCTCAAGTGCCACACCGACAAACGCGGGCCGTGGGTCTTCCCGCACGGAGCGAATGCCATCGGCGACTGCACGGCCTGCCATGAAGTGCACGGCTCGGTCAACCCGAAGCAGCTCAAGCGCGCCAACGTCTCGCAGCTCTGCATCGAGTGCCACTCGCCGATCACCAACGACACGCTCGGCTCGCAGCCGCCCTCGTTCCACAACCTGTCGACCGCGCGATATCAGAACTGCACGTCGTGCCACATGGCCATCCACGGTTCGAATCGCGATCCGCAGTTGTTTAAGTGAGGAGAAAGCCGATGACGAAGAAATCGCTAATCCTGGGGCTTTCTCTGGTCCTGGTGGCCGTCGGCGCGATGGCGCAGACCATCCCGCTGGAGATCGAAGCCGGGTATCGCTGGCTCGATCTCACCGGCAGCAGCGACATGTACCGGACACAGGTCAATGAGCGAAGCGGCCTTCTGCTCCGCTCGATCACCTACTCCACCACCGATTTCAAGGGCAGCACCAACTTCATCGATCACTTCCGCCTCGACGGCAGCGATCTCGGCGTCGGCCCGGCGGGAGCGCTCCGGCTCGACATGGGGAAGAGCAATCTTTATCGGTTCACCCTCGGATACCGGCAGACCAAAGCGTTCAGCGCGCTGCCGGCCTTCGCCAATCCGTTGCTCGGCCAGGGCGTCATTCCGGGACAGCACACCTACAGTCGGGACCGGCGCATGCTCGATGCCGATTTCGAATTCCTGAAGTGGAGCAAGATCACGCCGTTTGTCGGCCTGTCATGGAACCGCGTCTCCGGACCGGGCACCACGACCTATCACATCGGACAGGACGAGTTCCTCCTCGGCTCGAGCCTCAGCAATCGCGATCAGGAAGTCCGCGCCGGATTCGGCTTCAACGCCGGAAACTTCTACGGCCAGTTGACGCAGGGGTGGCGCAATTTCCGCGACCACGAGACGCTGACGCTTGCTTCCGGAGCCGGCGCGGGCAACAATCCCGCTCCGGTGCTCGGCACGCCGATCACCGCCTCCTCCATCACCCGCACCGATCGCGCCGACGGGCACACGCCGTTCACCAACGCGTACGTCACCGGCCAGTTCAGCCGCGCACGCGTCACCGGTAACTACGTCCGCTTCTCCGCCAATTCGAATGGCAACGAACTGGAAAACGCGGCCGGCTCCTTCGCCGACTTCGGCATCGGCCGCTTCTTCACCGGATTCAGCGATCAGATCGATTCGCGATCGAAGAACACGACCTGGCGCGGCGGCGCGCGTGCGGAAGTGGCCATCGTCAATGACGTCGATTTCCTCGCCGGATTCCAGCGCGAACACCGCTCGCTCGAAGGAAGCGCGCTGAT
>JBGPFD010000304.1:0-2755 GCA_041483175.1 Thermoanaerobaculia bacterium | reverse complement strand
CACGCCCGACGCGCCAACGCTCATGGCTCATCCGAACGTGGTCAGGCTCGTGTGGGGAAGCGGGTACGCGCCATCGCGAACGTCGATGGGTCTGCCGGTGTCCCGCCGCGTGGCGAATGTCATCACCGAGGCCACCGGCGTCGCCCCGTACCTTCTGCCGTCGATCGGCGGGAGCGTGCCGATGGTCCTCTTTCAGCGCGGCGGCACGCCGGTGGTCGGGTTGCCGATCGTCAATCACGACAACAATCAGCACGCGGCCAACGAGAACATAAGGATCCAGAACCTGTGGGACGGAATCGAGATTTTCGCCGCGCTGTTCACGAATCTCCGCTGAGCGGCGTACCATTTCATTCGATGGGTCCCGAGGAGATCTGGCGGCGGCTGCGGCAATGGCCGCGAGGCCTCTCAGTCGACCAGCGCACGCAGGTCAGGCGGACGCTCGAGGCCTGCCGCACGATTTTCAACGCTCCGCGCATCGTCCTCGCCTGGGAGGAGCACGAAGAACCGTGGCTGATCGTGGCCTCGTTGTTGGACGACTCGTTCGGGTGGGCTGAAGAGGAGCCGGAGCGCTATGCGCCGCTGGTCGATCCGGCGCTGGCCGCCGTTTCGTTCTACGCTACCGGATCGTCGTTTTGCGTCATCGACGGCGACGCGCCGCGGGTAGAGACGCCGATCCACGACGAGCTTCGCAAAACCTTCGGGATGCACGAGGTCCTTTCGACGCCCTTGAAAGGGGAATCGATCGCAGGCCGCCTGTTCATCGTCGGCCCGCGAGACGTGCCGGAATACATGCTGCTGGTGGCCGACCTCGTCGGCTTGCTCGTTGAGCGGTCGATGGATTTCACGGTGTCGATCCGGACCGCATCACACCAAGCGGTGCAGGAGGAACGGATCCGAGTCGCGCGCGACCTGCACGATGGGCTGCTGCAGTCGTTCACCGGAGTCGTTCTGCAGCTGGAGACGATTCATAGCCTCATCGACACGCAACCGGCGGAGGCGCGGCGCGTGATCACCGATATCCAAGGGTTGATCATGCGCGATCAGCGCGAGCTGCGCGTCTATGTCGAGCAGCTTCGGCCGCGGCGGCGCATCGACGTGCCGTTCGATTTTCATGCGCGCATCGAGGAGCTGCGACTGCGGTTCGAGAAACAATGGGGAATCCGAGTGGCCTTCGAATTCGCCAATATCGATCCGCTGGTGGCCAAATCGCTCGGATCGGAGACGTTCCGCCTGATCCAGGAAGCGGTCACCAATTCGGCCAAACATGGCGGGGCTTCGTATGTTCGCGTGAAAGTGTCAACCAGCGACAGCCGCATCAGCATCGAGGTCGCGGATGACGGCAGCGGATTTCCGTTCCACGGCCGTATGACGCTCGACAAAATTCGCGAGAGCGGCATTGGACCGTCGATGCTGGCCGAGCGCGTCGCCGCTCTCAACGGCGATCTAGCGGTGGAATCATCGGGCACCGGCGCGACGGTGAAGATATCTGTTCCCCTCGGGATTTCGGGCGCGTCATGACCATCCGCATCGTCCTCGCCGACGACCACCGCATCATCCTCGAGGGCCTGGAGCAACTGTTCCGGCGGGAGAAGGACTTCGAGATCGTGGCAACCGCGACCAACGGCGAGGACACTCTGGCCGCCGTGCGCGAGCATCACCCCGACGTTCTGGTGCTCGACATCCGCATGCCGCGCGGCGACGGCTTGTGGGTCCTCAAGCAGGTGCACACGGAGAAACTGCCGACGCGCGTCGTCCTCCTTACCGCCACTCTCGATGAAGATGAGATGCTCGACGCGATGCAGTCGGGCGTCGCGGGACTGGTGCTCAAGGAGGCTGCCGCGGTCAATCTGGTGGAGACCGTCCGGCGCGTGCACCGCGGAGAGCGGGCGCTCGAACCGAGTGTTGTGGACCGCGCGCTCGACCGTCTGGCGCAACGCGAAGAGGCGAAGAAGATCGTAGAGCTGCTTTCGCGCCGGGAAACGGAGATCGTGAAGATGGTCGCCTCCGGGCTGCGGAACAAGGAAATTGCAAATAAGTTATCCATTGGCGAGGGAACGGTCAAGACGCACCTGCACACGATTTACGAGAAGCTCGGGGTCCATGGGCGGGTGGAATTGATGATGTACGCCCTGGAGCGAGGAATCCTGTAAGACGTTAGGTTTGAGGCGTTTGCACCTCACGTCTATATCCTTTGGTATACCGCCTTCCATCCATTGATAGATTTTCAACGTCAATAAATCAACCTACCGTGTGAGCATCGCGCGGTGCGCGAGAGGCTCATATGCGAAGCTCCGATGACTTGACGGCTGAAATGGTGGCCGTGTTTCGGCAGACGCCGGAGGGTGCCCTCCTCGACTGCAACGAAGAATGTGCGCGCATTCTCGGATACGCCACGCGTGACGAGTTGCTGGCGACCGGAGCATTCGAATACCAGAACGCCTCCGATCTGATCTTCATCTCCACGGCGCTCCGCGATCTCGGGGCGTTGTCGAATGTCGAGGTCGCGCTGCGCAAGAAGGACGGCGGCATCGCCTGGGTACTGCAGAACCTCAAGCTGGTCTCGGTGGACGAGGCTTCAAAGATCTGGATCGAGGGTGCCATGTTCGACGTCACCGAGCAACGCGTTGCGGTGCAGAAGTTCGAGTATCAGGCGTATCACGATCCGCTCACGCTTCTGCCGAATCGCATGCTGTTCGTCGATCGCCTCAACGTGGCGATGGCGCAGAGCCGCCGGCGGAAACGCGCCGTTTCGGTG
>JBGPFD010000303.1:0-2782 GCA_041483175.1 Thermoanaerobaculia bacterium | reverse complement strand
GCCGATGTCGCCCGGCTGCGCGTGGAGAACACCCGCCTGCGCGCGGAGATCGAAAGCGTGAAGAAGTCGACCTACGCCGTCGAACGGATCGCCCGCGAAGATCTCGGGATGTCGAAGAAAGGCGAGGTCGTCTACATGCTGCCGAAGTAGCACACGGCTGCGCCGTGCCGCACCCGGATTCGGCCCGCCTTTTGCGACGTTGTTCTCACTGATGAACCCGGTATGGAGGTTTTAAGTCATGAGAACAAAGCACTTACTCCTGGTCCTGACCACGGCGCTCTGCCTGATTCCACTGTCCGCGATCGCGGAATCACGTCAGCCAAGCGGGACACCTGTCCGGAATCCGATCACGATCGAAAGCCAGATTCGTGACCTCAGCCTTGACGGCGACATCGTCACGGACAAATGGGTGCGCGTGCGCGCCTTCGACGGACGCCGCATGTACGCACGCGATCTGCAGGCCGGCGACAACGTGCACGTCGAAGGTGACCTCGATCACCAGGTCGTCTACGTGAGCCACATCACCCTGCAGATGCGCGCGGAGCACCTCGGTGGCGACTGAGGCTTCCTCCGCCTTTCCCCTCGCGATGGCCGCCACCGCGAGGCGCTCCATCAGGCGCGGAGATCTTCGCGAAGCATCTTCGCGTCGAACTGCGTGTCATGCGGGCGCATTGTAAGGTACGTTACCGGTTGCCAACGTATGTGCGGCATCAACGCCATCTTCGCCTACCGCCCGAACGCGCCGGCTGTCGACCGCGACGAGCTGATCGCCACGCGTGACGCGATGCGCTCGCGCGGACCCGACGGTGCGGAATCGTGGATCGCGCCGGACGGCCGCGCCGGATTCGGGCACCGGCGGCTGGCGATCATCGATCTTTCGCCCGCCGGCGCGCAGCCGATGTGCCGCGCAGACAACGTCATCGTCTTCAACGGCGAGATCTACAACTATCGCCAGCTTCGGGAGCGACTCGAGGCCAGCGGAATCCGGTTCACGTCGCACTCGGATACCGAGGTGTTGCTGCAGCTCTATGCCACGCGCGGGGAGGAAATGCTGCACGAGCTGCGCGGAATGTTCGCCTTCGCTCTGTGGGACGGCGCAAAACGCCGGCTGTTTCTGGCGCGCGATCCCTACGGCATCAAGCCGCTGTACTACGCCGACGACGGCGGAACGCTGCGCGCCGCCAGCCAGGTGCGCGGCCTGATCGCCGGCGGGCATGTGTCGAAGCAATTCGATCCTGCCGGGGCGGCCGGATTTCTTCTGCGCGGCACGATTCCCGAGCCTTTCACGATGTATCGCGCCATCCGCGCGCTCCCCGCCGGATCGTACTGTTTCGCCGATGAGAACGGGATTCACGAGCCGGTGCGCTACTTCTCGATCGCCGCAACGCTGCGCGAGGCGCTGGAGAACGCGCCGCCGCCAGACGCAGAGGCGCTGGTGCACGATGCCGTGCTCGAGTCGGTCAGGTACCACATGGTTTCCGACGTGCCGGTCGGCGCGTTTCTTTCGGCGGGAATCGACTCGACGTCGGTCGTGGCGCTGGCACGGGAGAGCGGCGCGAGCGATCTGCAGACCATGACCCTGCGATTTCTCGAGTATCGCGGCCGCGTGAACGATGAGGCGCCGCTCGCAGAGATCGTCGCCCGGCAGTACGGTGTGCGGCACACCATTCGCGACCTGACGCACGATGATTTCAAGCGCGAGCTGCCGCGCATCTTCGATGCCATGGACCAGCCGAGCGTCGATGGTCTTAACAGCTACTTCATCAGCAAAGCGGCGGCGGAGATGGGGCTGAAAGTCGCGCTTTCCGGGACCGGAGGCGATGAGCTGTTCGGCGGCTATACCTCCTTCAGCGATATCCCGCGATGGATACCGCTGACGCGCGTGCTGTCACGCGTTCCGCTTCTCGGCGATGCCATCGCACGCACCAACGCCGCGTTTGCGCGACGATCGCGTCACGTCAGCCCGAAGATGGGAGAAATCGTTCGCCACGGCGGCAGCTACGCCGGCGCCTATCTGGTCAAGCGCGGCCGATTTCTCGCCGCGGAGCTGCCGGCCATCGTCGGTTCGGAGATCGCGCGCGAGGGACTCCAGCAGCTGAACATGCTCGGGCTGATCGAGCAGACACTCGCGCCCGATCCCGGCACGCCGTACGCGCGCGTCGTCGCGCTCGAGTCATCGTTCTATCTGCGCGATCAGCTTCTGCGCGACATGGATTGGGCCAGCATGGCGCACTCTCTCGAAGTGCGCGTACCGCTGGTCGACGCGCACTTGCTGCGTCGACTGGCTCCCTTGCTCATCCGGCGCCGGGGCCGCGGCAAGGAGATCCTCGCCGCCGCCCCTCGCCCACCCCTGCCCGACGCGGTGCGCCATCGCCGCAAGACCGGATTCACCCTGCCGATTCACGAGTGGCTGCGCGATGAAGGGCCGCTCGAGCACGGAAAGAGAAGCTGGGCTCGCAAGGTGTACGAGGTGATGTTTGGGACCGAGAGAGGGAGTTGGTGAAATTCACGTGAATGCAGAACGCAGAATGAAGAACGAAGAAATCGGTACTTTTTCTCAATTCTTCGTTCTGCGTTCTGCGTTCTGCATTCACCGTCAGTGCTTCTTCTTCATCACCTTCGCTCCGGTCATCGTTTGCACGGTGGCCAGTTCGTAGGGTTCGACGTTCGAGGGAAAAGGGTAAAAGAAAAACTCCACAGCAAGATCAATGCACGGTCGTCGGCTCCGGTTCGAGCGAAAGCTCGAGCTTGCCTTCCGGCGAGAAATTCACGAACACAATGT
>JBGPFD010000302.1:0-2815 GCA_041483175.1 Thermoanaerobaculia bacterium | reverse complement strand
TTCTTTGAGAACTTTGATGATCTGTTCTTCGGTGAATCGGGTCCGCTTCATCGGTAGCTCCTTTCGGCAGTCTACCCGGCTCCCCTAACCTTCACCGTGGACCAGTTTTTGGGGAGAACGTCATCCTCCACCACGAAACAACGAACCGGAATCGACTTCACATCATTCGACGGCCGAAAGTCGAGCGCCTGCAGCAGCGAGGCCACGCCCGCGTCGGTCGATGGCACTCGCGGCCCGTCGGCGGGCCACATCAGCAGCAGGCCTCCCGGCTCGAGCGAAAACTGCACGTACTCCAGCTCGTCGCCGTCATCGAAGACGACGAATCCCTCCCCATTGGCGAGAAGGCGCTCGACCGCGGTGCGGATGCCGTCACCCGGTCCAAATGGCATTGAGGAGTCCCCACAGAATCCCGAAATAGTACGTCAGGTGATGCAGCGCGAACGCAAATGGCAGGAGCAACCAGGTTCGCGCTGGCAATCGCGTCGTCCGCGCACCGAGAATCAACGTGGCCAGGAAGTAGAGCGGCCACAGCGGTGGAAAAAGAATGGTGATGGTGCCGGCGGCGAGAAACGCGGCGATGCGCGGATCTCTCTGCTGCCGAAGCCTCCGGCCGGTCTTCACGCGGTAGCGCCAGCGCTGCCGCAAGTACGCGCGCGGGAACGGACGGCGGCGGTGATGGACCCGGACGCCTGCGTGGTAGATGACCTCGCCGTTGCCCATCAGCCCGGCAACGAGCGCCGTGTCCTCGCCGATGTAGCCGACCGATTCATCGAATCCGCGAAAAGCGTCGCGGCGCACGAAAAGGTTCACCAATGCGATGTCGCTCGGATTGCGGATCGGAAAAATGCCCGGGCGATTCTCGTGACAGGCGATCCCACTCCCGATCAGCGGCGTCGCGAGCAGCGTCTCGGAGATCAGCTCCGGAACCGTCGAATCGGCCGGCGCCGGATCGGGCCCGCCGATACACACCACTTGTGGAAACTCATCGAAATACGCGCATGCCGTGGCGAGCCACGCCCGGTCGGCGGTCGCATCGTCATCGATGAATGCCAGGATCTCGCCGCGCGCTTCGGAAGCCGCTCGATTTCTTCGAGTTGCGGGATTACGATTCGTCTCGACGACGTTTCGCACCTCGGTCTTGGAAACAATCGGGAGTGGCGCGGCAGAGATGACAATCAGCTCGAACGAAAACGAGGTCTGCTGCGCGAGCACTGACGCGATGGCCCGCTCGGCCTCGCCACCGAGCCGTTCCACGGGCATGATCACGGAAACTTTCATCAAAGCTCTCAGCCGTCAGCTCGCAGCTCTCTGGGCCTGCTTAGAGCTGAGAGCTTAGAGCTAAGACCTATGAAGCTTATCGTTCAAATCCCCGCCTACAACGAAGAAAAAACGATCGCCCAGACCCTGCGCGACATTCCGAAGAAAATCGACGGGATATCCTCGATCGAGACGCTGGTCATCGACGACGGCAGCAGCGACAACACGCCGGAAGCGGCGCGCAAAGCAGGCGCGAACCATGTCCTGCGGCTGCGCACGCATCGCGGATTGTCGTCCGCGTTCGTCGCCGGCATCGAAGCCGCGCTGCGCCTGGGTGCGGACATCATCGTCAACACCGACGCCGACAATCAGTATGCCGGCAGCGACATCCCGCGGCTCATCGCGCCGATCCTCCGCGGGACGGCGGAGGTGGTGATCGGTGACCGCGATGTGGCCAGGTCGCCGCACATGTCGCCGTTCAAACGGCTGCTGCAACGCCTGGGCAGTTGGACGGTGGGCCTGGCATCGGGCGTGCGCGTCGGCGATGCCACCAGCGGATTCCGCGCCTTCTCGCGTGAAGCGGCGACGCAGATCAACGTCTTCAATCCGTTCACCTACACGCTGGAAACGATCATCCAGTCGGGCAATCGCAATCTCGACGTGCAATCGGTGACGGTGAAGACGAATCCGCCGTCGCGCCCGTCGCGGCTGTATCGCGGTGTCGGCACGTATCTGCGGAAGTCGGTGGCCACGATCTTCCGCATCTACACGCTCTACAAACCACTCAAGACGTTTTTCGCGATCGGATCCCTGCTGATGCTCGCAGGCGTGGTCATCGGACTTCGATTCCTCTGGTACTTCTTCGAAGGCGATCGCGCCGGACACGTGCAGTCGCTGATCCTCGCCGCGGTGTTCCTCATCGTGGGATTTCAGACGATGCTCATCGGCCTGGTCGCCGATCTGATTTCGGTCAACCGGCGCCTCAGCGAGGAAGTGCTGATCCGTTTGAAGAAAATGCCGCAGCAGGAGCGGCGCATGCATCGCGAGCGGCAGCCGCGTCAGGAGCAGCCACAGCGTGAAGAGCAGTCATCTCCGCCGGAGCAGTCGACAAAATGGGTGTGGCTGGTGGATGAGGAGAAACTCGAGGATCGCGGCATCACCGAGCCGGTTGAGGCGGTCGTTCCCGGCGGCCGGCGCCGGCGTCGCCGTGGCGGCGGCATGCGCCAGCATCCCGATCTGCCCGGGAATCGCGGCAAGCATTTGCCCGAGTAGCAGACGTAGCGCCGGCTCTTAGCCGGCGCAAGCCGCCTGAGAGGCGGCTCTACGTGGTCACGAATACGCGCCCACGAATCTCGCCGTGACATCGGCCGCGAGCATCAGCGCGCGCGGGACGTGCACCAGCGGATGGATGGCGTTGTAGGTGTGGCTCGCGCCGCCGATGACCAGGCGCGAGACCTCAGGCGCCGCGGCTGCGATCTCCTGGGACTCGCCGACGGGCACGCTCTCGTCACGCTCGCCGTGAATCACCAACAGCGGGACCTCGAGCCGCGACACCGCG
>JBGPFD010000301.1:0-2821 GCA_041483175.1 Thermoanaerobaculia bacterium | reverse complement strand
CGCGCGTTTGCGCGGCAAGATGATCACCGGCGGCTCGGACGATCATGGAAGCGTGAAAGAGGTGGAGACGCTGGGGACGATTCGCGTGCCGGAGAACTTGCTCGGTCCGATTCTCGAAAGGGCGGAGGGATGAGGGCTGAAGGATGAGCTACGGCTGTCATCCCTCACCCCTCCTCCCTCATCCCTAGAAGATGCTCTTCCGCGCGATTCTTGTTCTTTTCGTCCTCCTCGCCCTTCTCGGCGACGCGCGCATTTTCCTGTTCATCCTCAATCGCGTGGTCTTCGGCAGCCACCGCCGGGAGCGGACGCCGTGGTCGTGGCTGATGTGCCTCGTTGCGCCGCTGTTGCTCGTCCTGACCGCGCTCTTCTGGCCGCTGGCGGCGGAAGAGTGGGCGCTGGGCAGCGCGACATCGAGAATCGGCGCAGCATGGCTGATCGTCGCCGCGACGGTCGGAATGTACTGGCTCCTCAACCGGGTGCGGGTCAACGCATTCCCGCCGCATCCCCTGAGCGGCATTCGTACGGCGCCGCCGGAAGTCATCCGCCTGCGGCGCGCGCACGTGCCGTTCGCGTTTCTGCGCAGGCTTGGCGCACACAACGACCTCTACGACATCGAGGTGACGCGCCACGAGATCTTCATCGATGACTTGCCGAGGGCGTTCGACGGCTATCGCATCGCCTTCCTGACCGATCCGCATGTCGCGGCGTTCGTGTGGCGCGATTTCTATGGCGAAATCGTCGCGCAGGTGCAGCGATTCGATCCCGACCTCATTCTCCTCGGCGGCGACTTCGTCACCTGGCATCGCCACATCCCGCTGATCGGCGCGCTGCTGCTGGCCGATTTGCGCGCGCGCGATGGCCTCTTCGCTGTTCTCGGAAATCACGACTACTGGGCCGGCGCGGAGGATGTCGTCGCTGCAATCACCGGCTGCGGCGTGCAACTCCTCACCAACCGCGCAGTGGTGCTGGCGCGTGGAGGCGACACGCTGATCCTCGCCGGAATCGACGAGATCTACCGCGGCGCGCCCGATGTCGATGGCGCGTTCGCGGAGATCGATCCGGCCGCCCCCTGCCTCGCGCTCAGCCACCACCCGGACATCGTCGAACTTCTCGGCGGGCGGCGGGTCGATCTCCTGCTGTGCGGCCACACACACGGAGGGCAGATCCGTTTCCCGTTTTTCGGCGCGGTGGTCGTACCGTCGCACCATGAGGCGGCCTACGCGTCCGGATTTCACCGGCTGCGCAACGTGTTGCTCTACGTCAGCCGCGGAATCGGAGCCATCCCGCCGCTTCGGATCCTTTGCCGTCCGGAGGTGGCGACTTTCGTCTTGCGGTGCGGACATCGGACATCGTGATCGACAAACTCTCCCAGGTCTGGCCGGCGGTCGAGCGCGCCGCGCGCGATGCGGGGGCGATCCGCGTCGGGGCCGGGGACGTCGCGGATGAACACGCGAGTCTCTTTGAAGAGTGGATCGCCAACGGCCACCACGCGACCATGCGCTACCTGGCGAAGAATCGCGCCGCGCGACTCGATCCGCGTTCGCGCTTTCCATGGGCCCGTTCCTTCGTGGCCATCCTCGTCCCGTATACCTCCGAGCGGCCGACTGCGCCGGCCGGCGCGCTCAGCCACACCGTCGCCCGCTACGCTCTCGGCGACGACTATCACGAGGTGCTCGAGGCCATGCTGCAGGAGATCGAAGGCTCCCTGCACGCGATGGCGCCGGAAGCTCGCACCTGGCGCTATGTCGATACCGGCCCGCTCTCCGATCGCGCGCTCGCCGCGCGGGCAGGACTGGGCTGGATCGGAAAAAACGCGATGTTGATTGACGACCAGATCGGATCGTATGTCTTCATCGGCACGCTGCTCACGTCCCTCGAGAATGACATCGCCGCGGCAAGTGTCGCCGACCGCTGCGGCGCCTGCACCCGCTGCATCGATGCCTGTCCGACATCAGCGATCTTGCCGAACCGCACCGTGGCGTCGGAACGATGCATCAGCTACGCGACCATCGAGCACCGCGGGCCGCTGCCGGAAGGGCTGCCGCTCGACGGGAATGCCTTCGGCTGTGACATCTGCCAGGAAGTCTGCCCTTGGAACGCGCATCCGGCGGAGGCGCATCCGGCGTTTCTTCCGCGCGAGGAGTACCGCGCAACGCCGGTGACCGATCTGCTGCGGTACACGCAGTCCGATTTCTCGCGCCTCTTCCGCAAGAGCGCCGTGAAGCGCGCAAGACTCGCCGGGATGCAGAGGAATGTCACCGCTTTGACATCTGGCCTGGAGGAGGCCACCATCAGGCCATGAAGAAGCGGGTGAAGATTTCGGAGCTGAAGAACCACCTGAGCGCCTATCTGCGCCATGTCCGGCGGGGACACACGGTCGAGGTGCTGGACCGGGAGACCCTCATTGCGGCGATCGTTCCGGTGGAAACGACCCGCTCGGGCATCAAGTACCGCCCAGCGAAGGGCCGGCTGCAGGACGTCGAAGTGCCACCCCCTCTCGATCCTCCAGTCGATGTTGTTGCCCTGCTGCGTGAAGACCGCGACGCGCGGTGAGAACATACGTTGATTCTTCCGTCGTCCTCCGCATTGCGTTCGGAGAACCAAGGCCACTGCGCGAGTGGGGCAAGATCGACCGATTCGTTGCCAGCGCATTGCTGACGGTTGAGTGCTTTCGCGCCGTCGATCGTCTCGGATCCCAGCGACGGTTCTCAGACGAAGAAGTCGCCCGTCGCTACGAAACCGTGAGACAGGAAGTGTCGAATATCGACATCGTGGACCTCATGCCGGCCGTGCTCGATCGCGCCGCGCAACCATTTCCGAT
>JBGPFD010000300.1:0-2860 GCA_041483175.1 Thermoanaerobaculia bacterium | reverse complement strand
TCGTGCGGGAGGACGTCGGCTGGCCATGAGCGCGACCGTCGAAGCGACGGTCATCTCCGTTGCGAGCGCGAGGTGCCGGCTGTTCTTCGACGGCCGGGAGGCCGACTGCATCATTCCGCAAGAAATCGCCCGAAATCAGCGCAGCATGCTCGCCGTCGGCGATCGGGTGCGTGCCGAGCCGTCGGAGGGCGGCCCGTGGCGTCTGCTGGAAGTGCTGCCGCGCCGAACCCTCCTGTCGCGGCCCGATCCGCTGCACGCCCACGTGCAGCGGCTGATTGCCGCGAACATCGATTTGGTGGTGCACGTCGTTTCCGTCAAGTGGCCACCGTTCCGCCCGCGACTGATCGATCGCGTTCTGATCGCTGTGCAGAAAGGAGGGGCGAACCCGGCGATCTGCGTCAACAAGATCGATCTCGTCGAGGCGGCCGATCGTCCTCGTTTCCTCGAGCCTCTCCGCGTCTACGCCGATCTGCATGTGCCGGTGATCGGCTGCTCAACGCGCAGCGGCGAAGGCATCCCCACGCTCCGCGCGGCGATCGAGGGGAAGACATGCGCCTTCGTCGGTCACAGCGGCGTCGGGAAGTCGTCGATTCTCAACGCGCTCGACGCGCGGCTGAACCTGGTCACGGGCGATCTGCACAAGCGCGGGAGCGGCCGCCACACAACCTCCGCCTCCACGCTCCACGACCTGGGCGACGACACGCTGGTCATCGATACGCCCGGGATCCGTGAATTCGGTTTGTGGGATCTCTCGCCGGAAGAGCTTCGACAGTCGTTTCCCGAATTCGAAGAACCTTCGGAATCGTGCCGCTTCAACGACTGCACCCACCTGCACGAGCCAGGGTGCGAGGTCAAGCGGGGCGTGGAGAGCGGCGAGATCAGTCGGGCGCGGTACGACACGTACGTGCGCCTGGCGACCGATCTCGCCGCCCAGTAACAGGCGTTTACCGCGACTGCACGCAGCCACTGGCCGCGTTGGACCACTCGTATTGATATCCGTAACCGTTGACGATGAACGGCGCCGGTGACCACGCACACTTGTCATCGGCTTCATAGCCGCGCCGGTCGAACCAGGCGTTGAGGTCGGCGTCGGTGACCGCTTCGCGAGTCTCGTGGCAGACGAAGTGCTCCTGATCCTGCACCACCGTGAATCCGGACGCATGGCATCCGGCGCAGCTCGGATACGGCTCGATGGAGTACTTCACGTCATTCCCATTCAAGGAGAAGTGGCCGTGATACGCGCAGTAGGCGAGGTTCGGACCTCCACACGAGGTCGAGTTGCCGTTCGATGAATAGGAAGTCGAGGGGATGAAGACTTCGTAAATCGCGCTGTTGTCGAACGCGTTCGACGCCAGATAGCGGCCGACTTCAGCCTGCACATCCGCATCGGTGACATTCGTCGGCGGCGTATTGGTGTCGAACCAGTCGGCCGTGCCATCGGCGAGGTTCGTCAGTTGGATAAATTGATTGCCGGTTCCGGAGTTTTCGTAGTACTGCGTGATGACGTTGTACTGAGGATTCGTGCCGAACTGGTTGCGGAAGCTCTGAAGAGTCTGGGCGTACGTGGCATCGGAACCGGTGAAGGTCGGTCCCCAGAAGATCATGACCACATGTGCGACCGGAATGACCTCGCCGCCGCTGTGGTAGATGAGATTCTGGGCTCCGGCTCCACCCGGCTTGGCCCAGCCCTGAATGGGGAACTGATGCGTGTTAGGGTTGTTCAAATCGGACGGATTCTGGCCGAAGGCGACACTGGTCACGACAAGCAGAGTAGCCACGAGCACGATGGAAATTCTCTTCATCTTTCTCCTCATTCGATGCAATGAAATTGTCTGCGGTGGTGGCAGTTTACACGATTTTGTGACCCTGCACACACGATGATGTGACATGAAAATCATCAATCCGCGGGACACGGAATTCGCCCCGCTCGACTTCGCCGAAGTGTTTGGAAACACGAACCGAATCGTTCTGGAGATCGGGTCCGGGAAGGGCCGCTTCCTGATTGCCTCGGCGATGGAGCAGCCGGAGATCAATTTCGTCGGCATCGAGAAGTCGCTGCACTACCACCGCGTCATTCGCGATCGCGTGCAGAAGCGCGGGCTGCGCAATGTCTGCCTCATCAATCACGATGCGTTTCCGGTGCTTCAGAAGATGATTCCCGAGGCCTCGGTCTCCGAGCTGTATATCTACTTTCCTGATCCGTGGCCGCGGCGGCGCGAGCAGAAGCGACGCATCATCCGTCCCGAGGCGTTGTCCGAGATGAGGCGGGCGCTCACCGCGGAAGGGTCCGGCATCTATGTCACCGATCACCGCGAATATTTCGAGGCCGCGGCGCCGCTGATCGCCGAATTTTTCCGATCCGAAACACGCATCCCGGGGCCGGGCGATCCGCCGCGGACGAATTACGAGGCGAAGTACAGGGCGGAGGGGAGGGAGATCTATGAGGTGCGGTTCTGGATAAATGCGATGAGCAGTTAACAGTTAACAGTTAACAGTTAACAGTTAACCGTTAACTGTTAACTGTTAACCGTAGCGGTTCGCGATAGATCCGTCATAATCGTTCTATGCGCATCCTCGGCGTCGATCCCGGCTCGATCACCACTGGCTTCGGGGTCATCGATGCCGATCGCGGGCGGCTGGTGCTCGTCGACCACGGTTCGATCAGCACGCCGCGCGGCGCGGATCTGGCGCAGCGGCTGTGGCGCATCCATGAAGCGTTGGTTTTGGTGATCGCGCGCACGTCGCCGGCGGTGGTGGCGGTGGAAACTCCTTTCGCCGGCCACAACATGAAGAGCCTGATTCAGCTCGCGCACGCGCGCGGCGTCGTTCTGCTGGCCGCGCATGGCGCGAAGCTCCCGCT
>JBGPFD010000299.1:0-2864 GCA_041483175.1 Thermoanaerobaculia bacterium | reverse complement strand
TGGTCAGGCTGAGGATTGCGAGAGAGAGAATTGTGCGTTTCATTTGAGTGCTCCTTCGTTATGGGCCCAATGTAGGGGCGCGGGCGTGAGGATCCCTGAGGAGGAAAGCCGATTTTTCGTCAGTCCTCAGAGCGGAAGGCCCGAATCGTGAGACAAGGAGCAGCTACGGCGTGAGAAAGGCGTCAATACCATAATCGATCGGTATGACGGCGCCAGCGGGCTGTCGAAGGGCGAGACGGCGCGGCCGCGTCGGCACTCGGTGCGGAAGTGATCTTCGGGCGGTACAAAGACGGAGCGATCCCGAACGATGTGGGGGGGGGGATCCGCCGCCGCTACGTGGCGGACATCATCCGTCGCGGAGGGTGACGTGCGACACGACGACGCGGTCGCCGCAGCGATCCTCCTTCGCGGCGGCGGCCAATGCGCCCGCCGCCGCGATCAGAAGGCGATTGACCAACACGCTACTTCGGCGCCGGCGCGGGGGGCGGCGGGGGCAGCTGGAATATGAATGCACGCGCCGCGACGATCCACCACTGACCGCCGCTCTTTCGCATCAGGTTGGTGATGTGCGGTTTGATGGTGGCGGTCGTGCCGTCGGGATTCGCAACGCCACTGATTTCGACATCCGCATCGACCAGCGCCAGGGTCGGCTCGATGAATCGAATCGACACGGTTCCCGGCTTGAATGTCGACTCCTTCATGGCCTTCGAATGCTCATCCTGAAAAAGCCTCTGGAGTTCGGTCAACCCTTTCGCCTTGCGGGCGAACGGATTGATCAGATCGCCGTCGACGGACCAGAAATACGCCAGGGCCGTCGCATCATGTTTGTTCCACGTGGCTGCGAAATCATCGATGCGCTTGCGGATCTGATCTTCATTCGAAGGGGCAGCAACGCAGATACCCGACACGAATACGAAGAGAACAGTGGCCATGAAAGCTCGACGCATGGATCGCTCCTTTCCGACTCTACCAACCGATGGACTGAGGAGCGAAGCGTATCACGGCGGTGAGAACGTGGCGCCGGCTCTCCAGCCGGCGCGAGCCGCCTGAGAGGCGGCTCTACGTCGCTACAATGCTATCTATGAGACAGATGCTTGCGGTGATCCTCATTTCCGCAGCCCCGGTTTTTGCCCAGCAGAAGCCGTTCACGGTAGTCGAAGCGACGATCCCCGATATGCAGGCGGCGCTCAAATCGGGACGGGTGACGTCCCACGAGCTGGTGCAGCAGTACCTCGCCCGGATCGCCACGTACGAGGACAAGCTTCACGCGGCAATCACGATCAATCCCAACGCCCTGAAGGAAGCGGCCGCGCTCGACCGCGAGCGGAGAGCGGGAAAGATCCGCGGGCCGCTGCACGGAATCCCGATCGCGCTCAAAGACAACATCCAGACCACCGACATGCCGACCACCGGCGGTGCGCTGGCGTTCGACGGCCTGGTGCCGCCGTACGAGGCGACGGTAACCAGGAAGCTCCGCGACGCGGGCGCGATCATCATCGCCAAGACGCAGATGACTGAGCTGGCCAACTGGGTGGCCGGCTCGCCGGCCCCAATGCCGAACAATTACAACGCTCTGAACGGCTACGGATTCAATCCGTACGATCCGCGGCGCGATCCGCGCGAGGCCACGGACGACGGACGCCCGGCGCTCAATACCGGCGGCTCGAGCTCCGGCGCCGGAACCGCCGCGAACTTCTGGGCGGCGAACATCGGCACGGAGACTTCCGGATCGATCCTCAGCCCATCGAATCAGAACTTGCTCGCCGGCGTCAAACCGACCGTTGGGCGGGTCAGCCGTTACGGCGTCATTCCCATCACCGCCGATCAGGACACACCCGGCCCGATGGCCAGAACGGTCACCGACGCCGCGATCGTCCTCGGCGCGATCGAAGGTCCCGATCCGAACGATCCGGCCACTACGCGATGCACTCCGCAGGGCGACTACACGAGAGTTCTCGATGGCAACGGACTCAAAGGAGCGCGCATCGGAATTCCGCGCGCCTTCTACTACGACAAGATCACCCCGCCGGGAGCCGAGAAACCGCGGGGCGGATTGAATGCCGACCAGCAGAAGGTCATGGCAGAGGCCATCGACATTCTGAAGCAGCAGGGGGCGGTGATTGTCGATCCTGCCGACATTCCGAGCATCGTCGACAAAGATCCGGCGAACAACTACCTCCTGTGGGGCGTCTGCACCGACATGGAAGACGTGAAAGAACGGAAGTGTTCGATCGATCTCGCGTACGGCATGGAGCGCGACTTCAACAAATGGCTGGCCTCCCTCGGCACCAAAGCGCCGGTGAAGACGCTGACCGATCTGCGCAAATGGAATCGGGCGCACGAAAAAGCGGGAGCGATCAAGTACGGCCAGTCGCTGCTCGACATTTCCGATTTCATGGATCAGGAGATCTTCCTCCAGCGATACCAGTCGGATCGTGCGCGCGACATCTTCCTGACCGCGACGCATGGAATCGACGAAGTCATGAAGGCGAACAACCTCGATGCCCTTCTCTTCCCCGGACCGGGCGGAGCATCTGTGGCCGCGCGCCCGGGCTATCCGACGGTCATCGTGCCGTTCGGGATGGTGCCGAACGCCCCGACGCCGCCGTTCCCGGAGGGATTCAACGCGAAGACGGCGCCGTTCGGCGTCAGTTTCACCGGCACGGCCTGCAGCGAGCCGACGCTTCTGCGCCTCGCCTACGCCTTCGAGCAGGCGACCAGGCGGCGCGTGCCCCCGCCCGGTGCACCGTAGCCGATCAGTGACGTAGCGCCGGCTCTTAGCCGGCGCCGAGCCGGCTGAGAGCCGGCTCTACGTTGTTCAGTGATGGCACCCACAGTTTCACCGGCACGGCCTGCAGCGAGCC
>JBGPFD010000298.1:0-2883 GCA_041483175.1 Thermoanaerobaculia bacterium | reverse complement strand
CTCCGGCACGAGATCGCGGAATCTGCGCGAGAACTTCGATCGATGTGCCAGAGCATCTCCGTTCTGCGGGAGTTGACGCGACGGGCCGAAGACTCGCTGGTGGCGCGAGGGGAGCGCCTGCTGGCGCGGCTTTTCGTCGCCTATCTCGGTGAGTTGCGCATCCGGGCATCCTACGTCGATGCTGCCGAGATCATCCTCATCGAGTCACGACTCGGCGGCCTCTGGCCCAATTTCGCAACGTGCGAACGCGCCGCGAAGCGCCATGTCGTGCCGCTCCTCGGCGCCGGAAAGGTCGTGGTGATCCCCGGTTACATCGGAAGCGGCCCGGAAGGAGAAGTGGTGACGCTCGGACGGGGCGGCTCTGATTTTTCGGCCGCCATCGTGGCGCGGAGTCTAGGCGCGCGATCGGTCACGCTCTTCAAGGAAGTCGACGGACTGATGACCGCCGACCCGAAACTCGTCCCGCAGGCGCGCGTCCTCGGCGATGTGCACTATCGCGAGGCGGCGGAACTCGCGTTCTACGGCGCCAGGGTCCTCCATCCGCGCACCATGATTCCGCTGGTCGATCGCGGCATCCCGCTGTTCGTTCGCAATTCCTTTCGCGCGCAGCCGGCCGGAACGCGCATCGCTGGCGATGTCGAGCCTGGGCCCTATCCGGTCAAAGCGCTCACCGCGATCCACCGGCAGGCACTCATCGCCGTCGAGGGGAAGGGAATGATCGGAGTTCCGGGCGTCGCCGGCCGGGCGTTCACCGCACTCGCCGCGGCAGGGCACTCGGTTTCCATGATTAGCCAGGCTTCGAGCGAGTCGAGCATCTGCTTCGTTGTACCCGAGAGCGAGGCCGGTCACGCGGTCAAGACGCTGCAGCAAGCATTCGAAAACGAGCGCCGCATGAAGATGATCGATCGCATCCAGGCGCAGAAACGATTGGCCCTCATTGCCGTGGTGGGATTGGGAATGCGCGGCCGGCCCGGCATTGCCGCCCGGACGTTCTCGGCGCTGAGCGGAGCGGGCGTGAACGTGGTGGCCATCGCCCAGGGTTCTTCGGAGTTGAACATCACCGTCGCGGTCCGCGAAGTCGAGGCCACTCCTGCTCTGATCGCTTTGCACAACGAATTTCAGCTCGACAAGATCCGTCCACTGGCCGACGCGTCGGGCCGTGAATCAAAACTCACGCTCCTCGGATTTGGACAGATCGGCCGTGCCCTGGCGAAACAGCTCGCGAAACAGGAACGACATCTCCGCTCGGAGCTCGGCGCAGACATCAAAGTGATCGCCGTGGCCGATCGCAGCGGCATCAAGATCGAGGAGAAGGGCTTTTCCGCGGCGGCGTTGCAGCGCATCGCCAGCCGGAAGGCGGCCGGCACACGTCTGTTCGACCGCAGCTCGCCGCTCACTCTCGAGCAGGTGCAGGCCATCATGCGGGTGGAGCTGTGGCTGCTGCCCTCGCACCGCCCGATCCTCGTCGACCTGACGTCGGAGGAGACGGCGCCCCTGTTGCAGGAAGCCATCGAGCGCGGGTTTCACATCGTCCTGGCGAACAAGAAACCTCTCGCCGTTCCGCAAATCGAGTACGACCGGCTGTTCCAGACGGCAAAGGAGCGGCGGGTCTCGATCCGCTACGAGGCAACAGCCGGAGCGGGACTCCCGGTTCTCGACACCATGGCGAAGCTGCGGGAGGCGGGCGATCGCGTCGACACGATCGTCGGTTGCTTCTCCGGGACGCTCGGCTACGTTATGACCGCGCTCCAGGACGGAATGCGCTTTTCCGACGCCGTGCGCGCGGCGTGGAAGTCGGGCTACACCGAGCCCGACCCGCGCGACGATCTCTCGGGGACCGACGTCGCGCGCAAGGCGCTGATCCTGGCGCGCGCGCTCGGCGTGCGCATCGAGCTCTCCGACGTCGCTCTCGAGCCGCTGTTCGGACCGGAAGTCGACGACGCCGACCCCGCGAAATTCGTCGCCAATCTGGCGGCACTCGATGAGGAATTCGCTCAGCGCGCCCACGCTGCCGCCGAGGCCAGGCGCGTCCTCCGTTACGTGGCCACGGTCAAACGCCAGGGAATCCGCGTGGGAATTGAAGCGGTGCCGGCGAACTCGCCGATGGGCCGCCTGCGCGGGTCCGACAACCAGGTGGCAATCTATTCGAAACGCTACAAGACGAACCCTCTGGTGGTCACCGGTCCGGGCGCCGGAGCGGAAGTGACCGCCGCGGGAGTGCTCAACGATATCGTGGCCATCACCGTGCAGGAACGCCGTCGATGAAGGCAACAGTGTTCGTATGGCGAAACGTAGAGCCGGCTCTTAGCCGACTCAAGCCGCCTGAGAGGCGGCTCTACGTCTCCGCGAGGCCGGAGCGATGAAGGCAACAGGGTTCGCACCCGGATCGATCGGGCTGGCCATCGACGGCATCGGCGATCGCGTGACGGTGGAACTGACAGCGGGGGGTGACGCCCCGGTGACAGTTCGAGGCTGCGATGCGCAGGTCGTTCCCACCGATCCCTCAAAAAACGCGGCAGCCATCGCAGCGAACGCGATGCTCCGCCACGTAGAGCCGGCTCTTAGCCGGCTCAAGCCGCCTGAGAGGCGGCTCTACGTCTCCGCGAGGCCGGAGCGATGAAGGCAACAGTGTTCGCACCCGGATCGATCGGCAACGTCGGCCCCGGTTTCGACGTCCTCGGCCTGGCGATCGAAGGGCTCGGCGATCGCGTAACCATCGAGCTGACCGATGGCGATGCGCGCATCGACGCCATCACCGGAGTCGACGCCGCTTTCGTGCCGATCGATCCTCAGCGCAACGCGGCGGCGATCGCAGCCATCGCATGGCTCCGCGCGCACGGCGACGCGCGCAATCCGATCGTTACGATCGACAAGGGTCTTCCT
>JBGPFD010000297.1:0-2894 GCA_041483175.1 Thermoanaerobaculia bacterium | reverse complement strand
TCGCGCGAGAAGACGCGCCGCATGAACAGCCCGAGCGGTCTGGTCACGGCGAGGATCAGCAGGAAGTAGATGGCGATCTTCGCGAATTGGAGGGCGGTCATAGCTCCTCCGGACGCAGAAGCGCGTAAAGCAGATAGCCGAGAGCCAGCACGGCGAGAATGAGACCGGCGATGGTTTCGAAGTTCATGATCACACCTTGTCGCAGGCGCGCGTGTACCAGATCGAAGCGGCGAACACGACGAGAGTTAGCACGATGAAGATGGCGTCCCACATAGTGTTGCCATTGATATCAGTGAGCCGATCCGCTGTCCGGAGGAATGGCGAAACGACCTCGAAAGAATTTCGAAAGCCCAAGGCCATTCGGGCTCAGCGGTGTGCGTCGAAGGTGAAGATGGCGGCAAAGATCACAAGGTCTTGTGTTGGTGTGAGACGAGGAACGCCGGGTTGCCCGTCGCCATCAATGAAAAACCCGCTCTCTGGTCCACGCGAGTCATCGATCCGATGCTCGAGCCTCAGGATGGTCACCACTCTGCGGTACGGGATTCGATAATCGAGAGTCGTCGTGTTCGCTTTGACCGTCTGGCGGTATCCGGTCGTGCGGCCGTCGCGATCCCAATAGATTTCAGGACGCACGGTCACGCTAAATCGGGGCGTCAAAACCCAGTGCAGCGGCAACTGCGAAGCAATCCAGAGCGCGCGCGGGTTTCCCGCCGCGGTGACCTTTTCTGTTCCGACAATGAATTCGAACGCTGTCGTCGCTCTCCCTTTCTTCCTTTCGACGATGCTATCCGATAGGAAACGCCAGAATTGCAGCGTGGTGTCGGACTGGTGCGGGCCATAAAGGACCGTCTCCTTCAAATTCAGATTGTCCGACACCTTGTACGCCAATTGCCCGCCGGAGCTCGGGACATCGTTCGCCTGCGCCAGGTGCCAGTATCCATTGACCACGAACAACGTTCCCGTGACTTTGTCCGTGAACGGGTAGGCGGCGTTCACTCCCATCATGAGGTACGGCGTGAAATCGGCCCCCCACGGACGCGTGTAGGTGAGATTGTCCCTGGCGTACAGGGAGTCGTATCCGATCAGGCTGCTGAAGATTCCGCCTTGTAGAGTGAGGCCCTTCCCCACCGGCGCAAGGTAAGAAACGTCTGTCGGGCCGAGATGTCGAAGCCATCCGTAACCGTGGATATTGGGCGCGGTGGCGGAGAATCCAAAGACCTCCGAATCCTTCCCCGTTTGCAGCGTCAATTCGCTGCCCCATCGAGACTGTTCCGAGGGCGGCTTTCGCACGTAGAGCGCGGCCATGTTGACGTCCCATTCATTGACACGGAAGGTGGTGCCGCGGCTGCGAAACAAATGATTCGCGGGGTCGTTGAAATCGCGCAAATAACCGGAGTCAAAGAAACCGCCGACAGAAAGTTGGCCGAGCGCCGGCACCGCCACGAATGCGAATGCGATGGCGAGGGCACGTTTTGCCGAAACATAGACCATGAGGTTGTCGCATTTTTCGTTGTTCATGATTCTTCCTTTACGCGCACTGCATTCCGGCGGTCGTACGTGCAGGCTCCTCGGCACGCAGCGCGGATGAGATTGTCGCGTTTATCGCTGCGCATGGTCGCCACTGCCTCTGCTATTTAAAATCTCGCCGCGGCAGTCGATCGATGCCTGAGGAATCCGATCATCTGTGGCGGTCGACGCCCCGCTCAGTGAGCGCGGGTTCGACACGCCTGCTCCGAGGTGTTTGCTGTGCAGGCCGGCCATTCCGATCGACGCCAGGACGACGCCCCAGATCAGCCATGGCGCTGCGTGCTTAAGAAGGGCCGTGGTACGCACGCCTATTGATAACCGCGGGGGGAGCGAACTGTCCGGAGGAAGTGCGAAGCGAGTTCGAACGAAGTGCGAAAGCGGATCGAATGAATTTCGAAAGATTCAGCCGAGCGGCTCGGCGATGAAGCGGTAGCCGATCCACGGTTCGGTGACCAGATAGCGGGGACTGGACGGATCGGGCTCGATCTTGCGCCGGAGCGCGCCGACGTGCACGCGCACCGCGTCGTTGGTGGTCCCGGCCGCCCCCTTCCACACAACGGCAATGATCTCGTCGAAGGTGACCGGCCGCCCTGCTTTGCGCGCCAGCAGCTCGAGGATGGCGAATTCGGTCGGTGTCAGGCGGACTTCGCGTGAGCCTTGCGTTACGCGACGGCGCTCGATGTCGATGGTCAAGTCGGGAAATTCGAGCAGCGCGCTGGTGACGGCGCGGCGAAGATGTGCGCGAACGCGCGCCAGCAGCTCGGGGGTGGAGAAGGGCTTGACCACGAAATCATCGGCGCCGAGGTCGAGGGCGCGCACCTTGTCCGCATCTCCGCCGCGAACCGAGAGCACCACGATCGGCGTTGCCCCCGCGGCGCGAACGTGATGGATCAGGGCGAAACCGTCGGCGACAGGCATAGCCAGGTCGGTCAGGACGAGATCGGGGCGCTGATCGTCGAATTGCCTGGCTCCATCCGCGCCATCGACCGCCAGCGACACGCCGTAGCTTTCCTCGCCGAGCTGTTGCGCCAGCGAAGAGCGGATCGCGGCATCATCGTCGACGACCAGAATTCGCGGGTTCATGCGTGGGGCGCCTCGGCCACCTCGGCGAGGACCGCCGCGGGGAGATCGACGCGGGCCACGGCCCCGCCGCCCGGACGATTGGTCAGCGTCACCTGCCCGCCGTTCGCCGCGGCAAAGCTGCGCGCGATCTCCAATCCCAGTCCCCGCCGTGCCGTGTCGCTTTCCGCCGGATGCTCGGCGATCCCCGCACCTCGGTCGAGGATCTCCAGGCGAACGCGCTTTCCATCGAGCGGGTGACGATGGGCCAGCAGTTCGATCGGTGAGTTCGGAGGCGATGCGCGATC
>JBGPFD010000296.1:0-2927 GCA_041483175.1 Thermoanaerobaculia bacterium | reverse complement strand
GCCAGCGCGCTCTATCAGGCCGCGGTGATTGCCAACATTCGCGGCGATCGCGACGGAGCGCGAGCCTGGCTGCAACGTGCCATCGCCGCCGGATCCAGTGCCGCCGACGCGGCGCGTGACCCGGAACTGGCCGCTCTCAACATGAATCCCCATAGATAGGAGGAGCCCATGCGAAAACCCATCCTGTTCACGGTGTTGCTGCTGCTCGTTTTCGTTCTGAACTGCCGGCACATAGATCTGTATCGCGCCAGGCACCTGGCGAATCCCTGTCCCGGCGGCGGCGGACAAGGCATCGCCTGCATCGATCCAACGACGCTTGCGGCGACGCCCGAGCCGGTGCACGTTCGCAGCGGCAAGTTCGTTCATTTCTTTGTTAACGGTAGTCGTGGCCAGTTACAGATTGACTTTGCACCCGGAACGCCCGTCGATCAGCAAGGTCACGAGGGGGCCCACGCGTGGGCGCACGCGAAGACCGTGACTCGGCCGGAACAGCACAAGTACACGATCGTTCTCGATGGCAGGAAGATGGATCCGACGATCATGATCGACCCGGCGCCATAATCGAGCCCGTGCGCTCGACGTTCGCGATTGTTCTCGTCGCTGGACCGGGCTGGTCCTTCTCTGAGCTGACGGAAGACAAACGATGGATGTCGGCTATTCTTGGCCAATGGACGACGCCGGACTGAGGGAGGTTTTCCGAGGCGATCTCTCTTCGGTGGAGATGGCCGGCGCGGTGCTGGAGGGCCTCGGCATCGCCACGCACCGCCGCTTTGAATTTGCCGGCGGGCTGCAGTTGAGCGCGAACGAAACCTCGCTCGTCCCCGGACAGACGGCGGTGCTCTTCGTGCCGTCGATTGCGTATGAGGAGGCGAAGGAAGCGCTCGTTGCCTTCGAGCATCCCGAGGGCCAGTACATCACGGAGCTCACCGGCGAAATTCAGGGCAACCAGCGCAAGCGCCGGGGAGTCGCAGTGTTGATCCTGTTCGTCATCTTCGCTCCGCTGGCGATCGCGCTGATCATGATGGCCGTGGTCGTTGTGGGCAGCTTTTTCCGATAGGGTGCCGCTGTTCGAGGAGCGGCCGGCCCGCTGACGTATCATCAGCGGATGCGCATGGCTCTCTGCGCGGTGATCCTGCTGGCAGCCGCGTGCGCGACGGTTCCGCCGCCGCACGGCGCACCCGCGGAGCAATTTCTTCCGCCGGACATCGAGGCGATGTCGCTGCTCGGAGAGCCGCTGGTCCGGCCGGCGTTGCCGGCCGATGTGCAGAAGCAGCGCGAAGAAGATCTGGCCGCGGCGCAGCGCGAGTACGACGCACATCCCAACAGCGCCGATGCCATCATCTGGTTCGGGCGGCGGACGGCCTACCTTGGCCGCTATCGCGAGGCGATTGCGATCTTCACCGAGGGCATTCGCAAACATCCGGACGACGCGCGGCTCTATCGCCATCGCGGCCATCGCTACATCACCGTCCGCCGTCTTGCCGACGCGGTACGCGATCTCGAGTCCGCCGCGATCCTGGTCCGAGGAAAGCCCGACGAGATCGAGCCCGACGGACAGCCAAATCCGCGCAACATCCCGCTGACAACCCTCCATTCGAACATCGACTATCACCTGGGGCTGGCGTATTTTCTCGAGGGCGACTTCGAACGCGCTCTTCGCGCTTACCGGCACTGCCTGACGCTGGCAAAGAATCCTGACAGCGTCGTCTCCGCATCGCAGTGGCTGTACATGACCCTGCGCCGCCTCGGCCGGGTGAAAGAAGCGGAGAAGGTCCTCGAGCCGATCAGCATCAGCCTGGACGTGATCGAAAACATCCCGTATCACAAGCTGCTGTTGATGGAGTCGGGCGAGATCGCTCCGGAGGAGTTGATGGCGCAGGATTCGAACAGCATCGACGGGACGACCATCCTCTACGGCATCGGAAACTGGTATTTCGACAATGGCCAGCCGGAGAAGGCCCTTCCCTTGTGGGAGAAGATCCTTCGGGGATCGCAGTGGCCGGCGTTCGGCTATATCGCCGCCGAGGCAGAGGTTGCCAGATCGAGGGGCTCCTCGACAACCCGGCCGTGAATCTCTCACAATAGCTTTCTCTCACCCCAACGGCGGCGGAGGCGGAGGCTTCAGAAAAGAGTCGTGCTCGACAGCTCCTTCTACACCTTGTCGCCGGCGGCGCTTCCGACGGCGGCGACCTCTCTGCTGATGCTTCTGCTCGGCGCCAGCGTGATCCGGCGCCGTGTCTCACGCCTGACGCTGGCCTTCGGCGCGCTGACCGCCTTCGCGTCGATCTGGTTCATGGCCTTCTCCTTCATGTACTCGGCGCGTGATGCGGCGCACGCGCTTTGGTGGTCGCGCATGGCCTACCTCGCCGTGCCGATGATGGCGCCGGCGATCTACCACTTCACCGTCGAAATGTTGCACCTCTACGAGCGCCGGAAAGCGGCGGTGTGGCTGGGATGGGCGCTCGCCGCGTTCTTCGGTGCCATCGGCACGACCAGCGATCTGCTGGTCACGCGAGTGAAGTTGTTCTGGTGGGGCTACTACCCGCAGTACCGGCCGGTGGTGGCCATCCCGTTCCTGATTTTCTTCTTCGGCTACCTGATCGTTTCGCTGGCGGAGTTCCTGCGCGCCTATCCGGCGTCGCGTGGCGTGGAGCGCAAAAGGATCCGGCTACTGCTGATCGCCCTAGGCGTCGCCTATCTCGGATGCGTCGATTTCCTGCCGAAGTTCGGCATCAACGTGTATCCGTTCGGGTACGCGCCGATTTTCGGATTCGTGTTGATCGTGGCGCTGGCGTTCCGGCGATACGATTTGCTGGCCCTCACCCCCTCGCTTGCATCGCAGGAGATCATCAGCACGATGGCCGACGCGCTGTTCGTCTGCGACGCCGACGGCCGGATTCAATTCGCCAACCGGGCGGCGGAATCGG
>JBGPFD010000295.1:0-2963 GCA_041483175.1 Thermoanaerobaculia bacterium | reverse complement strand
GAGCAATCCTGCGGAGGCGAGATAAAGGGCGACGTCGCGCCGCTCGAATCGCCCCTCGAACTCCTTCACCGCGGCGCGGACGGTATCGGCCGTCGGCGGGGTGTAGTCGTCGGTCTCGATCGATCCGCTGACGTGGGGCACACCCCAGCGGTCGAGAAAGGCGGCCATCATCTCGTTGGCTTCGTGCGTGTGATACTGCATCAGCGCCGTCTCGAATGTCTGCTCGAATTCGCTGGCGGAGAGCCGCGAGGCGAGAAGCTCGCACTTTTTTTCCGCCGGCATCTTCCGGATGGTCTCGTCGCGGAAGTGGAGCGCCTTCGCCAGTTGCGCGGTGGTCACGGCCTTTGTCGTTGCGTCGGCGTGCCGCCAGAACGCCCGCAAGATCCGCTGGCGCCCGTCGGCATCGGCAATGTCGCGGAGGATGAGGCGGGCGTTCCAGCTCATGATGGGCTGTAGCGCCGCGTCGGCACGCCCTCGCTCTTGCTGATGCTCATCTCAGCCATCGTCTGAATCAGTTTTCGCCCTTCGGCGTCGGAGCTTTCGAACGTCTGGCAGAGTAGCTCCACCTGCGCGCGATCCTCTTCCGCGGAGATGGTGAATCCGTTGGACGGCTGCTCGGGCCGCGTAGTCGAGGTGCGGCGCCAGGTTCCGTCGATCAATTCGCAACGGACGTATTCGGTTCCCTTGCTCGTCTGGAAGGATTGTGCCGCCTCTGCCGGAACGCCGCGCGCGTTGGCCTTCTGCTCGTCGAGCGCGCGGGCGACGCAATCGGTTACCAGTTGCCGCAGCGTGGCCCGAGAATTTCCCGGCGCCTCCGTGATCTGCAGCCCGGCGTGATAGACGCTCTTGTCGTCCGTGCTTTTCGCCAGCCGGAAGAGGGTGTTGTGGACCACGACGCATTCGAGCTCGATCGGATGACCTTCCCAATGGAACTCCACGTGCAGCGTCTGCCCGACGGCCGCAACCGCCCCCTGATGCGCGATGCGGATTCCCTCGACGGAGGCGTCCACGAGGTAGACGCGCATTGAGCCGCACTGCCCTCGCAGCGGCTGGATGAGCTTGACGCGTTGTACTTTGCGTCGTTCTTCGGGGGGCTGCGCCAACGCAAAGATTGTACCCGCACTGAGTGGGGTCAGGTCTCCACTTTCCTCTCGACCTCTTCGATCAATCTGGCGAATTCGCTGTCCTTGCCGAGCAATCGAGATGCTTCCTTCATCAGTGCGGAGATCCTGCTGTCCGAGAGTCTCAGGCGCGCAGAGATTTCTTTGAGAGGCGCTCGGCCAAGCCGGCGTGCCAGGTGGACAAACATGAGTCGGGCGCTTTTGGTCGATTGTCCGGCTCGCTCCACCACATCATGAATTCGGTCGAGCGAAACGGAAGCGGGTTTAAGTCCACATTCCGGATGCTCGCTCTGCATTTGCGCGACGAAGCGATCCGAGCCCAGGAAGATTCCTCCGTGGAGCGATTGCCATACTGCTGCAGGATCGACTTTCGCGCCGACGAACTCCCGATATCGCGTGGTGGCCTCGGTTCGATCGGTGGGGTGGAACTGGGCCAGCGTCCAGCCCACCTCCAGCCACGGCGGCGCGGCCGTCAGCCCTACTGTTCCCCGATAGCTGCTCCACCGATGATCTGCTGGATCTCGTACCATGCCCGCGCGGACGGGGTTGAGCACGATGTATCGAATGAGCTCGAGCAGGTGCGTTTCTTTCTCCACGAGGATGCCGCCGAAGCGCCCCTGAAAGATGCCCGACGCGGTTCCTGGTGTGATTGAACCATTGGGCGTACTCGCCATTGAGATCGCGCATCCCCCGCGACAGCGTGGCCTGCGGGGTCTCGATGAGCAGGTGGTAATGGTTGGTCATCAGGACATACGCATACAGCCGCCACTGAGCATCCAGAACAGTTCGCCGAAGGATCCTGAGGAACACACGCCGGTCGCGATCGGCGTGGTAAATCGGTCGGCGTTCGTTACCGCGGCTCGTGATGTGCCAGAGTGCGCCCGGGAACTCCAGTCGTAGAGGGCGGGACATGGATAGAGTGACAATGAGCGTCTGCGCAGAGGCGCGGGCCACTCGGGCGGGCGCATTCAGTGTACCTCGGAAACGAAAGAGTGAAGACCTGACCCCACCGGGAAGGCTGGAATCGGGCGATCGGTTCACATCGCCATGCGACGAACGATTGCTCTCGCCACGATCCTCCTTTTCGTATTCGGTGATGCCTACGCCACCTGCGGCGGGGGCGGGGGAGGCGGGATGGGGGGAATGGTTCCGCGCGGCGGCTATATCGACAACAGCCAGCAGCGCGATCAGGGGCGGCCGAACGCCTACGTGGTGTCATGGAAGGTGTTGAACGACGGCGATACGCCGTTGAACGCACCGCTTGTCGTGGACTGGTTCCCGGCGACAGCCGACGACATGAAGAGCGGCGACATGGTGGCGTCGCGGATGCTGACGCTTTTCTCCGCGCAATGCGTCGGCATGCAGCTCATCCGTCCGGATGACAAGGCGACGATCGCCAAGTGGGACGTGGCGAGCAAGCTTCCCGTGGCGCTTCTGGTCAGCGGAGACAAGGTCGTCGCGCGCGTCGATTCGGATAAAGGAACGCTTCGCCTCTCCGACGTGGAGAACATGGTCCATCACGAGCTGTATCTGCGCTCCGTCGCGCTCGACGAGCAGCTCGCCGAGGCGAAGAAGAAAGCGGGATCGGGCGACCGCGACAGCGCCGTCGCGGTCTATCAGAAGGTATGGGAGCAGCACTGCCTGGCGCCCGACGAAGGGCGCGAGGCGCAGAAGGCGCTTCGAAAGCTCGGCGTCACGGTCAAGGACGCGCAACTTCGCGTGCTCGATCCGATCACCACGCCGGCGATGAACCGGCGGATGACCGAGGCCATGAGCCGGGCATTCGCCGCGGAGCTGGCCGGAAAGTATGACCGCGCGAAGGCGCTCTATCTTGCCGCCTCG
>JBGPFD010000294.1:0-3023 GCA_041483175.1 Thermoanaerobaculia bacterium | reverse complement strand
GGTGCTCGTTTTCACGCAGCGCCGACTCCTGCCGCTTCTGGTCGATGGCCCATGCCACCTGCTGCGCGACGAACATCAGGATTTCCTTGTCGCGCGAGCTGTATCGCTTCGCCGTGTCGTACGTCTGCATGCCGATAACGCCCCAGGTGCGATCGGCGGTCTTCAGCGGCACGCCGAGCCAGTCGACCGACGGATGGCCGACCGATTCGATTTCTCCCTCGGCCTGCAGGCGCTGGAACACGTCGGGAGTCGCCAGCAGCGGTTTGCCCGTCCGCAGAACGAAGGCAGTCAGACCGCGTCCCGGCGGCCGTCCTTCCGGTGGAGGATCGAACTGATCGACGAAATACGGAAAAGTGACGATGTTCCGCCCGGCGTCATATTCGGCGATGTAGAAGTTCGTCGCCTTCATCAGCGTGCCGACGATTTCGTGGATGTCGCGGTAGAACTCGATCAGATCCTTCGTCTCGCGGCTCATCCGCGCGATGCGGAAAAGCGCGTTCTGCATTGCCTCGTTCTGACGCGCTTCCGTGACGTCGCGGAAGTGCCAGGCCCGGCCGGCGTACTTTCCCTCGGCGATGATGGGAATGGATGCGCGCAGCAGCAGCCGCCCGTCGTTCAGCGGCACCGGATCGCCGGTGCGTGTTTCCTGCGGATGGTTGTAGAGATACTTCACCAGCGCGATGAAGCTCTCCCAATCCGACACCTTCTGCGCCGCATACTCCAGAAGCTTTTCGTCGTTTCCCTTTGCCGCGACCTCTTCCGGGATCCCCCACAGCTCGAGAAAGCGGCGGTTGTACGACAGCACCCGCCCCTCGGGGTCGATCACCAGCACGCCATCGATCATCGTTTCCTGCTGGGCTTTGGCGATGGCCAGCGTGGTCTCGATCGGGGAAAGGCTCGCGGTGCGCCGGCCGCGGAGCCAGCTCACGAACGAATGCTTCGCTCGCGCCACTCCCGAAGTGGACGGAGGATCAGGGACGTAAGGGGTCATTGCCGACCTAGATCGGCCTATTTTAGGTGAATTTACGTCTATTCGTCCGGCCGCTTGTAAGACCGGAAGAGTTGCCATTGCAGGTAGCTCGACCGCAAGTACCACAGCATCAATAGCGACAAGAAGATCCAGCGGCTCACCAGGCCGACGATGACCAGAGTTGCCCCGGCGATCATCGAGACCCAGATGGCGATGACGAAGGCGACGCGCTCGTTCAGAAACATCCGCAGAAAGTGGCGCACGACCCCGTAGCCGTCGAGCGGTGAGACCGGCATCAGATTGAAGATTCCCCACCAGAGATTTGCGCGCGCCAGCAGCGGCAGCAGAGCGACCAGGAACGGATCGTGGCGTATGGCCGGCGCGCCGGCGAGCAGCAGGTCGATTCCCCAGGCCAGGATGAAACTCGAGGCCGGCCCGGCGACGCTGATCAGCAGATCCTGCCATGGCCGCGCGCGCCTCTCGTTGATGGTGACGCCGCCGATTCCTTCCAGAATCACCTGACTGGGGCCGAATCCGAACGCGCCGATCATCCCCGCGTGCGCCAGCTCGTGGATGAGAATGCTGAGGAACAGCACCGGCGCCCACAGCAGCGCATAGCGCGCGCCGCCGGACTGCATGTTCATGGCCACGAAGAAGACGATCAGGATCAGAAAGCTGAAATCGAGGGTGATCGTCGTACCGAGGATGGAGCCCAGGTGGATGCGTCCCACGAGGGGAGTGTACAGGGTTGATATCCTCAGGCTATGCATTTCGAAACGAAAGCGGTCCACGCGGGAGGAACAACGGATGAGGCGACCGGCGCCGTGGCGCCGCCGATTCATCTCTCCACGACGTTCGAGCGCAACGCGTCAGACGGACAGCCGTTGCACGGATACAGCTACATCCGCGATCACAATCCGAACCAGACGCGGCTCGAGGAAGCGCTGACGGCCATCGACTCCGCCGAAGCGGCGCTGGTATTCGGCTCCGGAATGGCGGCCGCGTCGGCGATCTTTCAGGCGCTCGCAACCGGCGGGCATGTTCTTCTGCCCGAGGACGGCTACTACGCGGTGCGCACACTGGCGTCCGATTTTTTCCCGCGTTGGGGACTGACATCGGACTTCGTGACCATGGACAATCTCGACGCGGTGCGGTCGGCGGTCCGCGGGAACACCTCGGCGCTCTGGTGCGAGTCGCCGTCGAATCCGCTGCTGAAGATCGTCGACATCGCCGCGCTCGCGTCGATTGCGCATGACGCCGGCGCCATCCTGATCGTCGACGGCACGTTCGCCACGCCTGCGCTGCAGCGGCCGATCGAGTTCGGCGCCGACGTCACCATGCACTCCACGACGAAATACCTCGGCGGGCACAGCGACGTGCAGGGTGGATCGCTCGCCTTCCGGCGCCGCGACGATCTGGTCGCGCGTGCCGAGCACGTGCGGGAGATCATCGGCGGTGTCGCCTCGCCGTTCAATTCGTGGCTGGTGCTGCGCGGCATCCGCACGCTGGCCCCCCGCATGCGCGTGCATTGCGAGAACGCGCGCGCCGTGGCGCAGTTCCTCGGCGGGCATCCGCGGGTCGAGGTGGTGCACTATCCCGGATTGGCCTCGCATCCCGGTTACGCGATCGCCCAACGGCAGATGTCCGACTTCGGCGGGATGATGTCGGTGCAGATCGCGGGCGGGCGGGAGGTGGCGCTCACGGTCGTGGCGAAGACGAAGGTCTTCACCCGCGCGACGTCGCTTGGTGGCACCGAGAGCCTCATCGAGCACCGCGCGTCATCGGAAGGGCCGGGCTCGCGTACACCGCAGAATCTGCTGCGGATCTCCATCGGGCTGGAACACAAGCAGGACCTCATCGCGGACTTGGCGCAAGCGTTAGAATAGTTAACAGTTAACAGGCAACAGTTAACAGGGGCCAGGTTGTCGTGTTAACGGCTAACTGTTAACTGTTTACTGCCTTATGAAGAACTTCGAAATCACCTGCCCCTGCTGCGAATCGCTGATCGTTGTCGATCGCCTGAGCGGCGAAGTGCTGTTCCACAAAGCGAAAG
>JBGPFD010000293.1:0-3039 GCA_041483175.1 Thermoanaerobaculia bacterium | reverse complement strand
TTCGACGACCAGCGGTTCGCGCAGGCGCTGCAGCGCGCGCGCCGGTCGATCGAGCTAAACGAAGCGGAGCGCATGACCAGCCGGCTGCTGGAATTCCTCCGCCGCCCGGCGCCGCAGTTTCTCGAACGCATTGCCGTCGAATCGCGCGGCCAGGTGCGCGTCGTGCCGGTCCAGGCCGTCGACTACATCACCGCCAGCGGACCGTACGCCGAGCTTCACGTCGGCGACAAGACCTGGGCCGTGCGCGAGCGGATGCAGACGCTGGAGGAGCGGCTCGATCCGGCGCTCTTCTTTCGCATCCACCGCTCGGCCATCGTGCGTTTCGATCGCATCGACGTGGTGCTGCACCGCCCCGGCGGCGATTACGCCGTTCGCCTGAAAAACGGCACGGAGCTCGACCTCAGCCGCGCGCGGCGCGAGGAACTGGAGCAGCGGCTGGGCATTTCCCGTCCGCGCGGATGACGGCCATGGGCCTGAGAAGCTGGCGCACATCGTTGCCGTTCCGGCGTTCAACGATCGCCTCGAAATCGAGTACCAGGAGTGACGCATGCAGCAGGAATTTCGGCGTTGTCGCGTGAGAATCCGGCGCAGTTTTCCGGCCGCTTGCTTCGCCGCGCTCCTCTTCAGCGTCCCGGCCTCCGCACAGACCAGCCTGACCGGAAACTGGAGCGGTACATACACCTTCACCATTCAACTGAGCGCCTGCCAGAACAAGACCTTCACGTCGAGCGGCAACGTCGCCGTCACGTTCCTCCAAACGGGGACATCCCTGGTGGGCCGGGCCGATCTCACGAACGCCCTCGTCTTCGGCGGCACCTGCAACCCCGGCAATGGCGAAGTGACGCACGTGCTGGTCGGCACAGTAGGTGCCACGGGCATCACGTGGCACTACCCAAACAACCCGAACGGGACGCAATTCAGCGGAACGGTCGATGGGAACACCATCGCGGCGCAGATCTCCGACTTCAACGGCGGGAGTGGTTCCCTTACGATGACCCGCACTTCGGCGGATGCGCCGGCAGTCGACCTCACGGGAACCTGGACGGGCAACTCCAGCCTCAGCGATATCTGTCCGAATGGGGCCAAGACGAGTTACACCGGGCCGTTCACGCTGGCCTTGGTGCAATCCGGCAATTCTGCCGCCGGCGTGGTCACGATGGAGAACATCCCGCTCTATGACCAGAACTGCGCGACGATTGCGAATCTCACGATGTCCATGGCTGCAGCCGGCGTCGTCTCCGGCTCGACGTTCACCGGCGCGGTCTTCGATCCCTGGGGGTCGTTCGACTTTCCGATCAGCGCGACGATTAGCAACGCCGGGATGAGTGGAACGGTCACGGGCGTCAGTCAGACGTCGACCGCCGGCACCTTCACCCTCACCCGGAGCAGCACGCAACCACCCGCCTCCGACTTTGCCGGCAGCTATGACGGTTCATACAACGAGACCGACAACGAGACGTTCACCTGTCTCAACATTGGAAGCCTGAGCTACAGCGGAAACGCTTCCGTTTCGATCGTCCAGGCGGGGAACGCCGTATCCGGCTCGTTGATCTTCGAAAGCGCTCTGGACGTCAGCAGCGACGGCTTCGGCAATTGTGTCGTGGTCGATGCTGGTGAAGAAGTCCTTCCCCTGTACGGCAACCTCTCGGGGAACACGCTCACGTTGCAGTTGCCGCTCGGGAATGGTGCGACCAACGTCTTCACGTTCAACTTCAACGGCGACACCATCACCGGCACCCTCACCGATTCCTTCGGCGATCTGGCGCAGTTCACCACGACGAAATCGGCGAGCGTGGCTCCGCCCACCATCAACACGTTCGGCGCATCGCCCGCTTCGATCGTTTCCGGCCAGCAGGCGACCTTGTCATGGTCGGCCTCCAATGCGACCGCCGTGTCCATTGACAATGGGGTGGGATCGCAGCCCCTGTCGGGATCAGTCGCGGTGTCTCCGGCCCAGACGACCGTCTACACCTTGACGGCGACCAGTCCCGTCGGCTCCGTCACGGCACAGACGACCGTCACCGTTTCCCCGCCCGGACCAAGACGAAGAGCGGCCAGGCCCTGAGGACCATGAATGGAAAGCCGCGAGCCATCATTTTCGATTTCGGCGGTGTGCTCATTCATTGGGATCCGCGCCGCGTCTATCGCCGTCTGCTCGGGAGCGATGCGGCCATCGACGCGTTTTTTCAGGAAGTCGGTTTCCACGAGTGGAATCGCGAACAGGATCGCGGGCGCCGTCCGTGGTCCGAAGCGGTCGTGGAGCTGTCCGCCCGTTATCCGCATCGCGAAAAGCTGATTCGCGCCTACCACGAGCGATGGGAGGAGTCCATCGCCGGTCCGATCGCGGGAACGGTGCGCATCGTGGAGCGGCTTCGCGCCGCCGGCTACCGGCTGATCGGGCTGACCAACTGGTCGTTCGAGATGTTTCGCCTCACCCGGCCGCGGTACGAGCTGTTCCGCTTGTTCGAGAAGATCGTCGTATCCGGCGAAGTCGGATTCCTCAAACCGGAGCGGGAAATCTTCGACCTGACCCTGCGAACGATCGGGTGCCGCGCCGAGGAGTACATGTTCATCGACGATCACGAGCCGAACATCGCCGCCGCCGGCGCCCTCGGCTTCCACACGATCTGCTTCACCTCACCGGAGCAACTCGAGGAAGAACTGCGGCGCGCGGACATTCTCTGATCGGAATCTGCAATCCGGCGAAACCGTTGCCACGAGGCAATGTCGGAGCAGGTACACCTGTGACTGCCACGCAGCCCCGACTCGCCGACCAGACGGTGGGGGTCATCGGCTCAGGAAGCGACGAGCACGACGATCTCGCTCGTGAAGTCGGCGTGCTGCTCGCGGCGCTGGGCGTCAACCTGCTCACCGGAGGAGGTGCGGGCGTGATGCGCTCGGTCAGCCGCGCCTACACGCGGGCGCCTCGGACGCGCGGCATCTGCATCGGAATCCTTCCGTGCCGCAGCGAGACGGAGCGCTCCATCCCCAAGGACGGCTATCCGAACGAATTCGTCGAGCTGCCCATCTACACGCATC
>JBGPFD010000292.1:0-3048 GCA_041483175.1 Thermoanaerobaculia bacterium | reverse complement strand
GATCGCCTATCTCAACATCGACGAAGTAGTGAAGATCATCCGGCGCGAGGACGAGCCGAAGCCGGTGCTGATGCGTCGCTTCAAGCTGTCCGATCCGCAGGCCGAGGCGATCCTCGAATTGAAGCTGCGCTACCTGAACAAGCTCGAGGAGATGCAGATCCGGGGCGAGCAGGCAAGGCTGAGCGTGGAGCGCAAAGAGCTGGAGAAAATCCTGGGCTCGAAGGCGCGCCTGAAAAAACAGGTGCGCGAGGAGCTGCTCCGCGACACCGAGGAGTTCGGCGACCGCCGCCGCTCGCCGATCGTCGAGCGCGAGGCGGCGAAGGCCCTCGATGCGACGGCGCTGATCCCCTCGGAGCCGGCGACCGTGGTGCTGTCGGAAAGAGGATGGGTGCGCGCGGGGAAGGGACACGATCTCGATGCGGCCGCGCTGCAGTACAAATCGGGCGACGCCTACCTGCACGCCGCGCGCGGCCGCAGCAATCAGGTGGCCGTCTTTCTCGACTCCACCGGCCGCACCTACGCGCTGCCGGCGCACGAGCTGCCGTCGGCGAAGGGGCACGGCGAGCCGCTGACCGCGTTCCTCTCGCCGCCGCCCGGCGCGACATTCACCGGCGTGATCATGGGCGATCCCGACGATCTCTGGCTGCTGTCGACGGACGACGGCTACGGATTCATCATTCGATTCGAGGAGATGGTGACCGATCGCAAAGCTGGGAAAACGATTGTCAACGTCAACAAAGGAGCGATCACGCTCAAGCCGCAGCGCGTGTCCGATGTGGAGAAGGATCGCGTCGCCGCCGCCACCAGCGAGGGCAAGCTCCTTCTGTTCGGAGCAGACGAGCTGCCACAGCTCCCGCGCGGCAAAGGCGTGCAGACGATTAAGATCCATCGCACGCCGATCGCGCCGGAGAAGGTCGCCGCGATCGCCGTCGTGCCCGAGGGCGGGACGCTGGTGGTCCACGCCGGTAAGCGCTTCACGAATCTGAAGCAGGCCGATCTGGAGACCTACATCGGCAGGCGCGCGCAGCGCGGACTCAAACTGCCGCGCGGATTCCAGAACGTCTCGGCGATCGAATGCGAAACGCGGACGGCCGATCTGGTCATGTAAAACAGTGCGACGAAGCGCTCTGCTGGCTTTGATCTTGGTCGTTTTGCTCGCCGACCAATGGACGAAGGCGTTGGCGCGGACGATGCTGCGCGGCGACGCGCCGCAGCGGTACGGCGCGATCACGCTGCTCTACACCGAGAATCGCGGCGCGTTTCTCAGCCTCGGGTCTAACCTGCCGGGACATTGGCGCGTGACAATCTTCGATGGTTTCGTCGCTCTTACGCTGGTCGTTGCCATCATCGTGCTCTTCCGTGGACTGCTGCAGTCGAGCGCCGACCGTATCGCCGTGGCGCTGCTCGTCGCCGGCGGAGCAGGCAATCTGATCGACAGGATCCGTTTTCGCGGGAGAGTCACCGACTTTCTGCTGTTGTCCATCGGGCCGCTGCACACCGGCGTTTTCAACGTCGCCGACATGGCCATCACCGCCGCCGTGCTTTGGCTGATGCTTTCGTGGATTCTGGCGCGGGTTCATAGGGCGGCGGCCCGGCTGCGATAGACTGCGGACATCGCAAAACGAATTGCTGTCGCTCTGATCGCTCTTCTGCTGATCGGCGTTCCGGTTGTTGTCTACGTCCGTGTGGAGATGGCGGAACACGCGTGGTCCAGCTCCTTCGGTCCGATCGCATCGCTTCCCGCCAGTGTGCACATCGCGCAAAACGAGAGCGCCGGCCGGATGCCGCAATGGGTGGCGCAGCTCGGCGGTCCCGCGGCCATCAGCACGTTTCCGTTTTCTTCGGCGAACACGCCGGCCGCGGATGTGGTGACCTACGTGCAGACGCATCAAGCCGCGCTCGATCAGGTGGCCGATGAAATCGTGCGGAATCCGGCGCCCTCATGGCCGATGTCGCGCGACTGGCGCAGTCCGATCACCGATCTCATCGCGGCGGGGGGTCTGGAGAGGGCTCTCCTCAGCGGCGTTTTCGTGCGCGCGCGGGCCGGAGACGACGCCGGTGCGGAGCGACTGCTGCTGGCGTCGTGGCGCATCAACGAATCACTTCGCGACCGTCCGGAGGTGATGGCGCAACTCTACGCGGTGGCTGTGTACCGGACGCAATGCGCAGCGCTGCGTATGATCGGCGTCGATCCGGCCATCTGGCGCAAGCGCCTCCAGGAGCATGACTATCGCGCGACGATGTTGACGGCATGCAAGTTCGCCACGTGGAGCGCCTGGCGTGACGTTCGGGAGAACGTCTACGCCAAAGCTGAATACCAGGCATCAATGCGTGACTTGGCGCCAGCGATAGGGATTCCGTACAGGGTTCGCCCGCAGTGGTTGCTGCTCGCGACGACGCCGATTCGCTGGTTCGATCTCCCCCCCGTTCTCGAGGGCTCACGGCAGGTGCTGCTCGAAGCGCAGCGCGTTCCGGTTCGTGACGGTGACGGCAGTAACCTCGCCGCGGCTCAGGATCGCGGCTTTTCGTCATGGTCATACATTAGGGATCCTGATGTTCAGCCTCCGAACCTTTTCGGGCCTATTCGGCGTGCCGATGGTGCGATTGCTGAAGGAGAGCTGACCGACAGAGTCCTGTGGGCGAAGGCCGAGCGCGCGCGCAACGGAGGACAATGGCCGGCCTCCATCGACGGGTTCGGTCAAACGCGAATCGCGAAT
The DNA here is from genome assembly GCA_041483175.1 of Thermoanaerobaculia bacterium. GTDB lineage: Bacteria > Acidobacteriota > Thermoanaerobaculia > Gp7-AA8 > Gp7-AA8 > Gp7-AA10. The sequence goes on along the minus strand of JBGPFD010000292.1, from coordinate 331 downwards.
GGGCAATGGATCTATGAACGAACGCCCGGCGGCATCTCGATTCATTTCAGCCGCCATCTGGCCTGGCTTGGAATCTTCGGCGATCCGGTGCCGATGAGCTTCAGCGCGCCAAACTGATCGGCGCCCACGCCATCCCGTCCGGCTGATTTCCCGTCGCCACCGAGCCGGTGAAGGGCAGCGTGTCGAGCTCCAGCACGGCGACTTTTCCGGCGTTGCTGCAGGCGACGAAGGCGCGCTTCCCATCGGGCGCGATGAGGATGCCTTCGGGCCCCGCTTCGGTACTGATCTTCTTCACGAGCTGCTTCGTCGCCGCGTCGAAGACGGAGTAACG
>JBGPFD010000291.1:0-3065 GCA_041483175.1 Thermoanaerobaculia bacterium | reverse complement strand
GGATGCGTTGGAGAAGATGTTCGCCGGCATCATCGACTACAAACAGGCGCGGGCCATCGCGGTCAAGTAACGTCCTCGCAGTAGAGCGCCACGATCGCTTCGTGAACTCGTCGACGCCGTTCTCGTCTGGCCGCATGAGGCGCGATGGGTGAGCGTAGCCAGATCTGCCAATGTTTCGTTACGTCCCCGTGAACGCGCTAACTTCGGCCGCCGCGGTCCGTCTCACCATGCAAGATGAGACGGCCCGCTGCGATCGTGATTATCCTTCTGCTGACAAGCTGCCGCTTCTATGACACGGAAAAGCGCGCCGTGGCCGCCGCCCTGCTCCACATGGCCGTGTCGACGCAGGCGCGCGCACCGCTGACCCAGAGCACGGTGCGAACGGCCGCTTCGGCGCCTCACCGCGCGGGCCGTCTCATCACCCCTTGTCCGCGGTCTCAATTCGCGGTGGTGCGCCTCCGAACGGTCATCCTTCCTGGGTCTACCGCTTCGCGCCTGAGGATGGTGCTCTCTTCCATAACCCCTGCGAAGGGATGCGCAACGCGCGGTTGAATCTTGCGGAAGCGTTCTCCCAGGCGATGATCTCCGTGAGCTCAACCAGGGCGTCGTCATCGAACAGCGCCCGGAGTCGTGCGAACAGCGCATCAGAAACGTCAAGGCCGGTGACGCTCATGGCGTCGGCAACCTCGAGCGCCGTCCGCTCCCGATCCGAGAAGAGCGGCGACGTCGGATAGTCGTTCAGCGCGAGAAGTTTCTCGTCCGAGATCCCCAGTTCGCTGCCGACCGCAGCGTTGAGGTCCTGTCAGAACTCGCAGCCGTTGAGGAACGCGACGCGGCGGTTCAGCAGCGCTTTCAATGGTTCCTCGATCAGGCCAGAGGTGTCGATCCCGCTCCACATGCCGCGCACGGCGCGGAAGATCGACGGGCGCCGCGCATAAATCAGATGATTGAAGAGCGGTCCGCCCCACTGTTTTCGCTGCGCTTCGAGCACGGCGTGAACCTGCGGATCAATGGCTCCTGGATCGACGTCGGGTACTCTTGCCATGAAAGAATCATCGCATGCCCGAACTCCCGGAAGTGGAGATCTACGCGCGCTATTTCGCGCAACATGCGCTGGGGCAGACGATCGTCGCCGTGCGCGTGCTCGACGCGCGCGTGGTCGCTACCAGAAAGCTCTCCACGCTCCGTGGACGGTCGTTCCGCGGCGTGATCCGCCACGGCAAGCATCTTTTCGCCGACGCGGGCGATCTCTGGCTGCACCTCCATTTCGGAATGACCGGTGATCTGGTGTACTCCCGCGATGATCCGCCGCGGTTTGCGCGTGTGATCTTCGATTTCGACAACGGCGCCCACCTGGCCTACGATGACATGCGCCTCTTCGGCGTCGTCGATCTCACGCCCTCGCCCGAGGATTTCATTCGCCAGCATGCCCTCGGGCCCGATCCGCTGCAGATCCGGCTGCCCGCTTTTCGCAGGCTGATCGCCGGCCGCCGCGGCAGGATCAAAGCCTTATTGATGTCGCAGAATGTGCTTGCCGGACTCGGCAATCTTTACACGGACGAGGCGCTCTATCGGGCGTCGATCGATCCGCGCCGCGCGGCGAATCACCTGCGCGAAGACGAAATCCGCGCTTTGTTCACCGCGATCCGTCACATTCTTCGGGAGGCGATCGCCTTCAAATCGCGTGGGGGCGACTATCCTGCTCGTTTCCTGGTGCAGCACCGCGAGGAGGGCGACCGTTGCCCGAAGTGCCGGGGAACGATTTGCCGCATGATTGTTGCAGGGCGAACGACATACTACTGTGCGAAACATCAGAGGTGAGCATGGGATCAGGTGAAATCATCAACAGGGTCGCAGATCAGTGGATCGGTGCATCGGCCGAACCGTTGCAGAAAGCAGTGCGCAACGCCTTCGCCGGCGGCGCGGGACGGGAATTGAAAAACGCGCTGCACGGAACGTGGCTCGGGCATCCGTTGCATCCCGTGCTCACCGATGTTCCGGTCGGCGCCTGGACGGCCGCGCTGGCGCTCGACGCGATGGAGAGCCTGAGCGGGAGGAAGGCATGCGGCGCGGCGGCCGATTTCGCCATCGGCGTTGGCCTGATCGGTGCCGTCGGGTCCGCGATCACCGGTGTCACTGACTGGTCAGAGACAGACGATCCGGCGCGGAAGGTCGGTCTCCTTCACGGCCTGCTCAACATTGCCGCCACGGCACTGTACACGACCTCGCTTTTCATGCGCAGGAGCCGCCGTTCGCGGCGGAGCGGCATCGCCGTCTCCATGCTCGGCTACGCCGTCGCCGCCTACCTCGGCGGGCATCTGGTCTATGGCCAACAGGTCGGAGTGGACCACACCGCAACCGCCGATATGCTCAAGCCGGAAAAGTTCACGCGGACGATCGCCGAGAGCAGTCTGCCGGAGAACAAGCCCAGGCGCGTCAAAGCCGGCGGCATAGCCGTTCTGCTGGTCAAGCGAAATGGAACGATCCACGCGCTGACCGAGACGTGCCCGCACCTCGGCGGGCCATTGTCCGAGGGCAAACTCGTCGGCGACGCGATCCAGTGCCCGTGGCACGGATCGGAGCTGGCGCTCGAAGACGGGCACGTCGTCAACGGACCGACGACGTTTCCTGCGCGCTGTTTCGAGGTGCGCGTCCGCGACGGTCACATCGAAGTCCGCGCGGCCAGGAGGGTCTGAGCGCGCTGCGCGCGGCGGTACAAAAAAGCGGAAGCAGGACGAATCTGCGTATGGCCGCGATTATAGTTGTGCCGTGCGCATCCGCATCGGCACGAGCGGCTACAGCTACAAGGAATGGAAGGGGAGCTTCTATCCCCACGATCTCCCGGCCGCGAAGATGCTGGAGTTCTACGCTTCGCGATTCGAGACCGTCGAAATCAACAACACCTTCTACCGGATGCCGGACCAGAAGATGCTGTCGAAGTGGACGGAGCAGGTGCCGGATCGATTCACCTTCGTGCTGAAAGCGCCGCAGCGCATCACGCACCAGAAGAAGCTCGCCGGGGCGGAGGAGGATGTCCAGCACTTCTTCGATGTGGCCACGTCTCT
>JBGPFD010000290.1:0-3069 GCA_041483175.1 Thermoanaerobaculia bacterium | reverse complement strand
GTCGAACCGCTGTGCCGCATGCGCGGCTACGAGAAGGGAGAGGTGATCTTCCGCGAAGGAGACCCGGCCGACCGCATCTACTTCATCTACGCCGGCCGGATCAAAATCGTGAAATCGGTCGGTGCCCGCGACCTGATCCTCGAAATTCTCGGACCCGGGGAACCGCTCGGCGCGCCGGCGGCATTCGAGCGCCGCCCCTTCCCCGCCACCGCCATTGCCATCGAGCCGGCCGGAGTCCTCTCCATTCCGGAGCGTGAGTTTTTCCAACTGCTCGAGCAGCGGCCGGAGATGACCCGCCGCATGCTCGCCGGACTGACCACCCGCCTGATCATGCTCAATAAACGCCTCGCCGACATGACCGGTTCCGCCGAGTCGCGCGCGGCCCGCCTCTTCCTCACCCTGGCCGAGCGGATGGGGAAAAAAGAGGACGGAGGCACCGTTCTCTCGCTCTCCCTTTCCCGTCAGGAGCTCGCCGACCTCCTCGGCACCACGCTCGAAACGGCCATCCGCCTGATGAGCCGCTGGCAAAAGGAAGGGGTGGTCCTGACCGAAAAAGGCAGCTTCACCATCCCCGACCTGGAGGCCCTCCGCGCGTTCGTATGACGGATGTCATTCCCGCGGCCACGGCCGGCCCGTAGAGTGGCCGTGGAAAAGGAGCCCACCATGCAGAATTCCAACACTGTCGCCGAACTGGCCATCGCCATGCCGGCGGCCATTCCGGTCCTGGAGCGGTTGAAGATCGACTACTGCTGCCACGGCAACCAACCAATCGAGCAGGCCTGCAGCCGTGCGGGCATTACCCCCGAGCAGCTTGTCACTCTGATCCAAAGCGAGCCGGCCGGAGGGGAAGAGCGTTCGTGGGATGCCGCGACGCTGATGGAGATCGTTCGTTTCATCCTGAGCACGCATCACGCGTACACGCGATCGACCCTGCAGACGCTGGGAGAGCTGGCGGCGAAGGTGTCGCGGAAACATGGACCGCATCATCCGGAGCTGATGACCATCGAGCGGCTCGTCGCCGCGCTGACCGACGATCTGATGCCGCACATGATGAAGGAGGAGCAGATCCTCTTTCCGTACTTCGAACAGCTCGATCGTGGAGGCGAAGTGCCGCTGCCATTCTTCGGGTCGGTGCGCAATCCGATCCGCCTGATGATGGCCGAGCACGATGCCGCGGGCGAGAAGATGGCCGAGATCCGCGCCGCGAGCAACGATTACAGTCTTCCCGCGGACGCCTGCACCAGCTTCACGGCGTTTTACAAGATGCTCGCGGCGATCGAGGAGGACCTCCATCGCCACATTCACCTGGAGAACAACGTGCTCTTCCCGCGTGCGATCGCGATGGAGTCGGCGCCAGCCGGAGTGGCTCGTTGACTTCCGCGCAAGATGTCACCCCGAGCGTCAGCGAGGGGCCTGACGGGGCGGACGGCACGAGCGGTGATCTTCGCGCCACCCCTTCCTCCAGGCCCCTCGCTGCTGCTCGGGGTGACAGGGCAGTCTCCCTTCGCCCGCTGGCAATCCCGGCGGAGCATGGCGGATGGGGATTCCTGCTCGAGCCGGTCGTGCTGGCCCTGCTCGTCGCGCCGTCGTTCGGCGGCGCACTGATCGGCATCGGCGCGACCGCCGTCTTCCTTCTCCGGCACCCGCTGAAGCTCGCCTGGCACGACTGGCTGCGGAGACATCGCTATCCGCGCACTCGCGCCTGCGAGTTGCTGGTGGTGGTCTATGGCCTCGCCGCGCTGGCTTCATTTGCCGGCGCCGGCGCGCGCAGCGGCCCGCACGCGCTGTTGCCGCTTCTCGCGGCGATTCCGTTCGGCCTGACGCAATTCGCGTACGACGCGCGCAATCGCAGCCGCGCCCTTCCTTCGGAGCTGGGCGGTGCGATCGCGCCGTCGTTCGTAGCCGCATCGATCGCCCTGGCGGCTGCGCGGCCGGCGGCGATCGCCATCGCACTCGCAGCAGTGGTCCTCGCCCGGTCGATTCCCGCCGTGCTCTACGTGCGATCGATTCTGCGCCACGGGCGGCGAACGCTCATGCTCGTGGCGCACGGACTCGCCGTCGCGGTCGCGGCCGTGGTCGGCCCGTGGACGGCAATGCTGGCCATGTGCCTTCTCCTGATGCGCGCCGCGCTGCCCGCGAACAACGTTCCTGCCCGACGCATCGGCATGCGCGAGCTCGGTTGGGGGACGGTGACAGTTGTGCTCGTCGCGGTGGGATACAGACTTTAGGCGTTAGGGAACCTCTGCACAAGTGCACCCCTCCGGGTGTAGGGGCCGGCGTCCCCGCCGGCCCGGCGGGCGAGGACGCCCCGCCGCTACACAAAGCGGTTGTGCAGAGGTTCCTTAGGTGTCAGGCGCTAGGCGTCAGGCCCACCCCTAACGCCTAACGCCTAACGCCCAACGCCCAAAACATCACATCACCGCGACCGGCATCAACGGCTCGAAGTGCGCGGTGAAATGCCGCAGCATCGAAGGAGCCGAAACGATGCGGTAGCCGTGGAAGCCGTGACGCTGGCCGGCGACCGCTGCCACGACGTAGGCGACGTAATCGAGATGCGATTGCGTGTACAGCCGCCGCGGGATCGCCAGCCGAACCAACTCCATTCCCGCGGGCCGTTCGACGCCGTCAGGATTGAGGCCGAACATCACGCTGCCGATCTCCGTCGATCGAACTCCGCCCTCGAGATAGAGCGCATTCACCAGCGCGATGCCCGGATATTCGAGCGCCGGGATGTGCGGCAGAAGCTGCGCGGCGTCGAGGTAGACCGCGTGTCCGCCCGGCGGCTGCACGATCGGGATGCCGTCGTTCATCAGCTTCTCGGCGAGATACTGAATCTGCCCGATTCGATAACGCAGATAGGCTTCGTCGACCACTTCTTCCAGCCCTTGAGCGATCGCTTCGAGATCGTATCCGGCCAGTCCGCCGTATGTCGGAAACCCCTCGGTCAGAATCAGCAGGTTGCGGCACTTCTGCGCCAGCGCGTCGTCGTTGAGTCCCAGAAATCCGCCGATGTTCGCCAGACCGTCCTTCTTGGCCGACAGGATGCAGCCGTCGGCGAACGAGAACATC
>JBGPFD010000289.1:0-3073 GCA_041483175.1 Thermoanaerobaculia bacterium | reverse complement strand
TTCGGCGCGATCGTCAGCTACAGCGTCACCGCGCTTGGCGAAGATGGACAACTGCAGGCCGTCTACGCGGTTTCGCCGCTGACGAAGATCGAACCGATCGCGCCTCCTCCCCCGCCTGGAGACCTGCGTGGCCTGGCGATCCGTAAAGGGATCGCGCTCTTCTGGAGCACTCCTCCGAAGACTGACCGCAATCCCGCCGGCGCGGTTTCTTACGAGATCCGCAAGAAAGAAGGCAGCAAGTCGATCGTCCTCACACCCGAGCCGGTATTGAAGGTCAACTCGCGAGGGGGCGAGGATGCTCCCGGATTCCTCGATCCCAAACCCGAGGTCGAGGCCACCTCGAAGTACACCATCAACGCGCTCGACATCTTCGGCCGCCGTGGAACGGAGTCGGCGCCGATCGATGTCTTCTTTCCGGACTTCACGGCGTTCGACCCACCGGCGACGGTTGAAAGCAGAACCACCGAAGGAACGGCGATCCTGGTCTGGGAAGCGAAGCCGAACAAGTACCGGAAAGGATGGAGCGTCGTGCGCGCGATGCAACCGACGGCCGTTGGCGAGCCGTTGACGCCGCAGCCGCTGACCACCAGCACGTTCACCGATCCGACCGGCCGCGTGGGAACGACCTACTACTACCGGATCTCGGCGGTCAACATTCGCGGCGAAGAAGGAGCTCCGGCGGTCTCGCAGGCAGTGCTAATCCGGAGCGGCAAGGCCCCCGCGCCGCCGGCCAACCTGGCGGCCGAGTTGAAAACCGGAAAGGTGATTCTCACCTGGGAGCCGCCACCGGAAACCGTTGCCGGCTTCCAGGTGCAGCGATCGATGGACGGGACAGAGTGGAATCTGCTGACGAGCGTCACCACCAGCGAACCGCGCTACACCGACCTCTATCCGCGCGATGCGACCGGGACGGTGCAGTATCGCGTCATCTCCTGGAGTTTCGATGACACCGCCTCGGCACCATCGAAGGCGCTGACCGTCGCGCTACCCGACACGCAGCCGCCGCTTCCGCCGGTCGTCAACTCGATCGACGGCAGCGATGGGAATGTGATGATCGCGTTCACCCCTTCCGGAGGCCCGAATGACGCCGCACAGTTCTACGTCACGCGCAGTCTGACTTTCAAAGATACCGGAGCCGTCGTGAACCTCGATCCGCTGCCCGCCGACGCCCGCAGCTTCACCGACAAGGATGTTCAGGCCGGAACGCTGTATTTCTACCGGCTCGTCGCCGTCGACGCCGCCGGAAATCGGAGCACACCGTCCGAACCGGCGACCGTCCGCGTTTCGGAGCCCCCTCTGCCGCAACCGCCCGCACCGAAAACGCGATTCGAAGCGAAGCCGTTTCCGCGAGTGGTTATCGAGTTCGCTCCACCAGCGTCCCCATCCGTCCGTTACGCCCTCGAGCGCCGCGATGCAAACGGAAAGTGGTTTCTCATCCAGGGCCCTATGTCCCGCGAAGCGTCTTCCGCGATTGACGCGACGCCGCCGAAAGGATCGAAGTGCGTCTACCGCCTCGTCTCGATCTCGTCGAACGGCGCTCCGGGGCCGCGGTCAGCAGAGGTGGAAGTGACCATTCCGAAGTAGCGGAACGTGGCCCATCGCCCTGGTCGTTCATTCCTAAGGAGGACTCCAGGCAACCGTGCAGCCGCGCTGCGCTTCCGCCGCAACGGGAAGGGCGTCCGTCAGGCGATCTTTTCGAGTTTTGATTCCTCGGGACAATATGCGTCGCGCCGCTGTTCCAGATCGCGAATCACGTTGCGTTTGAACTGTTCGGGTCCGCCTTTCGCCATCTGCTCGGCGATGTAGGAGCCGATTTCCAGATTCTCGATCCGCATGCGGACCGTCTTGAACAGATTCGGGATACGACCGGGAACCTGCACGTGGTGCAGACCACCGCTGTAGGCGAAGAGCATTCTTCCTGAACCGACCGCAAGAAGGACGTCGGCGATTCCGCCGCGCACGGTCATCGGATTGCCGCGCACGTCGAGCCCTGTGGCGCGCTTCATCCGCCCTTCGGGGGCGATGACGACCATCGACTTCGGGTCGATTTTGCTCAGCACCGCGAACCAGGTGTGGTCGCGCTCGCGGGTGATCGGAATGACGTGATGCGCAACGAACTTGTAGAGCAGCCCGACCAACGGACGCTCTGTCGTCTTCGATGCCGCCGGAATGACGCCGTGCGCGGCAAGGCGCCAGACAAATCGATTCGGCACACCGCCGAGGAATAACGGCTCGAAAAGGCTGGTGTGATTGAGAAAGGCGACGAGCCGGATCCCCTTCCACGGATCGCGCGGCGTGTCGCCGATCCAGCCGATGTCGTGGCGAAAAAAAAGCTTGCCCAAATATTTCAGGAAGAGCAGCAGCGAGAACACGGCCATGCTGCGGAAGAGGTTCACGGGCGAAAAGGTTAGCACGCCGCCAGGCCTCTCGTACTCTCGTACTGCGGCCGCCACAGGCGGAACTTCGTGCGCGGCGTGATGTCGTCTATCACGAAAATCTGGAAGCGGACGTCTACTGTCCCGCCAGTGGCAAACGACCGCGAAAACGCTCCGCGAACATCGGCCCCTTCGCCTCGTCCTCGTGCTTGAAAAAGACGTAGGCCTCGCGCCACGGTTGTTTCTCGATTCGAACAGCCCAATCCGACAGCGCCGCATCGGAGTATTCCGTCCGCCGCAGGCGGAGATATCCCCACGACGCGGTGGGGATGATCAGTCCGTCCGGGTCAACGACCTCGTCGGTGTCCGACAGACATAGCGGGGCGTCGCGTTCGCGGAGCATCTCGTAGATCTCGTCGTCACACCATGAAGCGTGGCGGAATTCGAACGCCACCAGGGCTTTCGGCGGCAGGATCGAGAGAAAGGCGCGCAATTTTACGGCGTCCTTTCGCGCGAACGGCGGAAGCTGAAAAAGGACCGGCCCGAGCTGCGGGCCGAGAGACGTGGCCACATCGAAGAAGTGCTGGACATCCTCCTCCGCCCCGGCGAGCTTCTTCTGGTGCGTGATGCGCTGCGGCGCTTTCAGCACGAAGGTGAATCGATCCGGCACCTGCTCCGTCCACTTCGACAGCATCTTC
>JBGPFD010000288.1:0-3111 GCA_041483175.1 Thermoanaerobaculia bacterium | reverse complement strand
CTCTACAGCGATCTGGCGTCGATCTTCGAGCGCGCCGGGCGCATCACCGGCCGACCCGGATCGCTGACGCAGATTCCGATCGTCACGCTTCCCTCGGGCGATCTCAGCCACCCGATCCCCGATCTCACCGGCTACGTGACCGAGGGGCAGATCGTGCTCGATGCGGAAATCGCGCGCCGCGGCGTCTATCCGCCGGTGGCGGTGCTGGCGTCGCTGTCGCGGCTGATGTCGGACGGCATCGGCGCGGGGCGCACGCGCGACGATCATCCGGATGTCGCCAAGCAACTCTACGCGGCGGTGGCGCGTGTGGAGCGGGCACGCGGGCTGGCGTCAATCATCGGGGCCGACGAGCTGACGGAGATCGAACGGACATATCTGCGATTCGGCGAGCGCTTCGAAAACGAGCTGCTCGCGCAAGGACGGAGCGAAGCGCGCCCGATTGCGGAGACGCTCGACATCGCCTGGCGCGTGCTGCGCGAGCTGCCGCGTGCCGAACTGACGCGCGTCCGCAGCGCGATCCTGGACCAGCACCTCGGAACATGATCGGATCCGCCGTTCGTTCGCGCCTCTTCGAGCTCCGTCGCGACCGGCAGGCGGCACAACGAAGTGCCGATCTGCTCGATCGAAAACGGGAAGCGCTTCTGCGCGAAATCCTGCGGCGCGATCGGCGGCGGTCACAACTGCGGACCGTCGTCGAAGAATCGTACCGAGAGGCCCATGGCAATCTATCGGTGGCCCGCGTGGAGCTCGGACTCGACGCCATCGAAGCGGCATCGATGTCGCAGTCTCCCCGCTTCGCACTGCGGGACCGAACGGTCTCCGTGATGGGCGTGCGCATCGTCCAGATCGAGGGAACATACGAGCCATACCGCGCGGAATACGGCGCCGCGGCGACTGCCGAATCGCTCGATGAGTCCGGCGGCGCATTTGCCGCACTCCTTCCGAGCGTGCTGCAACTGGCCGAGCAGGAGACCGCCATCCGGCGATTGCGCTTCGCTATGCGCAAGACCACCAAACTTCTGAACGCCCTGCGCAAGGTGGTGCTGCCGAGAATCGAGCGCGAGATCCGCGCCACGATCGAAGGGATCGAGGAAGAAGAGCGCGACGAGTTCGTCCGGCGAAATGTGCTGCGCGGGCAGTTCACAGTTAACCGTTAACCGTTAACAGTGCTAACAAGTAGTGCTGTTAGCTGTTAACTGTTAGCTCCCAGTGACCTGCATCACTCCTCTCCCGATTCAGCCGTACTTTCTCGATCCGGTGCCGCGGTTTATTTGTAATCGAGGAGGTACGCGATGAGCAGCATTGACACCGAACGCGAACCCGTTCTGATCTCCACGGGAAAAGTCACCCTGACCGGCCTCCTCGATCTTCCGGCCCGCGTGGATGCCCTGATCATCATCGCCAATGGCCTCGGCAGGTTGCAGCGGCCGATCGCGGAGTCGTTTGCCTCGTCCTTCAACGACGCCGGCTTCGCCACCCTGCTGTTCAACGTCCTCACGCCCGACGAACTGCAGTTCGATTCGCGCACGGCGCATTTCAGCGCCGACAGCCAGTTTCAAAGCGAGCGTCTTCTCGACGTCGTCGAATGGGTACACCACAACCCATCGACGAACGGCCTCGGCATCGTCGGCGCCGCCTTCGGCGCTGCCGCGCGCGGCCTGTTGCGCGCCGCCGGATCCAATCCGGCCGCGTTTCGCGCGCTGATAATTGACGGCGGCGTACGGCGCGGCGATGTTCCACCCGATCTGATCGTTCCGACGCTGCTGCTGGTTGACGACGACCCGATTCCCCTGAAGAGCGCGCGCGGTGTGCTCGACGCTCTGCGCGGCGAGAAGCGGATGGAGATCGTTCCCGCCGCGGTGATCTCAGGTCCGATCGATCCGTTCTTTAGCGACCTGTCGGCGCGAATCGGCGTCATGTGGCTGCGCAAGCTGCTGCGCGGCTGAGGTCTCGCCGAAGAGCCGGTGAAAGATCGAGGCCGCCAGAAGAGTGGCCAGGACGCCCGCGACTCCGAGGGCAATCATCAGCAGTGCATTGCGCTGCAGAAAACCCTCACCGAGGTAGACGGAACCGACAGCAAACGGAAGCTCGGCGATGGCCAGCGCGGCGACGTACACGCGAAAGGGATAGGCCAGCAAGCCCAGCACGTAGCCGGGAATCTCGGATGGAAGGGCGAGCTGAAACAGGAGAATGTGACGGAAGGAAACGATCCCGCTCAGGCGGGCTTCGTACGGCCGCAGCTTTTCGTCAGACATGAACCAGCGCACGACGCGACGGCCGAGGTAGCGGCCGATGAAATACGAGAAGCTGCCGCCCGCCAGCCATCCGATCCATAGAAACACCACCGTCAGCAGTTTTCCCCACGCTCCGATGGCCACCGGCACGACGACGGCGGTGGAAAAAAATGCCAGCATCGCGGAGAGTGCCGACAGAAGGATGAAGACAATCGCGCCGGCGACCTCATGAGCGACGACGATCGCTTCGGCCCAGGCAATCAGCCCACGCACTGCCTGGTAGGTCGAATTGAGCGACGCCACGATCGCGATGACCATGACCAGAATCAACAGAATCGCCGCACGGCGTTTGTAGGTCATGCATTCCTCATCACGCCACGAGAGTCGGCCGCGGTGACATCAACCTCTGTGATGGCCCGCACCTGCCTTATGTGATGCTCATGGCAGCGGCGCAAGCGCCGCGGCCTGAGACTGTATTCGGGGAGTTTCATATGCGCATTGGCGACATTATGACCGCCGTGTCCTGCGTGCGGTTTGACGAGTCTGCTCGCGACACGCTGCAGAAGATGCGCACTGTCGGAGCGGATTACGCCATTGTCACTCGAGAGAAGGAGATCATCGGCGTCGTGACGCGCGAAGAACTGGCGATGGCCACGGCCGACGACGCCAGCCGGACCACCGGCGACATTGCCACGCCGGTTCCTTCGCTCGCGCCTGACGCGGAGATCAAGGATGCTGCCAATCTGATGCGCAGCCACGGCGTGTCCTGCGTGCCGGTAACCGAGGGAAGCACGATTTCCGGTATCGTCACCACCGACCGTCTGCTGGAACTCATCGGGCGAGGCGCGGTTCACGCCCGCCCGAACCGCGAGCGGCG
>JBGPFD010000287.1:0-3140 GCA_041483175.1 Thermoanaerobaculia bacterium | reverse complement strand
GTCTTCGTGCCGGAGATCAACGAGGTCATCTATCCCGACATGGAGGAGAAGATGGCCTCGGTTCGCCCGCGCATCGAATTTCTGCAGTATCTGCTCGGCGAGCGGCGCGAAAGGGTGGACATGCACCGGCCGACGCGGCAGGCGTTCTACATCGCGCTCGCCGTGCTGGTCCTGCCGCTGATCGCCGTCGGCTTCTCGATCATCCGGTGAGCCGACGTAGCGCCGGCTGACGTGGCGCCGGCTCTTAGCCGGTGCCGAAAGCCGGCTGAGAGCCGGCTCTACGTGGCCCGCGAAGCCGGCTGAGAGCCGGCTCTACGTGGCCCGCGCATACGAGCGATACACTCACGCCTGTGACTTCGATGGACGAAAAGAGTCTTCCCGGCGAGGAAATCAACGCCGACCTCGGATTCGGCGCGGTGGTGGCGCGCGAAAGCCGCAGGCGGCTGCTCAATCGCGACGGCAGCTTCAACGTGCGCCGCGAGGGCCTCAGCGTGTGGCAGACGCTCTCGTTCTATCACTACTTCGTCACCATCAGCTGGCCGAAGTTTCTGGCCTACATCGTCGGCGCGTACATCGCCACGAATACGTTGTTCGCCTTCGCCTATCTGGCGTGCGGCGACGGTTCGCTGAGCGGTCTCACCGGAGCTTCGATCGGCCGCAGATTGGCCACCGCCTTCTTCTTCAGCGTGGAGACGCTGGCCACGATTGGATACGGGAACATTGTGCCGCTGGCGCCCGTGGCCGAGGTCCTGGTGACGGTCGAGGCGCTGGTCGGCCTGCTCGGATTCGGCGTGGCCGCGGGCATGATGTTCGCGCGGTTCGCGCGGCCGACCCCGCAGATCGTCTTCAGCCGCCACGCGATCATCTCGCCGTATCGCGGCATCACCGCGTTCATGTTCCGCGTCGTCAATCAGAAGAAGAGCGAGCTGGTGGACGTCGAGGCTCAGATCCTTCTGGCACGGCGAAAGCAGGGCGGTTCGGCGCTCGATCGCGAATTCATCCGGCTCAAGCTCGAGCGTAACGGCGTGGTCTTCTTTCCGCTCGCATGGACGGTCGTCCATCCCATCGATGAATCCAGCCCGCTGTGGCAACTGAGCGAGAAGGAGCTCCAGGCCTGCGACTCCGAATTCCTCATCCGGCTCAGCGGCTTCGATGAAACGTCGTCGCAAACGGTGCACACCCGCTCCTCCTACAAAGGGGACGAAGTCGTCTGGGGAGCGCGCTTCAAGAACATTCTCAGCCCTCCACGCCCGGACGGCACAATCAGCGTCGATATTCGGAAGCTCCATGAAATCGAGCCGGTTGCGTTAGAGTGACAACCGTCACGGGCTGATGTAAACGGATGGACCCATCGCGCGTCCAAGCAGCCATGAAGCAAAGGTCGTGGATTGCGGTGCTGGCCGTCGCGCCGGCGCTCCTGCTGGGAGACCAGAAGGCGTCCTGCCCGCTCGGCCCATTCGATCTGCGACCGCAGCGCGAGCAACTGGCGTCGCTCGATCACCGGCTCTCGGCGACGACGGAAGCCGTCGCCCAAGCGCGCCGGCGGGTCGTTGCGCCGCCGGCGTCCGCGACCAGCTTTCCGCCGGCGGTCAACTTCATCGATACCGACATTTTCGACCGCATGCGCAAGGATGGCATCGTCCCGACGACGCTCGCCGGCGACGAGGAATTTCTCCGCCGCGTCACGCTCGATCTGACGGGACAGATTCCCGATGCGGCGGCGGTGCAGTCGTTCGTCGCGGACCCTTCGACGGCGAAGCGCGCGCGCATGATCGATCAACTGCTGGCGTCCGATGCGTTCGTCGACCGCTGGACGATGTGGCTCGGCGATCTCGTGCAGAACGTGCAGGTCTCGCAGAACGCGCGCGAGTACTACCAGGGACGCAACGCCTACTACCGCTCCATCCACGATTCGCTGGCGAACGCTAAGCCGTACGACCAGATCGTCCGCGAGCTGATCTCCGGCAAAGGCGACGGCTTCGTCAGCGGTCCGGCGAATTACTGGATCCGGCAGATCCAGCCGAACGGTCCGATCCAGGACACCTATGACAATCTCGCCGCGCAGTCGGCTGACAGGTTCCTGGGGATGCCCTTCCTCTGCCTCTCCTGTCACAACGGACTCGGGCACCTCGAGCTGGTGAACACGTACCTGAAATCCAAAATGCGTTCCGACTTCTGGGGCGAGGCGGCGTTTTTCTCGCGCACGCGCGCGCAGCGCGCCGTCAATCAGAAGGCCAACGATCCGGCGCATTTCGATATCGAGGATCAGCCGGCAGGGCAGTATCAGCTCAACACCGTTTCCGGCAACAAGACGCCCCGGCAGCCGGTCAACGGCCAGAGCTTCGTTTCGCCGGCGTTCCTGCTGACCGGAGAAGCACCGCGTCCGGGCGAGGCCTACCGCGACGCGCTCGGACGGATCCTCACCGCGAATCCGCAATTCGCGCGCGCGGCGGTGAACTATCTCTGGAAAGAGATGTTCGGCATGGGCATCGTCGAGCCGGTGAACAATTTCGATCTCAATCGCCTGGACCCGAATCACCTGGCCAACGATGCCACGCTCCAGCCGTCGAACCCGGTTCTGTTGAGCGATCTGGCCAATGAATTCGTCGTCGACAAATTCGATCTGCGCGCCATCCTGCGCACGATGGCTCTGTCGAGCACGTATCAGTTGTCGACCCAATATAGCGGGAACTGGAATGAGTCGTGGACGCCGTACTTCGCGCGGCACCTCGCGCATCGCCTCGCCGCCGAAGAGCTGCTCGATGCGATCGCCCGGGCGACGAACGTTCCGGTGACGTTCACGGTGCAGGGAATCGGCGCGGTCTCGGCGGCGATGAAGCTTCCCGATACGATCGAGTCGGCGCGCAACAACTACGGCCGCTTCCTCGATGAATTCGGCCGCGGCAATCGCGACGACACGCCGCGATCGAACGACTCCTCCATCGCCCAGGCGCTTTCGCTGATGAACGACGGGACCGTGGTCGTGAGTCGGGTGCGTCGGACCACCGCGAATTCCACCGTCGCCAAAGTGCTGGCCGCGACCGCCGATCCCGGATCGATCGTCGATCAACTCTATCTGGCTACTCTGTCGCGCCGCGCGAGCGCCGCCGAACGGCAGGAGGCGATCACCTACCTCAAGG
>JBGPFD010000286.1:0-3162 GCA_041483175.1 Thermoanaerobaculia bacterium | reverse complement strand
GCCCGAAAATTCGCCCGACGCTCTAAACGTCACCCCGTTTCAGGTCTCCGGAACGGCACCTTGACGTTCGTTCCTCGCTTTCAAAGGCGGCGGCCAGGCCGCCGCACTCCGAAGGCAACGGGCCACCACCAACTCCGTTGACGCGGGGCGTCAGCGGAGCAGCTCGAGCACAGATACGCTCATCGCCTTGACCGCGCCGCGGATGGTCGGTTCCGGAACGGGCGCGAATTTGCTGGAGTGCAGCGACGGTAGCGGTACGCCCGAGGCGACTTTCGCCGCTTCGACCGCGCCGACGTTCAGCATGCACACCGGGATCGCCCGGTCGAGACCGAACCGGCCGAAGTCTTCGCTCACCGTCAACGGATCGATCTGCACCACGCTCTGCGCCCCCATGTCCCGCTTGAGCACTCGCACCAGGCGTTCGGTCAGCGCTGGATCGTTGTACGTCGACTCGGTCGACTCTCCCTGCAGCAGCTCCACCACCGGCGCGCGATCGTCGGGAACTCCCGCCGCGATCGCGATCCCCTTGGCCACGCGCTCGATCGACGCCAGGACGCGCTTGCGCACCTCCCGCTTGAACGTGCGCACGGTCAGCAGGAGCTGCACCTCATTGGGGATGATGTTCCGCTTCGTGCCCCCGTGAATCGAGCCGACGGTGATGACCACCGGATCGAGCGGCGAGTTTTCCCGGCTGACGATCGTCTGCAGCGCGATAACGATTTCCGACGCGATGACCACCGGATCCTTCGTGTTCTGCGGTGCCGCGCCGTGGCCGCCGATGCCGCGCACGGTGATGTTCACGGAGTCGGCGGCGGCCATGAAGTATCCAGGGCAGTAGCCGATCTGTCCGGCTGGCAGCGACGAGTTGTCGTGGACCGCGATGGCGTAATTCGGACGCGGAAAACGATCGTAGAGATGATCGCGCAACATCGCGGCGGCGCCCTTGACCACCTCCTCCGCCGGCTGCCCGATCAGCATCGCAGTGCCGTGCCAGCGGTTCTTCGTCTGCGCGAGAATCGTCGCCGTTCCGATCATCGCCGTCATGTGGATGTCGTGTCCGCAGGCATGCATCAGGCCCGCGTTCCGGCTGCCGTACGGCAGAGATGTCTCCTCTCCGACCGGCAGCGCGTCCATGTCGGTGCGAACGAGTACCACCGGCCCCTCGCCGTTCTTCATGACCGCCACGACGCCGTAGCACGTCGCCCCCGCTTCTTCGTAATTGCCCACGTGATCGGCAACCGTGTACCCCAGCTCGCGCAAACGCGACGCCAGCGTCGCGGAGGTCTTCTCTTCCTTCATCGACAACTCGGGAGCTTCGTGGAACGCTTTGTACGTGGCGAGCAGCGACGGCATTTCCTTGTCGATCATCGAGTCGATCGACTGCCCGAAGGCAGAGGCGGCGATGAGAAGCGTGAGGGCGATCGATTTCATGGCCGCCGATTATCGCCCAGCGCACCCCTATAATCGCCACCCGTGGAGGAATGGGAAGCGGTCATCGGCCTCGAAGTGCACGCGCGCCTGCTGACGCGATCGAAGATATTCTGCGCCTGTCCCACCGCGTTCGGCGCTCCTCCCAACACGCAGGTCTGTCCCGTCTGCCTCGGATATCCGGGCGCGCTTCCGGTGCTCAATCGCAACGCCGTGGAGCTGGCAATGCGCGCCGCGCTGGCCACCGGATGCACCATTCACGAGCGCTCCGTCTTCGCGCGCAAGAACTATTTCTACCCTGACCTCCCCAAGGGTTATCAGATCTCGCAGTTCGACCAGCCGCTGGCGACCGGCGGCCGCATCGGAAACGTCCGTATCACGCGAATTCATCTCGAGGAAGACGCGGGCAAGCTGATTCACGCCGCGGATGCTTCGCTGGTCGATCTCAATCGCGCCAGCGTGCCGCTGATCGAGATCGTCTCCGAGCCCGATATCCGCAGCGCAGCCGATGCCGATGCCTACCTCACGCGCCTGCGCCAGATCCTCATGTACGGGTCGATCTGCGACGGCAACATGGAAGAGGGGTCGCTGCGCTGCGACGCGAATGTGTCCGTGCGACGCGCTGGTGAGCCGATGGCCACGCGGACCGAGGTGAAAAATCTGAACTCGTTCCGTTTTCTGCGGAATGCGATCGAGTTCGAGATCGCGCGGCAGATCGCCGAGCTGGAGCGCGGCGGGCGCGTGGTGCAGGAAACGCGTCTGTTCGATCCCGGCAGCGGAGAGACGCGAGTGATGCGCTCGAAGGAAGAGGCGCACGACTACCGCTACTTCCCGGAGCCCGATCTCCTGACCCTGCAGGTCGATCGCGCATGGATCGACGAGGTTGCCCGGGGCGTGCCGGAAATGCCGGGCCCGCGCGTCGAACGTTACAAGCAGCTCGGCCTGGCGCCTGCCGACGCGGAGGCGCTGGTGGCGACGCGCGAGCTATCGGATTACTTCGACGCGGTTGCCGCCGAGGCAAATCCGCGAGCCGCCGCAAACTGGGTGCGCAACGAAGTCCTTCGCGTGCTTCATGAAAAGAAGATCGAGTTGCCGCAGTTTTCAGTGACACCGGCGATGGTGGCGAAATTGATCGCCCTCGTTGAAGGCGGCGCAATCGGCGGCAAAGCGGCCAAGGAAGTGTTCGAAGAGATGATCGCCACGAGGGACGCCCCGGAAGCCATCGTCGAGCGGCGAGGACTGTTGCAGATCGTCGATCCTGCCGTCATCCGCGACGCCGCGCGGCGCGTGATCGAACATCATCCGCAACAGGTCGAACAGTACCGGGGCGGCAAACAGCAGCTCTTCGGGTTTCTCGTCGGGCAATTGATGAAGGAAACGCGCGGAAAGGCGAAGGCGGAACTGGCGAATCAGATTCTGCGGAAAATGCTGGATCAAACGTAGCGCCGGCTCTTAGCCGGCGCCAAGCCGCCTGAGAGGCGGCTCTACGTGCCCTACGGTTTCAACTGCTTCATCATCCGCGGAAAGGCGAAGCCCGAACTGGCGAATCAGATTCTGCGGGAAATGCTGGATCAGACGTAGCGCCGTCTCTTAGCCGGCGCCAATCCGCCTGAGAGGCGGCTCTACGCTCCCTACGGTTTCAACTGCTTCATCATCCGCGAAAGGCGAAGGCCGAACTGGCGAATCAGATTCTGCGGGAAATGCTGGATCAGACGTAGCGCCGGCTCTTAGCCG
>JBGPFD010000285.1:0-3209 GCA_041483175.1 Thermoanaerobaculia bacterium | reverse complement strand
CCGCGCGGTGAAGGTCGAGTACTTGAGACGCGATCTTCTCCGGTGCGCCGTGGAAGCCGCGGAGTACCGCTATCCGCGCCCTCGCGTGCGGCCGTCCCGCTCCGCCGCCTGAAGGTGACCGTGATCGTGGGTCGCCTGATCGCGGCGGGTATCGGCGTGCCGACCTGCCGAACCCGTTACGCCACCCACCTGCTGCGCTCTGAGGACGAGGAGGCGCTCAGCCTGGTGAATTTCGATTAACACTCACGGGAATCAGTTGGTTAGCGGCGGTCTCTGCCGTGAGGCGCTGCGAAGGATGGGCAATAGCGGCTCTTCCCTTGCAGTGGAGATCAGCATGTTCAATAAAAAAAGTAGTTTCAGCAGATTCGCTTTTTCGTTCATTCTCGGCACACTCACCGGCGTGGCGGTGGCTCTGTTGTATGCACCCATGACCGGCAAGAAATTTCAGAAGAAGGTCGCCGACGCCACGGAGAAAGTAAAGGACGTGGTGGAAGATTCTGTCGAAAACGTGCAGAACGTCCTTCGCAAAGTCGCGAACGCTTAAGAAGAAGCGCATTCATAGCAGGTGGGTCAGACCAAGAGGGTCTGACCCCAATTTTTTCCCCCGCCCGCAAGACCACTTGCGCAGTGCGGTGCCACGGATTCCTTCGTGATTCCGTACCAGGGCCAGCGACTCGTGAGTCTCCGTCTTTGAGTGTTGACTATCTGAACAGGCAAATGTAACTTAACGGCGTTAAGTTACGAAGGCAAGTTTGGGAACCAGGGAACGACGGGAACGGGAACGCCAGGAGTTGCGGGCCCTGATCCTCGACACGGCCCGCGAGATGTTCGCCGCGGACGGATACGAGGCGGTCACGATGCGCCGCATCGCCGAGCGGATCGAGTATTCGCCCACCGCAATCTACTTCCATTTCAAAGATAAAGACGCGCTCATCCGCGAGCTGTGCGAGCACGACTTCCTCGTCCTCGCGCAGAAGTTCGCCAGCATCGCGCGCATCGCCGATCCTGTCGAGAAGCTCCGCCGCACCGGGCATCTCTACGTGCAGTTCGGCCTCGAGAATCCCAACCACTACCGCGTCATGTTCATGACGCCGCACCCGAAGATCGATCCCGCCGGGAGCGCGCTTCGCCACGGCAATCCCGAGGAGGATGCTTACGCGTTTCTGAAATCGATCGTGGCCCAGGGGATCGAGCAGGAGTTGTTCCGCCGCGAGCTGCGTGACGTCGAGCTGATCACGCAAACGATCTGGGCCGGCGTTCACGGCGTCATCTCGCTGCAGATCGCAAAGCACAACGACCAGTGGGTTGAGTGGTGGCCACTCGAAGATCGCGCCGATCTGATGATCGACACGCTCATCGACGGTCTCACGCGCAAAGGGAAGTAGCCCGTAGCCGATCTCGCCACAAAGAGCCTTCCGCACGAAGTGCGTCGAAGTGCGTATCGCGGGGCGGTGACTTGCGGTAGATTTGCCGCCGCATCAGGAGGTCGCCCGTGCATCGTTATCCACAAGAGGCCGTTCTGCGCGACGGTCGTCGCGTGCTGCTTCGGCCGTTTACCGCCAGGGACGTCGGACCGCTGAACGAATTCTTCCAGCGGCTGCCCGATCAGTATCGCCGCTTCGCATGGGACGCCATCGACAATCCGGCGCTGATCGAGCAATGGGGGCGCGAGATCGACTATTCGAAGGCCTTCCCGCTGCTGGCGATCGACGGCAATCGGGTCGTTGCCGACGCCACGCTGCATCGCCAGCGCGGTCCGCTGCGGCTGGTCGCGCGGATCCGGTGGATGCTCGATCCCGTATTTCGCGGGGTCGGCCTCGGCACGGCGATGGTCACCCACTTCATCGACGTGGGGCGCGAGCGCGGGCTTCGACATCTGAATTGCATGGTGATCTCCGACCTTGAAGCCGACGCCGTGACGACCCTTCTCGGCCTCGGCTTCCGCTCCCACGTCATCCCTCAGTACGGCACCGATCCCGACGGCAATCAGCACGACATGACCCAGCTGGTCCTGCGGCTGTGAGCGATAGGTCGTCACAGTGCCGAGTGACCGTCGCCATGCGCACGTGACGTGTGCGTGAACACAATGGGCGCGGTCCATGATCGAGATCACCATCTACGGCCGCGGTGGCCAGGGTGGCGTGACGCTGGCCAAGCTGATTGCCACCGCGTGGTTCGCGCGCAACCACTACGCGCAGGCGTTCGGCGTGTACGCGGCCGAGCGCTCTGGAGCACCGATCCAGGCGTACGTGCGGATCGACGACGCGGAGATCACTAACTACAACCAGATCCGCGAGCCGGACCACGTCATCGTCCTCGATCCGACGCTGATCGGCCGCGGCATTCTCGCCGGCCTCAAGCCAACGGGTTCGATCATCCTCAACACGCCGCGGTCGCCGGCGGAATTCGCCGATCTCTGCGCCGGCCGGACCATGGCGGCGATCGACGCCACAGCGATCGCCGTGCGGCACGGTCTTGGTACGCGCGCCGTGCCGATCGTCAACACCACGATGATGGGCGCCGTCGCGCGCGCTCTCGGCCTGCCGTTCGACGAAGTGAGCGCGGCGTTCGCGCAGCTCGGATTCGGCGGAGCGAACGTCGTGGTGGCCAAAGAGGCGTTCGAGGGCGTGGCGATCGAGCGATTTCCGGGCGTGCCGGCGACGATCGAGCCGCCTGCTCCGCAAACGCGCATCGTCGGATTGCTCGACAAGGAGGTTGGCGCGCCGCCGAAGATCCGCACCGGCTCGTGGGCGACGCGGCGGCCGGAGCGGCGGACGCTGACGCCTCCGTGCAACCACAGTTGTCCGGCCGGAAACGATGTGCAGCGATTCGTGCGGGCGACGGCGCGCGCCGTGTACAGCGAAGCGCTTGCGGTGCTCCTGGAAACGTCGCCCCTTCCCGGCATCTGCGGGCGCGTCTGCCCGGCGCCGTGCATGGACGCCTGCAATCGGAAGACATTCGATGAGGGCATCAACGTCCGGGAGCTGGAGCGTTTCGTCGCCGATCGTGGCGACTGGCCCGCTCCGGCGGCGCGAGCGACGCGAACCGAGCGGATCGCCGTGGTCGGGTCGGGTCCGGCCGGCCTGAGCGCTTCCTATCATCTGGCGAAGCTCGGATATCCAGTATCGCTGTTCGAGGCGAGCGATCAGCTCGGAGGCGTGCTGCGCAACGGCATCCCTGAATATCGCCTCCCGCGCGAGGTGCTCGAT
>JBGPFD010000284.1:0-3256 GCA_041483175.1 Thermoanaerobaculia bacterium | reverse complement strand
CTCGACATAGTCACCACTATGCCTGCGTCGGCGCGTCTTGCGCTCGCCGCCGATTGCGGCGCGATCCTGGTACCGATTTCCCGATTACAGGACACTAGCCACGGAAGCCATGCGGATGCTCCGTTGGGAATTACGAAATGTCGGTAAATATGATTAAATACCGACGTTTTGTGGAGATGAAGCCATGGATGTGTCCCGGCGGCTTCTTGCCCTGGCTCGAAAGCGGCGGCTCATTCGCCCACGCGACCTTCGGCAGGAGCGCATCCCGCGCGAGATCCTTTATCGCCTGACACGGCAAGGCCGGCTGGTTCGCGTCGGTCGCGGTCTCTACACCCTTCCGGGGCAGGAGGTCTCCAGCCAAACGAGCGTCGCCGAGGTTGCCAAGGCGGTCCCTTCCGCGGTGATTTGTCTCCTGACCGCGCTTCGCTTTCACGATCTCACCACGCAAGGCCCCTGGCAAGTGTGGATCGCCGTCGACAACAAGGCCCGCAGGCCGCGAAACGTGGCCTGGCCGGTTCGTGTGGTCTACATGAGCGGCGAGGCATTTCGTGCCGGAATCGAAACGCATGAAATCGAACGAGTGCCTGTTCGCATCTACAGCGCCGCCAAGACGGTAGTGGACTGCTTCAAGTATCGAAACAAGATCGGCCTCGATGTCGCGGTCGAAGCGCTTCGCGACTATTTTCGGCGCTATCGCGGTCACGCCGATGAGCTGTGGCGGTTCGCGAAGATCTGTCGCGTGACTCGAGTCATGCGCCCCTACCTCGAGGCCGTTTCGTGAAACGCGACATCCGCAACGTTGCCGCTTCCGTCCGGCAGCGCCTGGCAAACCGCGCTCGTGCCGCCGGCGAGGACTTCGGCCTCCTGCTCCGCCGCTATTTCTTCGAGCGCTTCCTCTATAGGCTCGGCACGTCCGACGCTTCCGGCCGCTTCGTCCTGAAAGGGGCCATGCTCCTGCAGCTCTGGGCGGATCAACCATACCGCTCCACGATCGATCTCGATTTGCTTCGCCGAGGAACCGCGGACGAAGCGGCACTGCGACGTGATCTGAGGGAGGTTCTAACCACGGCGGTCATCCCGGACGATGGAGTGAGGTTCGATGCTGGCACGATGACTATCGAGCCGATTCGGATCGAGGACCAATACGGCGGGCTTCGCGTCCATTTCAACGCGGTTCTCGGTACGGCGCGGAATCGCCTGCAGGTCGATATCGGTGTGGGCTACTCCGCGTGGCCACCGCCGAAACGCACGGAGTATCCAGTCCTTCTCGATTCTCCAGCGCCCAAAATCCTCACCTATGCGAAGGAGACGGTCATCGCCGAAAAGCTCGAAGCGATGGTCCTCCTCGGGCTGAAGAACAGCCGGGTCAAAGACTTCTTCGATGTGCACTATCTCGCCGCGACGTTTCCATTCGACGGCGCCGTTGTCATCGAAGCCATCCGGCGCACGTTCCTGCGCCGGAAAACGCCGATCCCCGCGGAGGTACCGGTTCCCCTGACCACCGAATTCTGGCTCGATTCGGCGCGAGAAACACAGCTTCGTGCATTTGCCCGCCGCGCGCGGCTCGATGTCAGCGGGGCAACGGCGAAGGCAATGATCCCGCTGCTGCGCGAGTTCCTCTGGCCCCCGCTCGAAAAGCTGTCGCGCAAAGAAGTCTTTCAAGGCTCGTGGACGCCGAGGGGGCCGTGGCAACGGCACTCATAGTGTAGGGCACGGCTGCGCCGTGCCCTACCCCGTGTGGGAGCGGCCGCCCTCGGCCGCTCAGCGGCGGGCGAGGGCGCCCGCCGCCACACCGAGAACCCCGGGTGCGGCACGATGCAGTCATGCCCTACGCTCTTCGCCACCGCGCATTGCGCCCCGCGCGCGCGATGGCGATCGTTCCTTCCTTTCGAAGCTGCTGCATCGCCAGCCGGATCGTCGGCCGGCTGACGCCGGGACAGGCGCGCTGGACCTCGGCGAAGGTGAACGTCTCAGGCAGTTGTTCGATCGCCAGCCTTACGCGCTCGGCCTTCGTGGGCATCGCTGCGACAAGCATCCGTTCATCAAGCTCGCGGTAGGCGGCGAGAACGATCCCGAAGAAATACTCGAGCCACGGCACGAGCATGTGTCGCCCCTGGTGCCATCGTTCCGACGATGCACGAAGGCTCGCGTAATACGAGTCGCGCGTCTGCTCCACGATTCGTTCGAGACTGACGTATCGCGGGACGTTGAACTGAGCCTGATAGAGGAGGAGCGTGGTGAGCAGGCGCGCCATGCGGCCGTTGCCATCGCGGAATGGGTGAATGCAGAGAAAATCGAGGATGAACGCTCCCGACAAAACGAGGGCGTCAGTAGCCCCGGCGTCCCGCGCGCGATTGAAATCGTCGCAAAGCTCTTTGACCGCCGACGGTGTCAGTTGTGCCGGAACAGGTCGAAAGATGACCTCACGCGATCCATCGGGCAACGTCGCTTCGATCGTGTTGTCGACGTTCTTCCATGCGCCGCCGGCGGCACCGGCGAGGCGATAGAGATCGCGGTGGAACTGCAGCATCGTATTCGGCCGAGCCGGAATGTCGGGATAGGAGGCGTGAATGGTGGCCAGCACGTCGCGATACCCGGCGATCTCCGCTTCCGATCGGGTCTGCGGCTCGGCTCCCAGTCCGACGATTGCGCGGACGCGCTCGGGCGAGGCGACGACGCCTTCGATTCGATTGGAGGACTCGGTGCTCTCGATGATCGCGCTTTTTCGCAGCGACGCCAGCACCTCCGGCGCCTGCCGTTGGACCATAGCCTCCTTGCCGCGAAACTCATAGATGGAGGTGAGCTGCCGGATGAGCCTGGCACTGAGCGGCTGGGCGATCTTGCCGAAACGAAAGGAATTGGTCGGCATTGCTGCGTAAAGTATATAAACATAGCATAGAATTATCTAGTTTATCCGCATGGTTAGCAGCTTCACAGTGCGCGAGACTTCCGGCAGCCGGTCACCGCACTCGAGTTAGAGGCATATCTCAAAGGAGTTTCAGGTGCTACGAGACGAACCGTCGACAGCGCTCATCTCCCGTGCTCGCGGCGCGCTTCTGGGATTAGCTGTCGGTGACGCTCTGGGGACGACGCTCGAGTTCAAAACACCGGGTACGTTCGAGCCGCTGACGGATATCGTCGGCGGAGGGCCATTCAAACTGCAACCCGGCCAGTGGACCGACGACACGTCGATGGCGCTGTGCCTCGCTGAGAGTCTGGTGGCGTGCGGCGGATTCGATCCGATCGACCAGATGCG
>JBGPFD010000283.1:0-3277 GCA_041483175.1 Thermoanaerobaculia bacterium | reverse complement strand
CCGGGCGCCTTGCTGAAAAAGGGTTTCGCCTATCTGGCCATGAATCAGCGTCCGCAGGCCATCGTGCAGTTCCAGTATGTCGTGCACGAGTATCCGAACGCGCACGAGGCCGCGCTGGCGAAGGACAAGCTCAAACAACTCGGAGTGGACATCAAGTAATCGAGGCAGGAGAACCCGATGGCAAATATTCGCTCGGCCGAAAAGCAGCGTCGTCAGGCCGAAAAAGCAGGCATACGCAACCGCGCGGCCAAGTCGCGCCTTCGCACGGCGCTGAAGAAGGCGCGTACCACCGTGGCTTCCGGCAGCACCGAAGCCGCCGTGATCGGCGCCGGATACGCGGAAATCGACAAAGCCGCCAAGCGCGGAATCATCAAAGAGAACACCGCGAATCGCTACAAATCGCGCCTCGCCGCCGCCGCCAAGCGCGTCGCGCGCTAAGCCGGCCCCGCGCCGGCCGGCAGGAATGGCGCGAAGGCGCGCATGACCGTTTCATCCGCGGTCGTCGGCCGGCGCGTCTGCCGGTCGACCCACACGTGCTTGCTCGAGCCGGTGGCGTGAAGGCGGTCCCCGCTGGCATCGCGCAGCTCGTAGCCGAAGGTCATGGCCCGGCTGGCCGCTTCCAGCACCGAGGTTCGAATGAGCACTTCGTCGTCATAGTGGTATGGGATGCGGTAGCGGCAGGTGACCTCGGTGACCACCAGGATCAATCCCCGGTTTTCGATTTCGCTATACGGAATCCCGGTGGCCCGGCAAAGATCGGTGCGTCCGATCTCGAACCAGACGATGTAATTCGCATGATGGACGATTCCCATCTGGTCGGTTTCCTGATAGCGGACGCGCGCGCGGCTGTCGACGCTTCGTGACACAGCGGGAATTTAACACGGGGGCACTTTTGCTGAAGTAGATAGCGTGCGGAGAGCGCGGCGTCTTCAAAGGCTTTCGGTCCCGTTGGTGGTGGGTGGCGCGACGATCATCGCCCTCGATGCCGGCCGCCGACTTTTTCGTCTCCTCCGGCTTTTCTGCCCTTCCCGCGACCCGATCGTCAGCTGGAATCCGGGCGACTACGGGCTTCCGGCCGAACGAACGCAGGAAATCTGGACGGAATCGGCCGACGGTCAGATGCTGCACGGCTGGTATTGCCGCGCCGAGAATCCGATCGCGTCGGGCCTCTACTGCCACGGCAACACCGGCAATCTGACCAACACCGCGCATGTCATGCCGCGGCTGCTCGAAAGCGGCATCAATATTCTCTTGTTCGATTACCGCGGCTTCGGGAAGAGCAGCGGGCGGCCGTCGCTGCACGGCGTGATCTCCGACGCGGTCGCCGCGGCGCGATTTCACGAGCAGATCCGGCCGAAGGAGCTGCCGTCGATTCTCTACGGCTACTCGCTTGGCGGCGCGATCGCCGCGCAGGCGTTGCGCCATCACGCATTCGACGGCTTGATTCTGCAATCGACCTTCACCAGTCTTCCGGAGATCACGCGCGCGGCGTTTCCACGCCTGCCGCTGCACCTGTTCACCGGACGGCTCTTCGACACCGTGGCCATCGTGCGCGAATTGAGCGTTCCGCTGCTGGTGATCCACGGAGGAGCGGACGAGGTCTGCCCGCCATGGATGGCCCGCGCGCTCCACGACGCGTGCGGCTCCCCCGACAAACAAATGCACATCGTCGACGGCGGATTGCACAAAGATCTGTGGGATCGCGATCCGGAGCCCCTGGTGCAGTCCATTCGCCGTTTCGCGGCCGGACTGCGGCCGGCGAAACGAATCATCGGCGACACGCGCCCGCCGCTCGCACAGCTCCTCGACAACGCTTTCCGTTTCGCGCGGCGGTGTTGCCGTGAGCGTCTGGCGATAAAAGCGGTGTGATAGCATCCGCCGCCGCTGGCATGCAGGCCGTCGTCAAGTCCGCCCCCGTTGACGGTCCCCCGGGAACTGAGATCCGCGATTGCCCGGTACCGCAACCCGGCCCGGACGAAGTGCTGATTCGCGTCGCCGGGGCTGCGATCTGCGGCACCGACAAGCACATCTATCATTGGGATCCATCCATCCGTGAGTCAGTCCATCCGCCGCGCATTTACGGCCATGAGTTCTGCGGCTTCATCGAAAAGTTTGGCGAACGCGCGCGGCGGGAGAATCTGCACGAAGGCGACTACGTCTCGGCCGAGATGCACGTCGTTTGCGGCGAATGCCCGCAGTGCCGGGCCGGCAAAGGCCACATCTGCGCGCGCACGAAAATTCTCGGCATGCACGCGGACGGCGCGTTCGCCGAATTCGTGAAGGTCCCCGCGTCGAACGTGATCAGGCTCGGCCCCTACGTCCCGCTCCGTGTTGGAGCATTTCTCGACGCCCTCGGAAACGCGGTGCATGCCACGCAGGTCGTTGATCTCGCCGGCGCAACGGTGGCCATCACCGGCTTCGGTCCCATCGGCGCCATGGCGGCGTCCATTGCCGAGCACAGTGGCGCCGCCGTCGTGGTGGTAACCGACGTCAGCGATCACGCCCTGGAAACCGCGCGGCGATGGGCGGCCAGCCGCGAATTCGAGAACCTGCACGCGTTCAATGTCCGAACCACCGACGCGGGCTCGGTCAAAAAGGCCATCCAGACAATCACTGACGGGCTCGGTGTCGACGTGGTGCTGGAAATGTCCGGCTCCCCCGCGGCAGTGAACTTCGGCCTCGACGTCGTTCGCATGGGCGGCACACTGTCGCTTCTCGGACTCCCTTCCGGCCATTCGCTGACCATCGACGACTATACGAAAAACGTGATCTTCAAAGGGGTCACCTTGCACGGCATCATCGGCCGTCGGATCTTCTCGACCTGGCAGCGGATGCTTGCCCTGTTGCGCTCCGGTCTGGATGTTGAATGGGTAGTGCAGGCGACGTTCGATTCGTTGCGCGATTTTCACGAAGGAATGGGCAGATTCGATCGACATGAGGCGCTGAAGGTCGTGTTTTTCCCCGAGGGAGAGGCCAGGGCGCAGGCGCGCCTCGGCAAATGAAACGCATTGGCATTCTCACCGGCGGCGTCGACGTCCCCGGCCTGAACGCGGCCATCAAGTCGTTCGTCTGGAGGCTCGAGAATCAGAGCCACGAGGTCCTCGGCCTTTGGCGCGGTTGGGCGTCGTTGCAGAACATCATTCCCGATCCGAGTGCCGACAACTCCGGCTGGATCCTGCCGCTGAACCGCGTCAATCTGATGCGTTCCGGCGCTAGTGTGGTGAGTCAGAGATACGCCCAGAGGGTTGCGGGCGGCCCGCAACGAAACGCTGCGTAT
>JBGPFD010000282.1:0-3342 GCA_041483175.1 Thermoanaerobaculia bacterium | reverse complement strand
TGCAGCAGGAAACGGAGCTGCTCGTCGAACGACTGGAGCTTGCAGAATTCCGAGTCGTCGATGAGCCATGGGGTGACGCGCGGATCGTAGCGTTGCTTCATGCACTCACCTCCATCGCCCGCGGCTGATACGGGCAGAGTGGATCGGAACCGAACAGATCGCCGGTCACCGCCCAGGCCCGCGCGCGCGAGCCGCCGCAGGGCTCCCGGAACTCGCATCGGCCGCACTTGCCCTTCAGGTTCGTCCGCGTGCGGAGCGCGGTGAAAATGTCGCCGCCGCGGACGATCGCCGCCAGCGAGCGATAGCGGAGGTTTCCATCGGAAATCGGCAGAAACTCGCTGGGACGGACTTCGCCGCGGCTGGTAATGAAGACGATGTCGTCGACCGCCGCGCCGAGGGGATCGCCGCCGGCGATGTAGCCGGTGAAATCGGACCACGGTCCGGTATCGCCGGCAGGCGTTTGCCGCTGCAACAGAACCCGGCGGTATTGCGGCGCTTCCACGGTACGAATGTAAAACCCGGCCATCGCCGCATGGTCGGCGGCCGCTGCGATAACGCGCTCGGCCTCCTCCGCGTTGATGATTTCCAGCGTGCGCGATCCGGCGATGGGAACGAGGAAATAGAGATTCCACGCCTCGATCTCGAACGGCTCGATCAGCTCGGCGATCGCCGTGAGATCGGTCATGGTGCGCCGGGTGACCAGCGTGTTGATCTCCATCGTCATGCCGGAGTCGTGAGCCCATCGAACCGCCTGCAGGGTCGAGGCGAAGGTGCCCGCTGTGGCGTGCACCGCGTCGTGCCCGTCAGCCGTGGAGCCGTTGACGCTGAAGGCGACGCGTTTGAGGCCGATCCGCCGCAGCACGTCGAGGTTCTGCCGGGTCAGATTGCGGGTCGGGCTGATGGCGATTTCCGGATCGAGACGCCGCCGGCAGGCGTACTCCACCAGTTGGAAAATGTCTCTCCGTGCGAGCGGATCGCCTCCGCTGATGGTGAAGTGCTTCGGCTTGATGGCCGCGATCTGGTCGATCGTTTTGTACGCTTCGAAGGTCGACAGCTCGTCCATGCCGCGCCGTGATCCCTCTGCGGTGATGACACAGTTGCGGCAGTCGAGGTCGCACTTCTGCGTCAATTGCCAGACTACGGTCGGACCCATGGCCTTTCCTTCATCGCGGAGTGAACGGACACGCTCCCGGGATGCCATGCTGGGTTGCGCTCTGCCAGCGCATGATCAGGCAGGTTCGAGTTCCAGTTCCTCGATGACGTCGAGCGCGATCGGGTCTTCGCCCGCCTCGCAAAGCACGACTTCATACATGGCCAATACGGCGGCCGCCTCGCCGGGAGGAATCCTGCGGACCGCGATGCCGGCGTGCGCGATGATGGTGTCCCCGCACCGCAACGGTTCCGCGAGGTTGTCGATCAGCACTTCGCGCTGCACTCCCCAGAAATCGGTGAGGGCGATCTTTCCGCGGACTTCGATGATCTGGCCGGGCACTCCGAGACACATCGGCACACCTCCCGTGTGATTCCACGATAGTTCCGCCGGCGACCACCGCCGGATGACCCCCGGCACCCGTCGAGGTGATGCCGGTCACCGGGCCGAAATGACGGGCGATGCGGTCCGCCGCGCGCGGCGCACCTATGTTCGAAGCATGCGGAGGTCGATATGAAAGTCTACGAAGCGATGACGCCCGCTCCCGCGAGCTGCGCTCCCCATACGCCGTTGCGTCTTGTGGCGCAGCTGATGGCCGATCACAATTGCGCGGCCATTCCCATCTCCGACTCCGGAACGCTGCTCGGCATCATCACCGATCGCGACATCGCCTGCCGCGCCGTGGCATCCGCCCTCGACGCCCCGGAGCGCCCGGCCGTCGACTTCATGTCCGTTCCGGTGCTGACCGTCGCTCCCGATGATCCGCTGGAGAAGGCGATCGATCTGATGGAGGAAAACCGGCTGCATCATTTGCCGGTGATCGGCCCCGACGGCGCGCTGGTCGGCATGGTCGCGCAGTCCGATGTCGGCCGAAGAATGACCAACCGCGAATTCGGCGAGCTTGCGCGGAACACCTCCACTCCGCCGGCCGCAGGAGGCCATCGCATCGGCGCCCTGGCGAAAGCGGGGGCGCAGCGATGAATGAGGATCGTTTCGATCTCGAAGAGGGGTCGCCGGAGATCGTCAAGGATAGTGCCGCCTTCTCCGATCAGGACGACGTCGATCGATTCGGCGAAGCGATCGGAGTGACGTATCGCGACAACGAAGAACTGCGCCTGGTGGAGAAAGAGCGCCGGCGCGACGCCCACCGCTGGGAGCTCGATCCGGCTTCGTCCGACGATTACTGCGAGCGGAATCCCGTCAAGGATTCGTGACGCCCGCGCCCGTCTGCTCCGCCTCGGCGACTTTCGCCGCCGCGGCGTTGACCACCAGCACCGGGCATCCGCTGTTCTGCACGATGCGTTCGGCAATCGTGCCGCGGAGAACGTCGGCCAGGCCGCGGTTCGCTGGAACACCGACCGCGATGAGATCGGCGGTGGTCAATCGAGCGAAGGTGACGATGTCTTCCGCCGACGCGTGTCGCGGGACGATCTTCACATCGCAGCGGCCGGCAAGCTCGGCCGGCGCCCAGTCCTGCAATCGGATCAGCTCGCGGATCGTGTTCTCCAGTTCCTGCTCCTCGGTGGCGTGAAAGAGCACCAGCGGCACATCGCCGCTCCCGGTGAGCGCGGCCGCGTACCGCAGGGCCTCGCGGCACGCGGCGGTGAAGCTCACCGGGCAGAGGACTTTGTGCACCGCCGCGTTGTCTGGCGCCGAGGTGTTGACGGCGATTACCGGGACTCCCGCGGCGCGCATCACCGCCTCGGTCACCGAGCCCACCAGCAGCCTGCGCAGGCCCGTCCGTCCGTGCGTTCCCATGACGATCAGATCGGCGCCGGTCTCGCAGGCCTCCCGCAGGATCGCGTCGACCGGCGACTCGACGAGCACGCGCGTGTCGAACGGCACGTGCGTGCTGATGTTCTCCTCCGCGTGACGCTGCAATTCCTCGCGCGCCTGCTCGACCATTTCTTCGATGCTGAGCGCGAACTGCGTGCCGTTGGTCGGAACATCGAGCGGCAGAACGAAGGGATCGGCGTAGATCACGAGGAGGTGGGCGCCGAACCGTTCACCGAGCGCGCTCGCGTACCGCAGCGCATGCGCCGCAGGTTCGCTGAAGTCCGTGGGGACGAGGATGAGTTTCGGTTGAGACGGCTCCATGCCCCACCTCCTCATCGTTCATCTTGAGATGAGCCGCGCGGACTGCGTATGACGGCCGTCATGCGCGCGGGTGATTGTCATCCCGAGCGGAGCGA
>JBGPFD010000281.1:0-3347 GCA_041483175.1 Thermoanaerobaculia bacterium | reverse complement strand
GATGTGAACGCGTTGATCGACGGCTGCCTCAACGTCCTCGGCGCGTTGAAGATGATTGATCGCGCGCCGCGCGCGGTGGAGCGTCCGGTATGGGTCAGCTCCGGAACGCGCATCCGCGCCGACGCGCCCGGGATGTGGTTCCCCGCGGTGCGCGGCGGCACGTACGTCAGCGAAGGAATGCTCCTCGGATCGATGACCGACTACCTCGGCAGGCCGATGAAGGAGGTCCGCGCGCCGGTCGCCGGCATCGTCACCTTCATCCGTCCGGTGCCATCGGTGTGGAAGGACGCGACGCTGGCGAACATCGCGCCGGTACTGACCGAACAACGTTGAAAATGGAGCACAGCCTTTGGTGTAGGGGCCGGCGTCCCCGCCGGCCCAGCGGGCGAAAACGCCCGCTGCTACACGAGCGGTTACGCACGCGTGCAGCCTTCGGCCGGCCCGGCGGGCGAGGACGCCCGCCGCTACACTTACTTCAATCCCCGCTCGAGCAGCAGCGGCTCGACGATCGGATCGCGCCCCCGGAACGCGCGGAACATCGCGGCCGGATCCTCGGTGCCGCCACGCGAAAGGATCATGTCCCGGAATCGCTGCCCGTTGGCGCGGGTCATTCCGCCGTGCTCCTTGAACCAGTAGTACGCGTCGTCGTCGAGCACTTCACTCCAGAGATAGGCGTAGTAGCCGGCGGCGTAACCGCTTCCCCAGATGTGCGAGAAGTACGTCGTGTGATATCGGGGCGGCACTTGCGGCATGGCGATCTTGAAGCGGTCGAGCGCGGCCGGCTCGAACGTGTTGACGTCCTGCAGCGGCGCGTCGGGCGGAAGCGCGTGCCACGCCATGTCCAGAAGCGCGGCGCCAAGGTACTCGGTCGTGGCGAAGCCCTGATTGAACGTCCCGACTTTCCGGATCTTTTCGACGAGCTCCTTCGGCATCGGCTCTCCCGTCTTGGTGTGCTTCGCGTAGTTCGCGAAGACCGTCGGTTCCAGCGCCCAATGCTCGTTGAACTGTGACGGGAATTCGACGAAGTCGCGCGGCGTGCCGCCGACACTCGGGTAGGTGATGTTGGAGAACATGGCGTGCATCGCGTGGCCGAACTCGTGGAACATCGTGGTCACGTCGGTGAAGCTGAGGAGCGCCGGCTGTCCGGGAGCGGGCCGGGTGAAGTTCTCCGTATTCGCGACCACCGGCTTCGTGCCCAGGAGTTTGCTCTGGCCGACGAATCCGCTGCTCCAGGCGCCGCCACTCTTGTTCGATCGTGAGAACGGATCGATGTAGAAGAGCGACAGCGGCTTGCCGTCGGAGTCGGTCACTTCGAAGACGCGGACGTCCTGCTGATAGACGGGGATATCCTTCCGCTCCTTGAAGCTGATCCCGTAGAGCTTGTTCGCGGCGAAAAAGACGCCGTCGCGCAGGACGCGATCGAAATCGAAGTACGGCCGGACCTGCGCGTCGTCGAGATCGTACTCGGCCTTGCGCACCTGCTCGGCATAGAACTGCCAGTCCTGCGGCCCTAGGCTGAAGCCGCCCTGCTGCGCATCGATCAGCTTCTGCATGCGCGCTGCCTCGTCGCGCGCCTTTGCCGTCGATGCCGGAACCATGTCGGTCATCAGCTTCAGCGCGTTCTCCGGGGTCTTGGCCATCTGATCGTCGAGGTTGTACGCGGCAAAGGTCGGAAAGCCGAGCAGTTTGGCGCGCTGTGCGCGGAGCTGGGCCAGCCGCTCGACGATGGCCTTCGTGTCGTTGTCGCCGCCGTGATTCCCGCGCTGTGACGACGCCGCGTGCAGGCGTGTGCGCATGGCGCGATCCTTCAAAAACGTCAGGGGCGGCTGCTGCGTGGTGTTCTGCAGCGTCAGCAGCCACTTTCCGGCAAGGCCGCGCTCCTTCGCTTTCTCCGCCGCCGCTGCGATCTCGCTCTCGGGGAGGCCGTCGAGCAGTGGTTTTTCGTCGACCACCACCGCGGAGGCGTTGGTGTCGGCGAGCACCTTCTTGCGGTACTCGGTCGTGAGTTGCGATTGCTCCTTGTTCAGCGCGCGCAGCATGTCCTTGTCGGCGTCGGAAAGGAGCGCGCCGGCGCGGACAAAATCGCGATGGTCGCGCTCGGCCAGCCGCTTCTGCTCCGGATTCAGATTCAGCGTGTCGCGCTGATCGTAGATGGCCTTCACCCGCGCGAAGAGTTTCGGATTGAGATAAATCGCGTCGCGGTGCGCGGCGAGTTTCGGCGCCTCCTCGGCCTGTACCTTCTGGATGGTCGGGTTGGTGTTCGCCTGCGCCATGCCGTAGAAGACGCGCGTCACGCGGCGCAGCAGATCCCCCGAGCGCTCCATCGCCTCGAGGGTGTTGGCGAACGTCGGCGCGTCGGGACTGTTGGCGATCGCTTCGATCTCCGCGAGTTCCTGCTTCATGCCTTCCTCGATGGCCGGCTGGTAGTCGCTGTCCTTGATCTTGTCGAACGGCGGCGCCTGGAACGGAAGGGTACTCGGCGCAAGAAACGGATTGGTGTCAGCCAGCAGCGAGCAGGCGACAAAGGCAAGAGCAAAAGGCAGAATGCGCGTTTGAATTTGCTTCATAGTTCGCAGAGGATATCGCAGACGATGAGGAAGACCCTTGGGGCCGTCCTTCTGACACTGCTGATCGTTCCGTTGCTGCACGGGCAGCCCTCCGAGATTCGCATCCAGCACCTCGCGTCTCCGCCGGACATCGACGGCAACGTTTCTCCCGAGGAGTGGAAAGACGCCACCCGGATCGACCGGTGGTACGAATTCAGTCCAGGCGACAACATCGAGCCAAAGGTGCGCACGGTCGCGTATCTCGGCTACGACGCGCGCTTCCTCTACATTGCGTTCATCAATGACGATCCGAACCCGAAGACCATTCGCGCGCCGTACGCCGATCGCGACAACGTCAGCGACGGTGTCGATTTCGCGGGTGTGATCCTCAATCCAAGCGACGATCGAAAAACGGGGGTGGAGTTCATCTCCACGCCGCGCGGGGTGCAGTTCGACGCCATCAACAGCGACACCAGCGGCGAGGATGCCGCTCCTGATTACTACTGGCACGCGGCGGGGCGGATCACTCCGGAGGGGTGGACGCTAGAGATGCGCATCCCGTTTTCGTCGCTGCGCTACTCGGCGGGGCGCGAGCAGACGTGGGGCATTATCCTGATGCGCAACTATTCGCGTGACCGGCGATATCAGATCGCTTCGATGCCGGTGCCGCGCGGCGCAAACTGCCTGATCTGCCGTCTCACACCGCTGACCGGACTGCACGATCTGCCGTCGTCGTCGCACGTGATCGTCGCGCCGTACACCACGGTTACGCAGAACACTGCGCCGGGGAGCTCGAACGTC
>JBGPFD010000280.1:0-3355 GCA_041483175.1 Thermoanaerobaculia bacterium | reverse complement strand
GGCATCCGATGATGAATCTACACGCGCGCGAGGGAGGCAGCAATCGACTTGAAGATGCCCAGGCCGTCCGCGTTCCCCAGCAGCGCCTCGGCGCAGCGTTCCGGGTGGGGCATCATTCCCATGACGTTCCGTGCGAGGTTGCAGATGCCGGCGATGTTCCGCGCCGAGCCGTTGGGATTCGCGTCGCCTGTCAGGCGGCCCTCCGCGTCGCAGTAGCGGAAGATGACCTGGTGGTTTCGCTCCAGCTCGTCGAGCGTGGCGTCGTCGGCGAAGTAATTTCCCTCGCCGTGCGCGATCGGCATTCGCAGAATCTGGCCCGGCGATAGCTCCGAGGTAAACGGTGTGTTCGTTTCTTCCGTGCGCAAGTGGATGTCGCGGCCGGCGAAGCGAAGGTGCTCGTTGCGCATCAGCGCGCCGGGCAGAAGCCCCACCTCGGTCAGCACCTGGAAGCCGTTGCAGATCCCGAACACCAGTCCACCCGCCGCGGCATGGCGGCGAATCGGCTCCATGATGGGAGCGAATTTCGCCAGCGCGCCGGCGCGCAGGTAGTCGCCGTAGGCGAACCCGCCGGGGACGATCACGCAGTCGACGCTCTTGAGGTCGGTGTCTTTGTGCCACAACACTTCCGCCTTCGCACCGAGAATGTCGCGCGTCACATGGAGCGCGTCGTGATCGCAGTTGGAGCCGGGGAGAACGACAATGCCAAATTTCATAACGGTTGACTCAATGCGCGATTGGCGCACGCGGCACTTTGTAAATTGTAAGGTATCCACTCCTCTCGGTCGTGTAGAGAAGATTTTGCGCGCGGTCGTAGGCCACCGCATAGGCGTCGACGCCGTAGAGTGAAGCGGGAGTGACCAGCCGGGCGGAGCCGGAAAACGCCCCGTCGCTGCTGCAGCGGCGCTCGGCGAACAGCAGGAGCTGCGGCGTGGCAAGCGCGGCGATCTGCGCGCCGCTTTTTTCCGGCAGGCAGATGCGCTCACTGTTGACCAGATCGCCGAAATCGATGGACATGTGCATCCGGCCGTCGTCGCCGGCCGACATCGTTTTCTCGCGATGCGTGAGCGGTTTCTCGAAGAGCGTGTCGCGGCTGAGGGCCATCAGGACGCGGTCGCCGGCGGCAAAGAGGGCGGCCTCGATTGTTTTGTCGGTTTGCATCGGATCGCGCGCGCGCTCGTCGAACTTCGTCGTGTCGTAAAGCGCGACCACAGTTGCTTTGGTGTTGCCGAAGTTCTGCGGCCCGATCACCGCGAGCATCGATCCGTTCGCGCTGACGGCGATGGCCATCGGGTCGTCAAACTCGATCGTGCGCAGCTCGCCCTGGCCCTCTCCGTCATAGACGTGAACGCGGCGGCCGAGCAGGAAGAGGTAGCGGCCGGCCGGATCGGGCAACGCGTCGCGGATCGGCTGGCCCTCGATGGTGATCTCGCGGAGGACTTTCATGTCCGGTAGCGAAAGGATCGTCGCGCTTTCATCGCTGCCGTTGGCGATGAACAGCCGCGTGCCGTCGCGATTCGTGCGCAGTGTCACCAGCTCTTTTGTCGCCGCGATCTCCGCGGAGTCGAGGACCAGGCGCCGTTTCACCGCGCCGCTCATCGGGTCGATGGCCACAACCGCCTGCGGCTGCGCCAGACCGGCGTACAGCGTTCCATCGGCGCCGAGGGCGATGCCATGAGGATCGCCGGGAAGCACCCAGCGGCGCACGACTTTATGATCGCCAGTGGAGACGGCAGTCAGATTCGACTGTGCGGCGAGGGGAAATGCCGCGGATAAAGTGAGCAGCACGACCGCGGCCGCTGTGTGATCACTCCTCGAGTGAGTAGGAGAAGTTTTCGATGACCGTATTTGCGAGAAGCTTCTCACACATTTGACGAATCTGCCGCTCGACTTCCGGTCGTGGTTGCCCACGATCCGCCAGCGTAAGTCGAAACAATTTGCCGGCCCGAACATCTTCCACGCCCGAGAAACCGAGCGAACTCAGCGAGTGTTGGATGGCCTTTCCCTGCGGATCGAGGACGGAGGGCTTCAATTCCACGACGACAGTCGCCTTCATGCCCGTGCATGATAGTGGAGGACAGCCGCCCTCGGCTGTCCTCCTTTTTCGCACTATTTCACGCTCGTGGTGAAGACTTCTTCCATCAGACCCCGGGTCGTGCAGCCAGGGGCCGGCTCCTGATTGCGCCGGCTGTCGGTCCAGATCGGATGGGCAACGCCGCCGTAAGCGACCAGCCCTTCGTAATCGCCCTGCTGGTTGCCGTAGTTGATCGAGGAGCAGGGGAAGAGGCCGCCGCAGTCGTGCTCGTTGGAGCTGGCGGTCGAGACGCGCGCGTTCGGTCCGAATGTGGCGCCGCCGTCGCTGGAGCGCGAGAGATAGGTATCGGTCATGTACCGAGAGCCAGTGGTGTCGTTTCGCGTGTCATAGAAGGAGACGTTCACCTCGCTGGTCACCGGATCGACCGAAAGCCACTGATTGAAACGGTCGACCGCGAAGGGAAGGGCGTCGGTTGCCGGGTGCGGGAGCGACCAGGTTGATCCCCTGTCGTCGGAGAACGAGATCAGAATGTCGGTGGTTCCGTTGCCGGCCAGATCCATCCATGAGCAGACCAGCCGTCCGCGATGGGTTCCCTTGCTCCGGTCGACATCGCAGGCGGGATAGACCAGCGCGGCGCGGTTGAATTCCGCCGGGATGGCGATGTCGAAGGGGATGCTCTTCGCGGCGATGACGTTCTGCCGATCCCAGGTTGCGCCGCCGTCGAACGAGCGGTTGAAGGCGATGGTGTTCGCCCCGTAGTCGTTCCACGCGACGTAGACCTCGCCATTGGTGCCGACGAACGGCACCGCGCCGATGCCGAGCCCCTGTCCTTTGGCGTTGTCGACGCGCGTCGTGGTGAAGGTCGCGCCGTGATCGCTGGAGCGGGCCAGCCGCATGCCGCCGCTGCTCGAGCCGCCGACCGCGGCATCCCAAGCGATGTAGACGTTGTCGACGAACGGCGACGTTGGGTTGACGTCCGTGGTGATCATCGGTTTGTCATTGAAGTGATTCTCGCCGCCCTCGAACGAAAAGAAGGTCACGGTCGGATAGCTCTTGCCGCCATCGGTCGAGCGGGCCACGGCCATCTCCGTGCCGTTGATTCCTCCAAAGTTCGCGCTGAAGAAGACCACGATGTACCCGTAGTAGAGATTGCCTTGCGTGTCGAAGGCCAGCGTTGGATCCGAGCCGAAGTCCACGCCGTTCGCGCCGATCGGCGGCGGAAGCGGAAGGTCGACGCCGCCCCAGCTCTTTCCGGAATCCATCGAGAAGTAGCCCCGCATCGGGAGGCGGAAGATCTCGTTCGATCCGCCCGCGAGGTTTCTC
>JBGPFD010000279.1:0-3365 GCA_041483175.1 Thermoanaerobaculia bacterium | reverse complement strand
GGAAGTCGGCGCATTCAGGCGTCATGGGGACATCGACGACCTGCGAAAGATCGCCGCGCAGTGGCACCGCCGGCTCGCGCTTTAGATCCGCACGATGCCTTCGACCTCGACCAGCAGATCGCGGCGGCAGATGTCGCTTTCGAGAAACATGTGCTGCGCGCCCGGCAGCGATGCGAGGAGCAGCGAGGAGAGACGGTCGTAGTCGGCGGCGCGCCGCATGTAGGTCTTCACAATCCGCAAATCGTCGAGCGTCGCGCGGAGGCCCACGCGCGCTGCCGCTTCACAGACGATCTTCTCGAGATTGCAAAGCGTCTCGCCGAGTTGCGCCTCGACATCTCCGACATGACGAGTCTCATGGCCGACGACGCTCGACGTCCCGGAGATGAAGATCATCGTCTCCCCGTCCCACTGCGCGACCGTGGCGCGGGAGAACGATGGACTCCGCAGGCCGTAGAGAGGCGGATACTCATACGCCGCGACTTGCCGCGGATTTTCGACCTGTACGGCGCGAACGCGCGAGGCCATGAAGTAGATGGCCACGCCTTGGGTGCTCATCCCCACGGCACTCGCCGCCGGGAACTGCTCCCGCGCGTATCCGAGCCGCGTCAGCGCTTCATGCCGTCCGACGGAGAATTGCCGGTAGCGCTCGAGATCGCCCTCGCATTCGTTGATCGCGCCGACGTGATTCCACACCCGAAGCAGGTGCGGATAGCCAGCCTTTCGCGTGGCCTGGACGATCTGGTCGTACAGCCGTGCGGTCACCGACGCGGTGTCCGACCCCTGCGCGGCGGCGGTGCCAAAAAGCGCAGCGCCGTTCGAAGAGAATGAAACCTCGCCGCAGCGCGCGCGTGTGACCGGCAGCAACGACCGCCAGACCTCGAACAGCGGCGCTGCGCCGAGCTGACGGATCGGAATGGCCACCGCGGCTCCGCTCAGCGGAACGTCAAAGCCG
Source organism: Thermoanaerobaculia bacterium (assembly GCA_041483175.1). GTDB lineage: Bacteria > Acidobacteriota > Thermoanaerobaculia > Gp7-AA8 > Gp7-AA8 > Gp7-AA10. Next base: position 2,413 of record JBGPFD010000279.1, on the reverse strand, counting down.
ACCACCGCGAGAGCGTCATCAGGCGGCGCGCCGGGAGAAACGAGTTCAGGCCAAACCGGCAGCATTCCGCGCGTATTGTGCCCGAAGGACTAGAGGTTTTTCGGTGATACCCACTACTGCTCGTGGAAACCACGACCAACGAACCACAGGACTGCGGCTCAGTGGAATCGCCCGGCCGGCTCGAAGAGCAGTATGCTGACCGGTCCGACGGAGGTGCCATATGGCTATCGCAGTGAAGAAGATCACGCTCTGGCGTCGTGAGGTCGAAGACCGCCCCGGCATGCTGGCACAGACTCTCGAGCCGCTGGCAAACGCGGGCGCGAACCTGCAGGTCGTCATGGGCTATCACATGGGCGGCAAGGCAACCATCGAGGTGCTGCCGGTCTCCGGGAAGAAAGTCATCGCCGCCGCGCGGCAGGCAGGACTCGCCGCGTCCGGTCCGCCGTCGCTGCTGGTGCAGGGCGAGAACCGGCCGGGACTCGGGCACACGCTCGCGCGCGCCATCGCCGATGCCGGCATCAACATCCACTTCCTCGTGGCCCAGGTGATCGGCAATCGCTACTCCGCGGTGTTCGGGTTCGGTTCCGACGACGAGGCCACGCGCGCCGCGGCGATCCTGAAGAAAGCGGCAGCATCGCGCCGTTGATAACTTGATCTCCAAGCGCGCCCTCTGGTCGATCGTCCTCGGCATCGCCGGAGTGCTGATCATCACCTGGCACGTGGGGACCTTGCCCGCCAGAGTGGTGATCCTCAATCAGTCGGGAACGACTCTGATGAACGTGGTGATCGACGCCGGCGGGAACCGCTACCAGATCGGCACGCTCGGCAACAGCGAGACGCGGCGGGTTTCGATCGAGTCGGCCGAGCATGTGCGGCTGACGTTTCACACCACGGCCGATCGCGTCTGGAACGCTCCGGAGCCGGTCACCGCCGGGCAGTCACTCGTCCTGTACATCACGCCCGGCGATCACGTGCTGGCACGCAACCGGATCGGCACCTTTTCGCGCTGAGCTACAATCGCCGCACGTCGTCCGAGGAGGCGCCCATGAGAACCGTCATCCGCAACGGCCGCATCGTCACCGCCGTCGATGACTACCACGCCGACATCCTGATCGAGGGTGGGAAAGTGGCCATGATCGGGAAAGAAATCGACGTCAAGGCCGACAAGAAGATCGATGCCAAAGGGCGGCTGGTGATCCCCGGCGGGATCGATCCCCACACACACATGGATCTGCCTTTCGGCGGCACGTCGTCTTCGGATAATTTCGAGACCGGCACCCGCGCCGCTGCGTTCGGCGGCACGACCACCATCATCGACTTCGCCGTGCAATACAAAGGGCAGTCGCTCAGTCAGGCACTCGACGTCTGGTTCAAGAAGGCAGAAGGGAAAGCGTCGATCGACTACGGATTCCACCTGATCTGCACCGATCTTCCGGACGACCGCCTGCCGCAGATGAAGGAGATGATCCGGCAGGGCGTCACCAGCTTCAAGCTCTTCATGGCCTATCCCGGCGTCTTTCTGGTCGACGACGCCACGATCTACAAAGCGATGACCACCGCGGGGGAGGCGGGCGGGCTGATCTGCATGCACGCGGAGAACGGCGTGGTGATCGACGCGATCGTCAAGCGCGCGCTGGCGCAGGGCAAGACAGAACCGAAATATCACGCGCTGACGCGGCCGACGAAGGCCGAGGCGGAAGGGGTGCATCGGGCCATCGCCATCGCCGAGATCGCCGGTACGCCGGTGTACATCGTCCACCTCAGTTGCAAGGACGCACTCGACGAGGTCGTCCGGGCGCGCGACACGGGCGTTCCCGCGTATGCGGAAACGTGCCCGCAGTATCTTTTCCTCGACTACAGCGTGTACGAGAAGCCCGGCTTCGAAGGGGCGAAGTACGTCATGACCCCGCCCATTCGCGAGAAGTGGAATCAGGACGAGCTGTGGCGGGGGCTGAAGTTCAACGACCTGCAGGTCGTCTCCACCGATCACTGCCCGTTCTGCTTCAAGGAACAGAAAGAGCTCGGCAGGGGCGACTTCTCGAAAATCCCGAACGGCGGGCCGGGCGTGGAGCATCGAATGTCGCTGGTGTTCAACGGCGGCGTGGCGCAGGGGCGCATCTCGCTCAATCGATTCGTGGAAATCGTCTCCACCGCACCGGCGAAGATCTTCGGCCTCTTCCCGAGGAAAGGGACCATCGCCGTCGGCTCGGATGCGGACATCGTCATCTTCGACCCCGATGAACAGATGGTCATCAGTGCGAAAACGCATCATATGAACGTTGACTATTCTGCGTACGAGGGGATGAAGGTGCGCGGGGTGACCAAGACCGTCTTGTCGCGAGGTGAGATGGTGATTGAAGATGGGAAGTACGTGGCGAAGCCGGGGCGGGGGGAATTCTTGAGGAGGGGGCTG
>JBGPFD010000278.1:0-3452 GCA_041483175.1 Thermoanaerobaculia bacterium | reverse complement strand
GGGAGATGCAGCGCTTTTTGGGGGTAGAAATGATTTCGTAGTTTATTGGAAAGGTTGGGGTCAGGTCTACACTTTCCTGTTAAAGGAATGTGTAGACCTGACCCCAACGTCACGTCACCCACCCCTGACGGACGCAGTGGATGAAGTCCGTATAGGCGGGCGTCTCGCCGGCGCCGCGCACGAGCGTGGCAATCTGGCCGCGGTGATAAGCGCCGTGGAGGATCACATGCATGACGATGTCCTCGGCTCGGCTGCTCCAACGCTCCCTTTTGGAATTGAGGTACCCGACGCCTGCGTCGCGATCGAGGGTCGGAAGGAAGGCTTTCCACTCCGCGTAGAGCCGCGCGAACTCCTCGGCGCATCGATCGAGACCCCAATCCGGCCAGACGACCACCCCCGTCTGCCGGCGCAGGCGGCCGAGCCACAGCCATTCGGTGCCGGCGATGTGCGCGAGAATGGCCACCGCGCGGGCGGGAGGGGCAGGCAGTGACCGAAGATGCCCCATTTCCGCACGGTTGGCCCAGTCGTCGTATGCGAAAAGACGCTCGAAGTTCATCAGCCCATCGTAGACTATCGGGGTGGCCCTCCCATTGTGGTCGTGTGAGGCGTGCGGACGGACGTTCGCGAACCGGAATCAATCGCATTTCTGCGGTAGCACCGCTGACCTCGAACGGCACTTCCAAGGCGCGAACCCCGAGGTCCGGCGTGTGTTCGAGGCGTTCGCCGCGGCGGTGCACGAGTGCGGTCCGGTGACGGTGATTCCGGAAAAAACACGCATCGCCTTTCACGTGCGGATGTCCTTCGCGGCGATCACACCGCGACCGCAGCATCTGTCGGGACATTTCGTGTTCGCACGCCGCATCGACAATCCCCGCTTTCCGAGAATTGACACGATCTCGCCGCGGAATCACCTCCATCACTTCCGCCTCCAGTCGCCCGACGATATCGACGAGCAGTTTCGCGGCTGGATCCGCGAGGCGTACGCGGTCGGCGAGCAGAAGCACCTCGAGGAAATCCACCACACGTAGAGTCGTTTCGTCGCGCTGCTACAATCATTTCCGGTGGCAAAAAAGGCAGCGACGATCTACGCCTGCGTCGAGTGTGGAAACCAGGCGACCAAGTGGCTCGGCCGCTGTCCTGAGTGCAATGCCTGGAACTCCTACGCGCAGGAGGAACAGGCGCCAGGCGCGCCCGTTCCCGCCAGCGCGCCGATCGGACTGGCGCAGATCGATGCGGATGACGTTCCGCGGCTGTCGACCCGCATTCCGGGCCTCGATCGCGTGCTCGGCGGCGGTCTCGTCCCCGGGGCGGTGACGCTGGTCGGCGGAGAGCCGGGGATCGGAAAGTCGACCCTCCTGCTGCAGGCGGCGCACGAGCTGGCGCAGCACGGGCCGGTGCTCTACGTGTCCGGCGAGGAGTCGCCGCGCCAGATCGCGCTTCGCGCGCGGCGCCTCGGCACGACCAGCGAGAACATCCGCCTCTTCGCCGAGACCTCCGTCGAGCGGATCGTCGCCGAGGCGGAAAGGATGAAGCCGGTGGCGGTGATCGTCGACTCCATCCAGACGGCGCACACGTCGACCAACGATGGCACGCCCGGCTCGATCGGGCAGGTGCGCGACTCGGCGGGCAATCTGATGGCCGCGGCCAAGCGGCTGGCGGTCCCGATGTTTCTCATCGGCCACATCACGAAGGAAGGGACGATTGCCGGCCCGAAATCGCTCGAGCACATCGTCGACACGGTTCTCTACTTCGAAGGCGAGAAGTTTCAGAACTTCCGCCTCATCCGCGCTTACAAGAATCGTTTCGGCCCGGTCAACGAGGTCGCCCTCTTCGACATGCATGACAACGGCCTGGCCGAGGTGGCGAACCCTTCGGCGGCGCTGATCGCCCAGCGGAGCGCCGCCCCCGGCTCGGCGGTGGTCGCCGCGGTCGAAGGAACGCGGCCGATTCTTCTCGAGGTGCAGGCGCTCGTCTCGAAGACGACATTTCCCTCTCCGCGACGGATGGCGATGGGCATCGATGCCAATCGCGTCGCGCTGCTGCTGGCGGTGCTGGAGAAAAAGGGCGGCGGCAGCTATCTGGCCAGCGATGTCTACGTCAATCTCGCCGGCGGTCTTCAGGTCGACGAGCCGGCGATCGACCTCGCAATCATCGCTGCACTCGTGTCGTCGCAGAACGGCGTCGCCGTTCCACAGGATACGGTGTTGTTCGGCGAAGTGGGCCTGCTCGGCGAGATCCGCGGCGTCTCGCAGGCGGACCTCCGCGCGCGCGAAGGCGCCGCCCTCGGCTTCCGGCGCGTGATCGTGCCGTACGCAAATGCGGCCGAGATCCGCACTGACATCGAGGTTGTCGGCGTCCGGCGCGTCGAGGAGTTCGTGGCGCTGTCATTCCGACCGCGATCCTGACCTGTTGAGGGAAATCCACCTCGCGCGGCCTGCGCGCCACGCCTGATTCCTGCCGGGATGACTGCAGAGGTAGCCGTTCAGATCGCCCCCCCCGGACGCCCGCTTTACAAGCTGATCGGCTGTTCGTAAACTCTGGCCAGTTCCAGGAATACTCATGAACCCGGTTCGCGCTTGCAGGCGGTGGGGCAGTGTGGTCGGCGCACTGAGCGGTGTCGTGCTCCTCAGCGGGTGCGCGACCATTTCGTTTGACCGCACGGCTGAGCCCGCTTCGCATCCCAACGCGCTCACGCAGCTCGATGACGATGACTGGAGCCAGCTGACCGCACAGTTGCGCAGTGATCTCAATCGATACAACAGCCGGGAAATGGCGCGGACGCCCGTCATCGCGCCGACGATGGCCGGCGCCAAAGCACGCGACAGAGAATTCGCCGATCGCGCCCGCGCGCTGTTTACTCCCCTTTCGTCGATGTTGCTGCGGATGCCCGTGGTCGGAGTTCGGCCGCACGATCTAAGCGACAGTTGGCATGACCCGCGTGACGGCGGCGTGCGGGTGCACAAAGGCATCGACATCTTCGCGCCGCGCGGTGCGGACGTTGTCGCCGCCGCCGACGGAATCGTCAGCTACATCGGCGATCAACCGAAGGGCGGCCACTGTCTCTGGCTGACCACCGAGAACGGCACAGCGTTCTACTACGCACACCTCGATCGCTGGGCTCCCGGCCTTTACGAAGGGATGGAAGTGCAGGCCGGCGATCTCCTCGGATTCGTCGGCAACACCGGAAACGCCCTTCGAACGCCATCCCACCTCCATTTCGGCATCAACAAGAACGACGAGATGGTGGACCCGTATCCGCTGCTAGCACACGCCAGCCTGACTCGGCGCGCGCATCTGCACGTGGAGCTGGGTGGCGGGTTCGGAACGCGCTAGTTGTCGCGTCTCAGGACGTTGTTCCCAATGAGGCGGCTGATCGGCGGATTGTCGTTGAGCGATGAATGTCCTCGGTGATGATTGTAGAAGTGAAGGTACCGATTGAGAGCTTCGCGACG
>JBGPFD010000277.1:0-3479 GCA_041483175.1 Thermoanaerobaculia bacterium | reverse complement strand
GCCGAGTCCCTCCAGAAAAAACGAATACACCGCGGCGTAGCGCGTAGGGAGCTGCGCCGGATTGAGATCCCACCCCTGGTAGAAACCGTTGACCAGCGAGTGGCGGATGTGATCGACGTGCAGGCGCCAGGCGCGATGGACCGTCGCCCGATCGCCGATAGGCATCACGTTCGTGGCGCCGTCGGAGAGCCACAGTCCGGTGCCGGCATACGCCACCTGCATGGCGTGCCGGGCGAAGTCGCACGCCGGATGATCCATCCGCTGCTCCGCCGCGGTGATGTTGCAGCTCGCGGTGTAGTCATACGTTCCGAAATGAGCGGCGACGACGCGCCCACGGGCCGCGTCGAGCATGGCGGCGAGAAGCGGAATCGACTGCGTCGTCTCGATCATGAACTCGAACTTGAGTTCGTTGGCACCGAGGCCGAGCTTCGGCTCGAGACGATCGAAGATGTCCGCCAGCGCCGTGACCTGCTCGACGACCTGGATCTTCGGCAGCGTGACCACGAACCATGGCGGCAGCTTGCCGGCGGCATCGAGCAGCGCCGTCAGAAAAAGTTCGAGCGTGCGGATCGAGCGGCGCGTGAGCTCCTGCGAGAACGGCTTGATGCGGATGCCGAGGAACGGAGGGAGCGCGGACGCCTTCAATCCGGCCGCGACTTCGCGGGCGGCGAGAGCGGCGTGACGATCTTCTTCGTCGTCGGCGCGGTTGCCATATCCATCTTCGAAATCGATGCGGAAATCTTCGACTGGTTCGCGCTGCAGCTTCTCCGTGATCCGACCGTAGATCGTTTCCGCGAGATCCGCAGGCAGACCGGTCGCCGCGGCGAAGATCTTCGGATCGGGCGCGTGTTCGCGGAGGGCGCGCAACGCGAGAGCGCCGAGCTTCACCGCCGTATCGGATTTGAAGAGATGCGCGCCGCCGTACACCGTGTGCACCGGCTGGCGCTGTCCCGACTCACCGGGGAACCGACGCGCCAGCGCTGCGAGCGGAGCTTCGAGAGAGGCGATGATGTGTTGTGTGTCGATCATGGTTCGTCTGTCATCCCGAGCGCAGCGAGGGATCCCCTGCGCGCCTGGGAAGGGGATCCCTCGCCGTCCCTTCGGCTACGCTCAGGGCAGGCTTCGCCGCTCGGGATGACAACTATCGGCTCCTCAAAATCTTCGCCGCTCCCCATCCGACGAGAACCAGCGCGGCGAGGATGATCCAGTTGTAACGGTTGCCGTACGTGGCCACCGGGAAATGATTGCTGATCATGATGAACACCACCGGCACGATCATGAACGTGTTCTGCTTCGAGCGCTGTCTGGCGATGTCGGCGAGGCGAAGGTCGGGCTGACGCCCTTCTCTCGCCGCGGCGATCAGCCGCCGCTGCGCGGGGAGGATGCGCATCCAGACGTTCGCCGCCATGATCGTGCCGAGCATCGCGCCGATCTGCATGTAGGCGGCGCGCGCGCTGAAGAGTCGCGTCATGCCGAAAATCGTCGCTGTGAGCAGTAGAAACGAAATCACCGCCCCCGCCGGCTCGTGTCGCTGCAGCGGCGAGATCCAGAGCAGGTCGTACACGATCCAGCCGATCACGATCAATGCGACGCTCGCCGCTGCTGCGGCGATCGGCCGCGCCGGCCAGACGCTGTCGTCGACCATCAGCCCGCCGTCGTAGTAAACGACGCCGAGCAGCAGGAAGCCGCTGAGCCACGTCGTCGCGGCCTCCCATTTGAACCAGTGCAGCTTCTGCGGAAGGAGAACGCTGGCCCCCTTCTTGTCGACGACGTAGAAGCCACCGCTATGGACCATCCAGACGTTTCCCTCCTCGTGCAGCGTGCGATCGAGCCAGGTGAAGAAGTACGTCTGTCCGATCCACAGGATCCCGGCGAACACGTGGGTCCACCGGATGGCAAGGTTCAGCCATTCATGAGCCTGATAGGACAATGTTGCGCGAATATACCCGAACGCGTTGCCAGGTTGCCGGGTTGTCATGTTGTCAGGAGGTTGTCATGTTGTCAGGAGGATTGATGCGCTCCACCGAACACCTGCTCGATCAACTCGATCGCGCCTTCGGCGGCGACGCGTGGCATGGTCCGGCACTACGGAAGCTGATCGATGGAATCGACGAACCGCAGGCGAAGCAGCATCCGGTTGCCGGCGCTCACTCGATCTTCGAGCTGGTCGTGCACATCACCACGTGGATCGATGTCGTGGCGCGGCGCGCCGGCGGCGAGATCGTCGAAGGTGCGAGCCTGAAGGAAAACTTCGATCCGAAGACGCCGTGGCAGCATGTGGTCAAAGAGCTCGAGCGCGCTGAAAGCCGGCTCTGCGATTCCGTGGCGCGGCTGAGCAGCGACGATCTCGAGAAGTTGGTCCCCGGCGAGCCGCGAAAAATCGAGAGCGAGATCCTCGGAATCCTGCAGCACAACGTCTACCACGCCGGGCAGATCGCTCTTCTGAAGAGAGCCCTCGGACTGACGCCATGAGTGTAAGCTTCGCGCATGAGTGATGACCTCCGTTATCCGATCGGAAAATTCGAAAAGCGCGATTCACTGAGCGGAGACGAGCGGCGGCAGATGATCGATCAGATCGCCGCCGCTCCCACCCGCATGCGCGACGCCATCCACGGTCTCACGCCGGCCCAACTCGACACGCCGTACCGCGAGGGCGGCTGGAGTGTGCGCCAGGTCGTGCATCACGTGCCCGACAGCCACCTCAACGCATACATCCGGTTCAAGCTCGCGCTCACGGAAGACCGGCCGACGATCAAGCCGTACGATGAGGCACAGTGGGCCGCGCTGCCCGACACGCACGCCACGCCGGTAACCACGTCACTGGCGATGCTCGAGGCTTTGCATGATCGCTGGGTGCGCCTGCTGCGCTCGATGAAAGAAAAAGAGTTTCAGCGGACGCTGATCCATCCCGAGAGCGGCCCGATGAGCGTCGATAACCTGCTCGCGCTCTACGCCTGGCACGGGCGGCATCACGTCGCGCACATCACGTCGTTGCGGCAGCGCAAGGGTTGGTAACTACCGTTTATACCGCCCCATCATCTGCGCTTCTCCGGCGACGTGTCCCGTCATCGCTTTCTCGAGATCGCCCTTCGTCGCCGACGGCGGCAGATTCAGCGTCGTGTTGAGCGCGTAGAGTTTGAAGAAGTAGCGATGCTCGCGGTCGGGCGGGCACGGCCCGCCGTAGCCGTTCTTGCGGAAGCTATTGCGCCCGGCGACGCCCTTCGGCGCGCGCCCTTCGGCGATGGCGGTCGTTTCCGGCGGGATGTTCCAGACGACCCAGTGATCGAACGTGCCGCCCGGCGCGTCGGGATCGTCCATCACTAGCGCGAGACTCTTCGTCCCCGCCGGAAGGCCCACGAACTCGAGCGGCGGGATGGTGTCGTTGCCGTCGCAGGTGTACTTCTTCGGAATCGATTGACCATCAGCAAATGCGGAGCTGGAGATTTTCATATGGGCCTCCACGAATCTACAATCGAACG
>JBGPFD010000276.1:0-3520 GCA_041483175.1 Thermoanaerobaculia bacterium | reverse complement strand
CTGGTGGGCGAATCAGGATCGGGGAAAACGACGGTCGGCCGCTGCATCCTGCGCCTGATCGAGCCGACGTCGGGAACGATCGAGTTCGAAGGCGTCGGTCTGCTGCGACTCGGCGCGGGGGAGATGCGCCGCATGCGGCGGAACATGCAGATCGTCTTTCAGGATCCGTACGCGTCGTTGAATCCCCGCATGACCGTCGGCACGATCATCGCCGAGCCGTTGATCATCCACGGCGGCATGAGCTCCAGCGAGCGCGCCGACCGCGTCGCGGAACTGCTCGAGCGGGTGGGGCTCAGTACCGAGTACCGCAAGCGCTATCCGCATGAGTTCTCGGGCGGCCAGCGGCAGCGGATCGGCGTGGCGCGCGCGCTGGCTACCAACCCGAAGTTTCTCGTGCTCGATGAGCCGGTCTCCGCGCTCGACGTTTCGGTGCAGGCCCAGGTCGTCAATCTGCTGCAGGATCTGCAGGACGAGCTGGGGCTGACATACCTTTTCATCGCCCACGATCTTTCCGTTGTCGAGCATATTTCCACGCGCGTCGCCGTCATGTACCTCGGCAAGATCATGGAGCTGGCCGGCCGGCGCGAGCTCTACGACCAGCCGCTGCATCCCTATACCAAGGCGCTGCTGTCGGCGGTTCCAGTGCCCGATCCGCGCGTCCACAAGTCGCGCATTCTGCTCGAGGGCGACATCCCCACGCCGCTCGATCCGCCGGGCGGTTGCGTCTTCCATACCCGCTGCCCGATCGCGCAGTTCCCCATCTGCCGCGATGTCGTTCCAGCGCTGATCGAGCATCGTCCGGGACAATTCGCCGCCTGCCACTTCGCGGGAGAGCCGGTCGCCGGATACGATTCGCCGGCCGAAGGGCAACCTTTCGACAAATTCACGCCAGTCTCGTAGTGATCTCGTGCGGCTGCCGGTAGAATGCACCGTTTCAATCGGTGCCTCCCCGGTTGCGGAAACCACAGACCCACCAATTCGTAATAGAGCGTGTCCAGGAGGGACTCATGACTGCTGTTCGACGCATGCTCGCAGTGCTCTGCGTTCTGGGTGCAACCGCGCTCACGGCGCAGACGCGCTCGACGAAACCCGCGGCGCAGACGCCGATGCCCGCGCCCGCGCCAAAGACCGTGACCACCACGCCATCCCCTGATGTGCAGGTGCAACCGGTTACCGCACCGGTGACCCCGCCTGTCGCCGCCGATACTGACAAGGATCTGGCCAATCCACGCGCCGTGCGTCTCAGCCTCGACGACGCCCTGAAGACGGCAATGGAGCGCAACATCGGCATCGATGTGCAGCGATACGACTACCTCGAGGCGGGGCAGAGCCTGCGCGGGTCGTACGGGATTTTCGATTGGCTCGCCACGGGCACCCTGCAGGAACAAAAGCAGCAGTTGCCGCCGATTTCGACGTTCCAGGCGAGCGGCAGCCGCGCCACGGTCGCCAATATCGGTGTGTCGCAGCTTATTCCGACCGGCGGATCATACTCGTTGGGATTCAACAATTCGCGCGCGACGACCACGGGCGGCGGCACCTTCATTAATCCTGCCTATCGCAGCAATCTCGCGTTGGGACTCAACCAGCCGCTGCTGCGCAATTTCGGTGTTGATGTCACCAAGCGCACGATCACCATCGCCCGCAACACGCTGGGCATCAATCGCGATCTGTTCCGCGGCGTGCTGATGGACACCGCGGTTTCGGTCGATCAGGCCTATCTCGACCTGGTCTACGCGCGGCAGTTCGTCGATGTGGTCAAAGAGGCACTCTTCCTGGCGCGCGATCAGGCGCGGATCACGCAGATCCGCATCGACGTCGGCGCTTCTGCTCCTCTCGACATCCTCCAGCCACGCGTACAGATCGCCACGCAGGAAGGGAACCTGATTGCCGCCGAGGCCGGCGTGCGCGATGCGGAAGATCGCCTGCGCGCGCTGTTGAATCTCGCTCCCGCTGACTGGGACCGTCCGCTAATCCCGACTTCTCCTGTCGGCTATACACCCGTGACCATCGATCAGGAGCAGGCTGTGGCCAGCGCCCTGCAGTTGCGCCCTGAGCTGCACGAGGCGCAATTGACCACGGCGAGCAAACGAGTTCAGTACGTCTTTGCCCGCAATCAGGCGCTGCCCCAGGTCGATCTGGCCCTGAGCTACACGGCTGCTGGGCTTGCGGGCCGTTCGGCGGCGATTGATCCCATTACCGGCTTGCCGACAGGCACGGTGAAATCGAACGGCTTCGGCACGGCTGTGAATCAGGTGTTCGCAAACGACTTTCCCTCCTGGACCTTCGGGTTCAACGTTGGTCTTCCGGTCATGAACATCGCCGCGCGGGCGGCAGCGAAGCAGGCGGAACTGGACCTGGCACTCTCCCGGACCAACGAGGCGCAGACGCGGCAGACCATCGCCGTCGAGGTGCGCAAGGCAGCGCGCGACGCCGACACCGCGGCGAAGTTGATCACCGCTTCGCGTAGCGCCCGGATCGCGGCGGAGCAGAATCTGGATGCCGAGCGCAAGCGCTATGAGAACGGCTTAGCCACGAATTTCGAGGTCCTGCAGATTCAGCAGCAGCTCACCAGCGCACGCGCGAGCGAGCTCCAGGCCCTGGTCGGCTACAACAAGGCCATCGCCACGTATCACCGCGCGGTGGGAGATCTGCTGGACGTGGTCAATATTCGTGTCGACGAGCCGACCACCACTGCGGAACCGCGAGTTTTTGCCTCGTTTGACCATTACAATTGGCTGAACTACGGAAATCGGGTCCAGACGCCAGCAGGGGATGCGAAACAGTGACCGACATCGAGATGCCTTCTCCCGCGGCACCCGCGGACAGGGCGCCGAAGCCGAATCCGTTTGAGCGAATCATTGGCGTTCTGATTTCGCCGGTCGAGACGTTCGAATCGATCGCACGTCGCCCCGACTGGGTCGTGCCGCTGCTGCTGGTCATGGTCGTCGCGATTCTCGGCGGAGTGCTCATCGCCAGCCGTGTCGATTTCCCGACGCTGGCGCGCGAAGCGATGGAGATGAATCCGAAGACCGCGGACATGCCGGCGAGTCAGGTCGACACGATGGTGCGGTTTACCGCCGCGACGATGAAGATCACGGCCTACGCCAGCCCAATCATTTCCGCGAGCATGCTGTTGATCGTCGCCGGAGTGCTGTTGCTCACGTTCCGGCTGATGGCGGGCGAAGGGGATTACCGGCAGGCCTTTTCGGTCACCGTTTACGCGTGGTACCCGCGGCTGATCAAAGGAATCTTCGGGACCGTGGTCATTCTGAGCCGTAAGTCGCTTTCGATCGTCGACCTCCAGAATCCGCTGATGTCGAACCTCGGATTTCTTTTCGATCCGAGAACGAAGCCGCTCCAGTTCGCCCTCGCCTCGTCGGTCGATCTGTTCGCGATCTGGTCGGTCGTCCTCCTGGTCATTGGCTTCGCGGCGGTCTCACGGCTGTCGCGCGGACGCTCCGCGGGCATCGTTGTCGGATGGTGGATCGTCGTGAATCTGCTTTCGCTCATCGGCCCGGCG
>JBGPFD010000275.1:0-3533 GCA_041483175.1 Thermoanaerobaculia bacterium | reverse complement strand
GTCTGGCTCGAGCGCTTTTTGAAGAGCGTGCCGTCGACCATCTTCATCACCTCCCACGACCGCGATTTCATGAACCGCATCGTCTCCCGGATCATCGAGATCGACGCCGGCGAGATCGTCACCTACTCCGGCAATTACGATTTCTATGTTCGCGAGCGCGAGCTGCGTGAGGCCAATCAGGAGGCGGCGTACGCGCGGCAGCAGGCCAAGCTGGCGAAGGAGCAGCGCTTCATCGAGCGCTTCTCGGCGCACGCGGCCAAGGCGGCGCAGGTGCAGAGCCGGGTCAAGGCCCTGGAGAAAATCGAGAAGATCGAGCCGCCGAGGAAGCGCAAGGTCGTGAAGTTCGACTTCCGCAACCCTCCGCGATCGGGCGACGACGTGGCCATGCTGGAGCATGTCGGCAAGCGATTCGGATCGCGCACTATCTACGACGATTTCAGTTTCCATGTCCGGCGGCGCGAGCGGTGGTGCGTGATGGGAAAGAATGGCGCCGGGAAGTCGACGCTGCTGAAGATGGTCGTCGGCGCGCTGGCGCCCGACGCCGGGAGCGTGCGCCTCGGCGCCGCGCTGAAGGTCGGCTACTTCTCGCAGCAGTCGCTCGATCTGCTCGACCGCGATCTCACGGTATGGGAGCAGATGCAGAAGGACTTTCCGCTGGAGAGCATCGGTGCGCTGCGCAACCTCCTGGGCGCGTTTCAGTTCTCGGGCGACGATCCGGAAAAGAAAATTCGATCGCTGTCCGGCGGCGAGAAATCGCGCCTGATCATGGCGCGAATGCTTCTCCAGCCGCCGAACTTTCTGGTGCTCGATGAGCCGACCAACCATCTCGACCTGGCGACAAAAGAAATGTTGGTCGACGCGCTCAAAGACTTCGAAGGCACGATGCTATTCGTCTCCCACGACCGCACTTTCCTGCGCGGCCTGGCCGATCGCGTTCTCGAGCTGGCAGGCGAGGAGCACGATCGCCCGCTGACCTTCGGCGGCTCGTACAGCGAATACGTGGAGCGGACGGGGCGGGAGGCGCCGGGGGTGCACGCCTGAATTATCGTCCGAGGCGCGTGGCCCATTCGTCGACCGCAGCGCGAAAGGCGCGCGGGTCGATCGCCGGATAACGATACAACTGCGGCTCGATGCCCACGAAAAACTCGCGCAGCCGGGCTGGATCGATCAGGCCACGCGCGTGCATCTGGATGACATCGTCGAGGTCGCGAGCGTGACGGCGTTCGAGCTTCGAGAGTGCCTGGGAGTAGAAGTCGTAGTGGTGAAAGGACAGGGTCCCTTCTCGCATAATGAACGGGCTGCGGTCTCTCCATGCGGGAAGTTCGGGGATGAAATCGCCGGGCGAGGCCAGCTCGACGTTCAACTCCAGCCGGTCTTTCAACTGCGGAATGGCGCGCAGCACTTCATCGCGCTCAGGCTCGATTTTGAGGTCGACATCAATCGTGCTCTGGCGCCACTGGAGCAGTACGGCGCTTGCGCCTCCGGTCAGGTACACGCGGCTTTCACCGCGTGCTTCCTGGCCCAGCGCTTTGAGGAAAGCGTGAAGCCTTTGGGTGTCGACTAGGCGGCGCATTCCGCGGCCCGTTCGAAGCTGACGAGCTCGCGGATCAGCGCGTTGTACCTCGAGTGCGCGGAGTCGGAGTCTTCGGCTGCCAGCTTCGCGTAAAGGCCGAGCTCCGGTTCGGTCACCTTCGAGGGGGGCACGTCGATCCCGAGTTTGCGGAGACGAGGGGCACCGACCAGCACCAGGAGCGCGGGAATTGTCTCCCGCTTCGCTTCGAGATCGCGCAGACCTTCGCGAATGAGCGAGTACCCTGGAAACGCATCGAACGTCACGCTTGGAGTATAGCGACCTCGCCGGCGAGGAGCACCACCGCCCGCTGACCTTCGGCGGCTCGTACAGCGAATACGTGGAGCGGACGGGGCGGGGAGGCGCCGGGGGTGCACGGGTAGCCTTTGGAGTGCGGCGGCTTGCCGCCGCCTTGATGGAGTTCTAATTAGCTGCAGTGCGAGTCATTCCTGATCCAGTGGTTCGCTTTTGTCTTCAAGCCGTGCAACTCTGCCCTCGACGCGCGTCATGGCGGCGCTGGGCGTGTGGTATTCGCTTTCCAGCCGATCGAAATGCGTCCACGCAGCATCGAAGTTCGCCTGTGTTTCGCGATGCCGCGTTGCGATTTCCTGGTGAAGCGTCCCTACGATTTCAGGGAAGGCCACCTCGCGGTGGAAGCGCATCAGAATGTTCCAAAGTTCGTCCGCCATATCCTTTGCCGAGGATCCCTCGGAATTCGCTCCGCGACAAGTTTTCTACTTGCGGTAGAACGCTTGGGGTCTGACGTTCGTTTCGCGCAAAGAGCGCGCGGCGGCTGGCCCGGTTCGACGGCAACGGCACTCATATGTGTAGGGCACGGCTGCGCCGTGCCGAACCCCGTGTGGGAGCGGCCGCCCCCGGCCGCTCAGCGGCGGGCGAGGGCGCCCGCCGCCACACTGAGAACCCCGGGTGCGACACGACGCAGTCGTGCCCTACACCCTTCGCCACCCCGTCGCCTGGCGGATGCATCAGTTGATGTATCATCGATGCATCAACTGGGAGCGAACATTGCGCACGACCATCAATCTTGACGAGAATCTGATCGAGGAGGCGCGGCGTGTGACGGGAACGCGGGAGCGAACCGCGCTGATTCACGAAGGGCTGCAAGCGCTCATCGCCAGAGAAAGCGCGCGGCGGCTGGCACGGCTCGGGGGAAGCGACCGGCGTGCGAAGGCTCCGAGGAGGCGACGGCCCACTTGATTCTCGTGGACACCTCGGTCTGGATCGATCACCTCCGGAAGGCCATTCCAAGGCTCGCGGAAACGCTCGAACGCGAGGATGTTCTGATGCACCCATTCGTCGTCGGCGAGCTCGCTTGCGGCAGGATCGCCAGGCGGCATGAAGTCCTCGATCTTGTTTCAGCGCTGCCAGCGAGCGTTGTGGCAACGGACAAGGAAACGCTCCATTTCATCGAACATCACCGGCTGATGGGGAAAGGGATTGGCTATATCGACGCCCATCTTCTCGCCTCGGTGATGATGACCGAGGCGGCGCGGCTCTGGACGCGGGACAAGCGATTGGCAGGCATCGCCGCGAAGCTCCGGATCGGTTTCGAGAACGGTTGACTAGTTGTCGCGTCTCAGGACGTTGTTCCCAATGAGGCGGCTGATCGGCGGATTGTCGTTGAGCGATGAATGTCCTCGGTGATGATTGTAGAAGTGAAGGTACCGATTGAGAGCTTCGCGACGTTGGTCGGAGCTGTCGTAGGCGAAGCGGTAGATACACTCGCGAAGTAACGTCTGGATGAATCGTTCGGCCTTCCCGTTGGTCCTGGGTCGATACGGCTTGGTGAAGGCATGACGCGTCCCCAGTTGGCCGCAGGCGTGTGCGAAGTCACGCGAGATGTAGCCACCACCGTTGTCGGTGAGCACGCGCCGGATCGGAGCCTTGTGGCCGACAAACCAGCCTTGCGCTCGCTGAAAGAACGCCGTCGCGGTCTGGGCAT
>JBGPFD010000274.1:0-3536 GCA_041483175.1 Thermoanaerobaculia bacterium | reverse complement strand
GTCAAAACGAGAGCGATGGTGCGCATGGGCCACTCCCTTCCGGCGGTATAATGTACATCCGGGTGACGGTAGGCACTTCGCGGTGTACCTGAGGCACACGACGCTCGCCGCGGAATTCCAACTGTCTCCCTGGAGTTTGGCTCAACGGTGAACCGATCATTTTGCTTGCTCGCGGCCGTGTTGCTCCTGGTTGCCTCCGCGCAACCGCTGGCAGGGGCTTGCTGCGCGCCGAGACATGCCAGCGCGATGGTCGCAGCGATGCCGTGCTGCGCCGGCACGTGCCCGGTCGTCCGAGCCGCGTCGCGGCCAGACGCTGACAGCGCGGTCCTGACCGTCGCGACTCCTGCTCCGCTCCTCGCGCCGGCCGCATCCATCGCCGCGATTCCGCCGGTGTTGGTTGCGTCCGTCCAGATTCCCACAACCCACCAGGAGTCTCCTCCTCCCTTCCTGCTCCACGAGCAGTTCCGCATCTGATTCCGCATCTCCTCAATTGCTGATCGTGTCGTGAACACGCACGGCGATGTAGCGCCGCCTCTCCAGGCGGCGGGCGCCGGCTGAGAGCCGGCTACGTGCGTCGTGCATCGAGGAGAACGGATTTGAAACGATTCATCATTTGTGCGGCCGCATTGGCGGTCTGTTCCGCCGGCAGCGCGCAGGTCAGGCTCACGCCGCCCGATCCGGTTGCGGACCGACTCGTCGCGGAAGCGTTGAAGCAGACGCCTGAGATCACGGCCGCGCGAGCGAACGCTGAAGCAGCTCGCCGGCGGATCATTCCCGCGCGCACGCTGCCTGATCCCTCGGCATCGTTCAGTTACCAGAACGACGGCCGCGGTCTGTCGCTCGGCAAGGCGGAGGGGAGCTTCCTCGGCCTGATGCTCAGCCAGCCGCTGCCATGGCCCGGCAAGCTTTCGCTGGCGGGGAAGGCGGCAGAAAGCGAGGCGCGCGAGATTCAAATGGGAACCGTCGGTCGCGCAGAGCGATCGATTGAAGCTCGTGTGCGCGACGCCTGGTACGACCTTCTACTTGCGCACGCCACCGATCGCCTGATCGAGGACCGCCGGAAAGCAGCGGGGCAGATCGAGGAAACCGTTCGACAACGATATGCCGCCGGCCTTGCCGTACAACAGGACGTGCTGCGCGCAGAGGTGGAAGTCGCGCGGCTCGATGAAGCGAAAGCGTCGTTGCAGGCGACGATCGTCAGCCGCGATGCGGAGCTGAATCGCCTGCTCGGACAAGCGCAGGACACTCCCGTCGAGGCGTCTGGCGAACTGCCGGCAATCGCCTCGGCGCCGGAAACCGCTGCCGTCGTCAACGCGGTCATGGCGCGCAGTCCCGAACTTGCCGCGGCGCGACAGGGAATCGAAACAGGGCGGCTGGGCGTAGCGCTGGTGAAGAAAAGCTTCCTTCCCGATTTTGTGGTGAACGCCGGCTCCATGTATCGCGGCTCGTTCGAAATGGGACCGATGTGGCAGATCGGCGTCGGTATCTCGATCCCCGCGTGGGTCGATCGCCGGCAGCGCAATCAGCTCGGCGAGGCGGAGGCGCGCCTCGACGTGCGCACAGCGGAGAGCGATCGCGTGTCGCGCGAGCTGGAGCTGCGGACGCGCGAGCGGCTCGCCCAGCTCGAGGCTGCAAACCACGTGGCCGCGCTCTACCACGACAGGATCGTTCCGCTTGACGAGATATCGCTCGAGTCGGCGCTGGCCAGCTATACCGCCGGGAAGGTGCCGTTCATCACCGTGCTCGACGCACTCAACACTCTATACAGCGATCGCGCTCTCTACCTCGGACGGCTGACCGAGGCGGCGAAGTGGCGCGTGGCAGTCGATGACGCCAGCCTGGAACCGACTGCCATGTCGGGCACGCCGGCCATGCCAGGCGCCGGCCCGTCGATGACCGCGCAGGCCCCGGCCGGCACTGCGCCCTCTTCCAATCCTTCGACTTCGATGAGGTGATCACCATGAGAACGAAACTTCCCTGGATTCTGACGATTCTGCTGGCGATCGCACTCGTTGTGGTCGTGATTGCGCGTCCAACCGCGAAGCCGGCCCCGGCCGCGCACACGGAGAAAAAGGTCCTCTTTTGGGTCGATTCGATGAACCCCGGATTCAAGTCCGACAAACCGGGGAAAGCTCCCGATGGCATGGACCTCGTACCGATCTACGAGGACAACATCCCGGCGGCGACCGGAACGGCTCCCGCGGGCTACGCGAACGTCTCCCTCCCCCCCGAGCGGCAGCAGCTCATCGGCGTGCAGACCGGCATGGCTGAGGAGCGGCCGATCGGCCGGACCGTCCGCACCGTCGGGCGCGTAGCTGTCGACGAGACGCGCCTCTACAGAATCACCACGAAGTTCGACGGCTACATCGAGAAGCTCTTCGTCGACTACACCGGCAAAGAGGTCCGTCGCGGACAGCCGCTGTTCTCGGTGTACAGCCCCGATCTTCTCGCCACCCAGCAGGAGTACCTGCTCGCGGTTCGCGCGGCGCAGCAGTCGCCCGAACTCCTCCAGGCCGCGCGCCAGCGTCTGCGGTTGTGGGACATCAGCGATGCGGAAATCGGCGAACTGCAGCGCAGCGGTACGCCACGCAAGTCGCTGACCATCGGCTCTCCGACGACCGGTTACGTGCTGAGCAAGGCGGCGGTCGAAGGGGGTCGGGTGACAGCGGGCGAGCCGATGTTCGAGATTGCCAACCTCGATCGCCTCTGGGTGCTCGCAGACGTCTACGAATCGGAGCTGCCGTTCGTGCGCTTGGGGTCGCTGGCGACGATGACGCTGTCGTACGTCCCGGGCAGAACGTGGAGCGGGCGGGTCAGCTTCATTCCTCCAACGGTCGATCCGATGACGCGCACGGTCAAAGTGCGCGCCGAATTCGACAACCGCGATGGAGCGCTCAAGCCCGACATGTTCGCCGACGTGCAGATCCAGCAGCCGGCGCATGACGCCGTGGTCGTTCCGTCATCAGCGGTACTCGCCACCGGCACACGATCGATCGTGTTCGTCGTGAAACCCAACGGCAGCTTCGAACCGAGGGAAGTGGAGATCGGAGCTTCTAACGATCAATTTGCCGAGGTCCGCCGCGGCGTGCGGCCCGGCGAGAAAGTGGTGACGCAGGCCAATTTCCTCATCGATTCCGAGTCGCGGCTGAAGGCGGCGCTGGCGCAGATGAGCGGTCCCGGAGGCCACCAGCACTAAAAGCAGAAGGCAGAAAGCAGAGCGCAGAAATGGAACTCAAACAACGGACTGGAAACTTCGCGTTGAGGATTGTCCGGCTTGTCGCTGCTCTGCCGTCGAACCGAATAGCCGATGTGATTGGGCGACAACTGCTGAGGTCCGGCACATCTCCCGGAGCACATTTCCGCGAAGCGATCCGGGCGCGGTCCAAGAGACGAGTACGTCGCGAAACTGAACGGCGGTCTGATGGAGCTCGACGAAACTCTTTACTGGTTGGAAATTGTCGAGGGCGCGAATCTGGTGTCCGGGAGAAAACTCGAGGCGCTGAAAGAAGAAGCGTCCGAACTGATGGCTATTTTTG
>JBGPFD010000273.1:0-3559 GCA_041483175.1 Thermoanaerobaculia bacterium | reverse complement strand
GGGTTCGGATACGCATGATCAGAGATCTCTCCTTTAATTCGATTTCACTTCGCCGCACCCGCGCATCGCGGGATCGGCGTAGTACGGGTTGCTGATGTCGCCCTTCGGCTGAAGCCACGAGTGCTTCGCCATCGAGCAGTAAACGACTTGCGGCTTCGGTTGTTCGCTGGTCGCGGTGCGATACGCAATCATCGCCTCCGACAGCGCGGCAAAGGCGTGACGTACGCTCTCGATGTCGCCACTCCTGGCAACCTCGTCTGCCCTGGCCGCGATCTCGGGCTGCTTCAACGCGCGGGTGTCGCTCGCCAGGAAAGCGGCGCTCGACTTCACACTGTCGAGCGATCCGGTCAACAGTGCCTGCCGCACCGACTCGTACCGAGGGAAGAGCGGCTTGGCCTCGGCTCGCGGGAAGAACATGTAGCCGGCGATTCCGAACGCCACCAGAACGCCGGCGAGACTGCTCACGGGCGCGGGCCGTTGCCACCAGTGATGTTTCGGACCCTCGTCGCCTGTACGTTCGGGGTGTGGCAGATCGCGTTGGCGCCAGAGAAGGTAGATCGCCGGGTAGACGAGCAGTTCCATGATGAACGACGTGAAGAGGCCGCCGATCATCGGCGCGGCGATGCGCTTCATGACGTCCGCTCCCGCCCCGGTCGACCACATGATCGGCACGAGTCCGAAGAACGCGCAGGCGACGGTCATCACCTTCGGCCGCACGCGCTGGACCGCGCCGTGGAGGATCGCCTCGTCCAGATCGGCGCGCGTCTTCAGCGTCCCGGCAGCGACCCGCTCGTCATGGGCGAGATCGAGGTAGAGGAGCATGAAGATGCCGGTCTCGGCATCGAGGCCCAGCAAGGCGATGAGCCCGACCCAGACACCGATGGACATGTTGTAGCCGAGCGCATAAAGCAGCCAGATCGCGCCGACGGCGGAAAACGGCACGGCGAGGAGCACGATCGCAGTCTTCGGGAGCGACTTCGTGTTCAGGTAGATGAGCATGAAGACGACGAAGAGCGTGAGCGGGAGAACGACTTTCATCTTCTCCTTCACGCGCGTCATCGCTTCGTACTGGCCGCTCCACTGGAGCAGGTAGCCGGGCTTGAGCTTCAGCTCGGCATCGACGGCCTTCTTCGCCTCTTCGACGTACCCGCCGATGTCGCGCTTCTCGGTGTCGACGTCGACGTACACGTAGCCCGACAGCCGGCCGTTCTCGTCGCGGATCATCGACGGACCCTCGACCAGCTTGATTGTTGCCAGCTGGCCCAGCGGGATCTGCGCGCCGCTCATCGTCGGCACGAGCGTGCGGGCGAGCTTGTCGACGTCATCGCGCAGCTCGCGGGGGTAGCGGATGTTGATCGGGTAGCGTTCGCGTCCTTCGATCGTCGTCGAGACGTTCTCGCCGCCGATGGCGGTCATGATCACGTTCTGCACGTCGCCGATGCGGAGGCCGTAACGCGCGATCGCCTCTCGGTTCAAATCGAAATCGACGAAGTATCCGCCGGCGACGCGCTCGCCGTACACGCTGCGTGTGCCGGGCACCTTCTGCAGGATTCCTTCGAGGTGCTGACCGATCTTTTCGATCTCTCCGAGGTCCGCGCCAAACACCTTGATGCCGACCGGCGTGCGAATGCCGGTTGTCAGCATGTCGATGCGGTTCTTGATCGGCATCGTCCAGGCGTTCGTTTGTCCGGGCAGCGTGAGCTTCGTGTTCATCTCGTTCACCAGCTCGTCCCAGGAGATCGTCTCCGGCCAAAGCGGGCGGAACACCGCCTTCATGAAGTCCGGCCATTTCGAATACCACCGCGGCCGCGTGCGCCACTCCGAAGCGGGCTTGAGGACAACTACCGTCTCCATCATGGAGAACGGCGCCGGGTCGGTGGACGTCTCCGCCCGTCCGGCTTTGCCGAACACGCGCTCGACCTCGGGGAAGGTTTTCAGCATCTGGTCCTGGCGCTGCAGGAGCGCCTCGGCCTGCGCGACCGAGATGCCGGGGAGCGTCGTCGGCATGTACAGGATCGAGCCCTCATTCAGCGGCGGCATGAACTCGTGACCCAGCTTCTGGTACACCGGGATCGTGAGGAGGACGATCAATAGCGCCGTTCCGATCACCAACCGCGGGTGGCGTAAAACGAAGTGTGCCGGCCGCGTATACAGCTTGAAGAGCACTCGCGAAATCGGGTGCTTCTCCTCCGGGTGAATCGTTCCCACAACGATGCTGTTCACCGCGTTGCGCAGCCATTTCGGCCGGAACTCGAATCGCTTCACTCGGACGACGAGCAGCATCATCGCCGGCGCAAGCGTCACCGCGAGGATGGCGGCGATGGCCATGGCAAAGTTCTTGGTGAATGCCAGCGGCCGGAAGAGCCGCCCCTCCTGCGCCTCGAGAGCGAAGATCGGCATGAAGGAGATGGCGATGACCATCAACGAAAAGAAACTCGGCCGGCCCACCTCCTGCACGGCATGGATCAGCAGCTCCTTGTAATTTCCCTGGCGGCCGCTTGCCTGCCACGCTTCCAGCTTCTTGTGGGCGTTCTCCACGACGACGACCGACGCATCGACCAGCGCTCCGATGGCCACCGCGATACCGCCGAGCGACATGATGTTCGCGTTGATCCCGAAGATCTTCATGGGGATGAACGACAGGATGACCGCGGCCGGAATGGTGGCAATGGGAATCATCGCGCTGGGCAGGTGCCACAGGAAAATGAGAATGATCAGCGAGACGATGATCATCTCCAGGAGCAGCTCGTGCTTCAGCGTGTGGATCGATCGCTCGATCAGTTCTGAGCGGTCGTAGGTCGTGACGATCTTGACGCCTTCGGGAAGAGTCTTCTCAATCTCGGCGAGGCGAGCCTTCACGCGATTGATCACCTCCAGCGCGTTTTCGCTCTGGCGCATGATGACTACGCCCGCGGCGGTCTCACCCTCGCCGTCGAGCTCGGCGATGCCGCGCCGCATCTCGGGCCCGAGCTGAATGTTCGCGACATCGCGCAGGCGCACGGGCGTGCCGCGCTCGTCGGACTTCACCACGATCTGTTCGAGATCGCCGATATTCTTCACGTAGCCGCGGGCGCGAACCATGTACTCCGCACCGCTCCACTCGACGAGCCGGCCGCCGACTTCGTTGTTGGAACCGCGCACCGCCTCCATCACGTCCATGAGCGGGATGCGGTACGCGGCGAGCTTGTTCGGGTCGACGGTGATCTGGTATTGCCGCACGAATCCACCGAGCGAGGCCACCTCGGCGACGCCAGGCACTGATTGCAACTGGTAGCGAATCGTCCAGTCCTGCAGCGAGCGAAGGTCCGCCAGCGAGTGCTTCCCGCTCTTGTCGACGAGCGCGTACTGGAAGACCCACCCGACGCCCGTCGCGTCGGGGCCGAGCTCCGTCTTCACGTCCTGGGGCAGCGCGGATTGCGTTTTCGAGAGGTATTCGAGGACACGCGAGCGTGCCCAGTAGAGGTCGGTGCCGTCCTCGAAGATGACGTAGACGTAGCTGAATCCGAAGTCGGTGAACGCGCGGATGGCCTTCACGCGCGGCGCGCCGAGGAGCGCCGCG
>JBGPFD010000272.1:0-3610 GCA_041483175.1 Thermoanaerobaculia bacterium | reverse complement strand
CGATGTAGAGCAGCGTCACCGAGAGGTAGAGCGGATTCCGGCTGAAGCGAAACGGGCCGGTCGTCACCAGCGCCGTCGCCGGCTTGTACGGATCGATGTGCGTCCTCGCACGCAACATCGCGGCGAACGCAAAGCCGCCGATCGGCAGACCGGCGACGGCGAATGCGATTCCGCCGATCGAAGAGCCGGCATGCGGGAGGAGGTTGCGCAGCACATAGCCGATCGCGAACGCCACCGCGAAGATCAGCGGCGGAGGGGCAATGACTCCCGGCCGGTCCTTTTCCACGTTAATGGTCCGGCTTGCGATACGCGATCCAGGTCCACCCCGAGAAGCCGCCATACGGATACACGCGCGTCAGCACATACCGATCCCAGCGTGGCGGCGGCAAGGGGTCAATCTCGACCGACTCCAGCAGGATCCAATCGGGCGGCGTCCGTGACATCCGGTCGCGCGGCACAAAAGCGACCCGGTGCCCCGCGGGAAGATACGGCGTATAGAAATCGAGAGTCATGAGCGTTCTGAAATCGTTGGTGCCGCCGATGGTCACGACGGGCGCGGATCGCGCGATGTCGGCCAATGCATTGAGGTACTCGCCCCGGCCATAGCGAAGGAAGGGCAGCAGGCCCGCCGTGTTGCCGATGACGAATACGGCAATCAGTACGGCGGCGGCGATTCTCGGCGCGTGGGCCACGAACGATGCGAACAGCAGCAGCACGAAGGGTACAGAGAGGAAAAAATAGCGTGGCACGACGCACAGGCATCGCTGTTGCGCCGCAGCAGCAGCAGGGCCGAAGGCGATGGCTACCGCGTAGAAAACCGCCTCGACGTCGTGGTGAAGCGCTCTGCGCGCGATCTCGTACACGATCACTGCCACGACGGCGACGGCCAGAACGGTCGCCATCGTGCCGCCGCCTGGAACGCCGAGGACGCCGCTTGCGGCGCTGACTACCGCGTCCAGCACCGTCGATCGCGGCGATCCGATGATCACCAGGTGCCGCACTTTGACGACGTAGAGGCACACGCCGGCAGCCATCGGAAGGGCGTGGCGGCGGACATCGCGCCGCGCGAGGTCGGCCGCCAGGAAACCGGCGTACACCGTCGCCGCGCCGAGGTGCGCCAGAAACGAGAGCGCGATACAGAATCCAAAGGCGACATCGCCCCAAGTGCTCCTGCGCGACCGGCAAACATAGGCGGCGATGAGCAGTGCCGCGGCGAGCGCGTATCCGCGTGCCTCTGATGAATAGACGATCAGCGGCAACGACAGCGACGCGATCACGGCGATGATCCATCGTTCAGCTTTCGTCGCTGCGGCTTCGATCAGCAACGGGATCGTCGCTACGCCGGCAATCAGCGAGGGTAGCCGGTACCATTCCCAGTCGTGCGTGTTTCCGACGAGCCGCATCCACATCAGGATCAGCGGGTGATTCGTATCGACGTGGATGCGCGTGATCAGGTCGATGGACGAGCGCGCAGCGCGCGCGATCTGCAGTCCCCAGATCTCGTCGAGCCAGAAATCGGTGAACAGGCCGTAAATGCGGAGCGCCACTCCCGCGCCGATCGCTAGAGAGACGAATGCAATCCCTGCGATGCGCCGCTCAGGCGACATTGCCCTCGGTTCGCGGGATCCGGAACGATCGCTTGTAGATGTCGATGATCGACATGAGCAGCGAGAAGACCAGCGGGCCGATGACCAGACCGACGAATCCGAACGCCTGCATGCCGCCCAGCACGGCGACGAGCAGCGGGATCGCCGGAAGCTGCGATTTTCCGCGCATGGCCAGCGGTCGGACGATGTTGTCGACGACTGAGACGACTCCCACTCCCCAGATCGTGAGAAAGATCGCCTGCCAGTACGCGGCATGCCCCATGGCCGCCGCGAAGTAGAGGTAGACGACCGCCGGAACCCACACCGCGGCGGCGCCGACGATCGGCAGGAGCGACATCACCGTAGCCACCGCGCCCCAGAAGAGCGACGCCGGGACGCCGGCGATCACCAGCCCGATCATGGTCACCACTCCCTGCGCCAGGCCGGTCAGCACATGCCCGCGAAAGGTGGCATCGATGACATCCTTGAATTGCGCGGCGAATTCGCGGTCATAGCGGTCGGGGAGCGGCGAGAGGATCGCCAGCTCGGTCATGATCACTTCCCCTTCGACGTAGAAAAAATACGCCGAGAGAAGCACGAGGAAGAATCCGATCACCAGGCCTGCGAGGCCGCCCAGCAACGCGGCGCCGTTGCGCGCCACCCAACCCGGAATCTCCTGCAGGACCGGCAGGATGAGCCGCTGCGGGCTCACGCTCTGGGGATCAAATTTCGGGAACCAGCGGTGCAGCCACTGCAGGTGCGACGAAGGATCGATGCGCCCGAGGACCTCCCGCGCCTGTCCCGACTGCAGAAGCTGGATCAGGGCATCCGCCTGCTGCACCAGGAGCAGGATCAGAATGAACGCCGGAATGATGATGAGAACGGTGGTGGCGATGAGCATGATGGTCGCTGCGAGGTGCGAGCGTCCGCCCATCTGCGCACGAACGCGCTGATACGTTCTGAACGTCAGGGTGACCATCATCGCGCCGAGGATGATGGGGGTCAGAAGCGGCCAGATGATCTTGAACGAGGCCCAGAGCACAACGAGGGCGATGAGGCTAAAAAAAATGACGCCGGCCAGACGCCATTCCGGTCGCCGCTCAATGGGTGTGCTCATTGGCTAAAGGATGAGCAGTCCGAGTCGCGCGGCCTGGACCACCGCTTCGGTGCGCGTGGAGACGCCGAGTTTGCGGAGGATGCCGTTGAGGTGAAACTTCACTGTGTGCTCGGTCACACCGAGGCGCTGGGCGATTTCTTTGTTGGTCAGGCCGCCCGCGAGGAGTTGCGCGACCTGCAGCTCGCGCGCCGTGAGCGGCTCGAACAGGTCGACCCGCGCGCGCGGCTGCCGGAGGATGCGCTCGGCGAACTCCTCGTCGACCACCATCATTCCTTCGACGATCGCGCGGATGGCGTCGTGCAGCCGGCGCGGTGTCGAACCGCGCAGCAGCACGCCCGAGGCGCCGCGAGCCATCGCCTCCGCCGCTTCGCTGCCGTCGTTCACCAGACAGAGCACGGGCGCGGTCGCGCGGTCGCATTCGACGCCATCGCAGACGATCGCGTCGGCGCGAAGATCGAAATCGCCTTCCGCTTCGATCGGCGCGAGGTCGTCGAACGGCAGCAGACGCACGACCAGCGCCGCACGGCGCAGCGGATTCTTACTGGCCACCACCACCCGCAACGGCTCGTCGGAATGCCGCGGCAGGGGCTTCGAGGCGAACAAAAGTTGTGGTCTGGCCATGAGATGCTCCGATAAAATGTATCATCGCGCGCCTTGAACGTCATCGAAACCTTGCTTCCGGGTGTACTGATCCTCGAGCCGAAGGTGTGGGTCGACTCGCGTGGTACCTTCATGGAAACCTATCACGCACAACGTTTTCGCGACCTGGGCATCGATTTGCCGTTCGTGCAGGACAACCATTCCCGCTCGGCGCGCGGCGTGCTCCGCGGGCTTCATTATCAGGAGCCAAACGCGCAGGGAAAGCTGGTCCGCTGCACGGCCGGCGTGCTGTTCGACGTGGCCGTGG
>JBGPFD010000271.1:0-3610 GCA_041483175.1 Thermoanaerobaculia bacterium | reverse complement strand
CTGGGTCCCTGCGCCGCGGCTGATCGCCGCCACGGCCGCTTCTTGTGACTGCGGCGGCTGGTAATTGTCGACCGAGGTCATGGCCTCGTAGACCTCGCAGATCTGTACCACGCGCGACAGCATCGGGATCTCCTCCCCCGCCAGCTCGCACGGATAGCCGCGGCCGTCGAAGCGCTCGTGATGGCAGAGCACGGCGCGCGCGATCTCCGGGCCGAGGAGCGGATCGACGAGCGACGCACCAACAATGGGGTGCTCGCGGAGAATGTTCAGATCATCGGGAGAGAGATCGCGCTTGCGATAGAGGCGGTCGTAATCGAGGAGGCGCATGCCGGCGTCGTGCACCAGCGCGACGACGCGCGCCGACTCGACCTCCTGCGGCGTCATGCCGAGAAAGCGGGCGAAGGCGTCCGTGCGGGCGACCACCGCGTTCGAATGGCGCCGCAGGTCGGGAAATCTCGAGAAGTCGGGCTCGATGATTCTCTCCGCGATCCGGATGCGGCTGGCGGTGGTCTGCCGCCGCCCGATCGACTGCTCGATCGCCAGTTGCAGCTGCTGATGGAATGCGGCGAGCAGCTCGTGCATGGCGCGATCGGGAAGGTTGGAGAATCCCGCGCTCAGATAAAGGTTGCGGATCGACCCGGCGGCGATCGGGGCAGTGAAGACTTTCTGGATGTCATTCGCGGTGATGGCCGGGCCGCTGCTTCCGAACGGCATCTGCACGCGATTGCGAAGCGCGCCGCCGCTCTCGCCGCGTTTTGCCATCCATGACTGCAGTTTCGACTGCAGAAGGCTCAACGCGTCGTCTGTGAGAAGCGCGCGCGCGGCGATCTCCTGGACCCCGCCGAGTTGCCCGAACGCCGAAAAGGCGGCCACGATCGCTCCCGGGATCAGCAGCACGGAGCGGAGGATTTCGCGGACGATGCCCATCTCGATCTCGCTCAGCGCTTCCGGTGCCGCCGCGCCGCGCACCCGCTCGGCTGCAGTGCGCGCCTCGAGAATCAGGCTGGACACGCGCGGGATGTAGCTGGTCGCCTGTGCCGGCGGTGTGGCGGCGGGCGCCTCGCCCGCCGGAGGGCGGCCGGGGGCGGCGGCCGCCCCTACACGCAGAGGCGGCGGCGTGGTCTGCGGCTGCGCGGCCGGGCTGTGGACGCCCGTCAGCACGCTCTGCATCGACTCGTTTCCCGACAGCGTGATGAACCCCTGCCCGAAGACATTGCGCTTGGCGAAGAGTTCCGAAACTTTGTTGGCGACTTGCTGCGCCTTCGGCAGGTCGTTCGTATCGAACGGCTGCTTCGCCGCCTTGTCGCGCATGTCGACCATTCCGACGAGCTGCCCGCGCAGATAGATCGGCGCGACGAGCAAACGGTCGGTCTGTGATTCGAACATGATCTCGGAAAAGCGCGGCTCCGTTCCGACGCCGTTCACAAAGAATGGCGTGCGCCCGCGCTCGCAGCGGTCGACGATCGGATTATTGCGGTCTGCTGTCGCGTGAATCGAGCCCTTGAAGCCGTACTCGGTCGCCAGCTCGAAACGATTCGCCAGTTGATCGAATAGAAAGAGCGCCGCCTTGGTGGCCTTCAATTCGACCACACAGTCATAAAGGATTTCTTTCAGCTTCCCCTGAAGTTCCTGCACTCCTGGATGCACGATAAGAGTGTAGTCGGTTATCTCCGGCTGCGCGCAATCATCAAGCCCACCAGAAGCCCGGCGATCCCTGCCGCGGCCAGCGCGCCGATCGAGCCGGCATCGACGATCGGACGATATCGCGAGACGCCATCGCGCAACTCGATGTAGCCGGTGGGCTTCGCCCGCACCCCTCCGCCGCCCCCGCCCCGCTCGCCCAACCCACGCCCGAGCCCGCCCGCGCCAAAGCCCCATTGCACGCGGGCCACGGGAATGATCGTGGTGCCGTCGCGCTCGACCGGATCGGCGTAGACCTGCTTCGCGCTCGCGTGGAGCGGAATGATTTCCGCGAGGCGCTCGATCATGCTGCGATCCATTGCGTTGTCACCCCGAGCGTCAGCGAGGGGCCTGGAGGGGTGGAGGGCCACGGCGCGTGCCACCCGCTCCCCCAGGCCCCTCGCTACGCTCGGGGTGACATCCTATGCCCTCTTCTGCATCGCGCGAAGTTTGTCGAGAATTTCCTTCTCGGTCGGGAACCGCCCTTCGTCATCCTTGGAGAAGATCCGCTTGTTGTCCACGGTCACGTCGAAAATGCCGCCGCTTCCGCGCACGAGCTGGCTCTCGACTCCGAGCTCTTTCTTGATTTCCGCCGCCAGACTGGAGGCTCTTGGAAGGTAGTTTCAAACGCCGCAATAATCGATTCGAATGTTCATCGTTCGTTTCACCAGTTAACAGACAACAGTTAACAGGCCCGCCGCCCCTGTTAACCGTTAACTGTTAACTGTTGACTCAAATAGTCTTCACCAGGATCGCGGTGATGTTATCGAGTCCGCCGTGCTCGTTGGCGGTTTCGATCAACTGCTCACAAGCTTTTTCCAGATCGTCCTCGTTTTCAGTCACCAGGCGCAGGATTTCGTCTTCCGGGACCATGCCGGTGAGTCCGTCGGAGCAGAGCAGGAAGACATCGCCCGGCTTTGCCTCCACTTCGGTGGCATCGGGGCTGACCGAGAGCGCGCCGCCGAGGGCGCGAGT
Source organism: Thermoanaerobaculia bacterium (assembly GCA_041483175.1). Taxonomy (GTDB): domain Bacteria; phylum Acidobacteriota; class Thermoanaerobaculia; order Gp7-AA8; family Gp7-AA8; genus Gp7-AA10. The sequence continues at coordinate 955 of JBGPFD010000271.1, read as the reverse complement.
GATCACGTTGCGGAGAGGGTGCTTTTCCGCTTCCGCCTCGGTGAGCATGCCGGCCTGGACCTGCTCGAAGACCCAGGAGTGATCGTTAGTGATGCGGGAGAGATGGCCGGCGCGGATGAGGTAGGCACGCGAATCGCCGACGTGCGCGAACGACATGGTGTCGTCATGGCCGAGGCAGGCGACCACGGTGGTCCCCATGCCGCGCAGCCGTGCGTCTTTGCGCATGGCCTCGAGCACGCGCGTGTTGGCCATGCGGACCGCGGCCATCAGGCGGTTCGTCGAGCGGCGATACTGCTCGTCGTAGGCGTGCGGCCACGTTCCATCCTCTTCCTTGGTATGCAGGATGAACTCGGAGATGGAATCGACGGCGATGCGCGAGGCGATCTCGCCCGCCGCATGTCCGCCCATGCCGTCGGCGACGAGAAACAGCTTCGCCTCGTCAGCGACGAGGAAGGAATCCTCATTGTGCTGACGCTGCCGCCCGACGTGCGTGAGTCCTTTGGCCTTCACCTGCATCCGCATCAGCCCTTCTTCTGGGCCGTGGCTCCTTTCCCGTGCCGCAGATCGGCCAGAGCGGTCTGCAATTCTAGGTCCTCCGGATCCCACTTCAGTGCTTCGGTCAGATATCGCTCGGCCTTGGCCACCAGGCCGGCGCGCCTGCAGATCCGTCCAGCATCCTTCAGATAGGTCGGATTGAGCGGCTCGCGCTGCACGGCGCTCTCGATCGCCTGGACGGCCTGGCGTGCGTACGCCGGAATGCGCTCGGCGGCGAGCGCAAGATAGTGAAACGCCTTGGCGTCGTTCGGGTTGTGTTTCACGGCCATGTCAAAGTTCTCGTACGCGCCGCTCATGTTGCCCTCTTTGAGGGCCTTCACTCCCTTGGCCATGTAGACCTTGGCCACCTGACCGAGGTCGGCGGAGTTGCGGTTGATGCCGACGTTCAGCTCAGCATCGT
>JBGPFD010000270.1:0-3627 GCA_041483175.1 Thermoanaerobaculia bacterium | reverse complement strand
GCCAAACTCCAGGGAGACAGTTGGAATTCCGCGGCGAGCGTCGTGTGCCTCAGGTACACCGCGAAGTGCCTACCGTCACCCGGATGTACATTATACCGCCGGAAGGGAGTGGCCCATGCGCACCATCGCTCTCGTTTTGACTGTTCTGTTACTGGCCTGCGGAGGCAAACGGAACGCCGCGCCGGAGAAAACCTATCCGATGACCGCCACGATCGTCTCGCGCGATCCGGCGAGCCACACCCTGAACATGGACAACAAGGACGTGCCGGGGGTGATGGAGGCGATGCGGATGGACTACGAGGTGCGCGGCGCAAACGTTGCTTCCCTCCCGCCCGACGGCACGCCGGTCGAGGTCACGCTGCACGAGCAGGACGGACGATTCTGGATCAGCGACGTGAAGCAACGAAAGTAAGTGTGGAGGCGGCCGGCCTCGGCCGCCGGCGGGCGGGGGGCGCCCGCCGCCAGACACTTTCCGGGCAGTCGCATTGTTCACGTGGAGATCGTGGCCACGCACTCATGCTCGTCGCGCTGATCTCCCAAGAAGGTCGTGGCGCGCGCGGCAGGCGCGCGCCACGACCGAGGATGCTCAGGCGTTGACCAGAACGGCGTCCCGTCGCGCGATCGGCACGAACGCTCGCTTCGTGGCACCCACGTAAACCTGCCGCGGACGCCCGATTCGGGTGCTCTTGTCCTCCACCATCTCTTTCCATTGCGCTAGCCAACCCGGCAGTCGCCCGAGAGCGAACATCACCGTGAACATGTTGGTGGGGATGCCGATGGCGCGGTAGATGATCCCGCTGTAGAAATCGACATTCGGATAGAGCTTCCGCTCGATGAAGTACGGGTCCTTCAGCGCGATCTCCTCGAGCTTCTTGGCGATCTCCAACAACGGGTCGCGCACACCAAGCTCGTTGAACACTGCGTCGGCTGCATTCTTCAGGATGGTCGCCCGTGGATCGAAGTTCTTGTAGACGCGGTGACCGAAGCCCATCAGCTTGAATCCTGAATCCTTCTGCTTGGCCTTCTCCACAAAGACTTTCGGATCGCTCCCGTTGTCGCGGATCTGCTGCAACATCTCGATGACCTGCTGATTGGCTCCGCCATGCAGCGGCCCCCAGAGCGCGCAAATGCCGGCCGAAACCGTGGCGAACAAATTCGCGTTGCTGCTTCCCACCAACCGAACTGTCGAGGTGCTGCAGTTCTGCTCGTGGTCGGCGTGGAGAATGAGAAGAAGATTCAGCGCCCGGTTCACGACCGCCGACACGGTGTACGGTTCTGCCGGCACGGCGAACATCATGTGCAGGAAGTTCTGCGTGTAGCTGAGCTCATTTCGTGGATAAATGAAGGGCTGCCCGATGGACTTCTTGTGCGAGAACGCCGCGATCGTCTTCGCCTTCGAGAGGATGCGGATCATGTTCAGATCTCGGTGTTCATCGGTGGTCGATTCGGGGTAGTACGCCGAGAGGGAGGCCATCATCGAAGAGAGAATGGCCATCGGATGCGCCGACGGCGGGAACCCTTCGAAGAACTTCTTCATGTCCTCGTGAATGAGGCTGTGTCGCGTCAGCTTCTCGTCGAACGCGGCCAGCTCCGCCGCCGTGGGCAGATGGCCGTAGATCAGCAGATACGCGACCTCGACGAAACTGGCAGCCTCGGCCAGCTCCTCGATTGGGTACCCGCGGTATCGGAGGATGCCTCGCTCCCCATCGATGAAGGTGATCGCGCTACTGCACGATCCGGTGTTTGCGTAACCGGGATCGAGCGTGATCGCGCCGGTTTTCGCGCGAAGCGCGGCAATGTCGATCGCCGTCTCATTCTCGCTTCCTTCGATGACCGGAAGCTCGTATTCCTTTCCTTTCAATAGCAGGGTTGCTGTGCTCATCGCTCTTCTCCTTTGCCTGACTTTGCTGTTCCGGCCAGTCCGCCCTGGGACGCAGACTCGCCATTGCCTTGGCCACAACTCAAGGACGTTTGGAGCACACTCTCAGTGAGCAGAGGCCGGAGCGCGACAGCCCTAGTCACATCGGGCATGTGCGCCCCGTCACCGGACCGCGGGTCTTGGCACTCCCGGGGGGCCACCAGACCGCTGCGCTCCGGGTCGCCACCCTGTGCATTGACAAGTATTCAATTAACTGCTTGAATAGTGCAATGCCCGAGCCCGAAGCATTCCGGGCACAGCAGCTCGCCCGCCTCGGAAAGGCCCTCAGCGCTCCTGCCCGCGTGCGCATTCTGGAGCTTCTCGCCCAAACCCCGCGAACGGTCGAACGGATCGCCTCCGATTCGGGCCAGTCGATCGCCAACGCCTCGCAGCACCTGCGAGTTCTCCGCGAAGCGCGCCTGGTCGAGGCCACTCGAAACGGCATCCACATCATCTATCAACTCGCCTCCCCCGTCGTGGCCAATCTTCTCGTGTGTCTCGGCAAGATCGGGGAGCAACAACTCGCGGAGCTGGCCGCCGCGCGAGCAGCCCTCGCCCAGCGAACCGCGGACGTCGAGTGCATCGACCGCAGGACGCTGCTGCGCCGTCTGCGCGACGGCTCGGCCATCCTCATCGACGTCCGGCCGGCGGAGGAATATGCCGCGGGGCACATCGCGGGCGCTCTTTCGCTGCCGCTCGCGCAGCTCGAGGCACGGCTCGCGGAGGTACCGGCGCGCCGCGAGGTGGTCGCCTACTGCCGCGGGCCGTACTGCATGCTCGCCGTTGAGGCCGTCCGGTTCCTGCGGCGGCGCGGCCGCAAGGCAAAGAGGCTCGAAGACGGCGTCATCGAGTGGAGAAATGCGGGCCTGCGGGTCGTACCGGGCAAGGAGCGCGCATGACCACGCTGTTCATCCTCAATGACCCCCCCTACGGAACGGAGCGGAGCTACAACGGCCTCCGGCTCGCATTCAGCCTGGCCAAGCGCGAGGGCGAATCCGTTCGCGCTTTCCTGATCGGCGACGCCGCGGCCTGCGCGAAACGCGGCCAGAAGACGCCGAACGGCTACTACAACATCGAATCGATGCTGAAGGGCCTCAGGAGCCGCGGCGCCGAGATCGGCGTGTGCGGAAGCTGCATGGACGCACGCGGGATCGCTGTCGAGGATCTCGCCGAGGGCACGCGGCGCAGCACGTTGGAAGAGCTCACGGACTGGACCGCCGGCGCCGACCGAATTCTCGTTTTTTGAGGAGAATCCCATGGAAGGATCATCGATCGTCATCATCGGGGGCGGCGTCGGTGGGCGCATTGCCGCGAACGAACTGCGGCGCCGCCTGCCGCGCGAGCACCGCATCACAGTCATCGAACGGAATCCCGTTCACGCATTTGCGCCGTCGTTTCTCTGGCTTATGGTCGGTGGCCGGACACGGGCAGAGATTACCCGTCCCGTCACGGAGCTCATCGATGCGGGCGTCGACGTCAGAATCGGCACGGTTTCGTCGATCGATCGCCAGGCGCGGCACGTAGTGGTCGGAAGCGAAGTCTTGAGCTACGACTATCTCATTCTCGCACCGGGTGCCGAGCTGGCGTTCGATGCAACTCCAGGTGCGAGCGAGGCACACACCTTCTTCACGCTCGAAGGATCGGAGCGGCTCTTCGGCGAGTTGCGTTCGTTCAAAGGGGCGAAGGTCGCTGTGGTCGTCGCCGGAACG
>JBGPFD010000269.1:0-3692 GCA_041483175.1 Thermoanaerobaculia bacterium | reverse complement strand
CGCGTCACCGTGAAGTGCCCGTGCGGCGAGAGGATGGACGGACATTGATCGAAGAGCGCCTCGACGTACCACTCGATGGCCCCGCTGGGAAGCGACACGATTTGTGACGCGTTGCCGCTGCGGGCCATCACCACCGGCGCGCCGCCATTGATCGTGGCCCAGATGCGATACGCGATGGCGCGAGTCACCGCGGTCCAGTTCAGCATGACCGGTGAGGTGACGTTCGCATTCTCTGCGGGCGCGAGCAGCGTGATCGGCCCGCTGCACGTGTTCGCCGGCGGAACGGTGAAATGCGATTCGGCGGAACGGACATCGGCGCAGCCGGCGAACATCGCGTCGACGCGCCAGGTGAACGTTCCTTCGCTGACAATCCGCGTGAGCGTCGTCTCAGTGGTGATTCCGGAGAGATCGGTCGAGGTGCCGCCGGAGCCGATGTAGAGCTTGTAGCCGACCGCTCCCTGGACGGCGGACCATTGCAACGTGACCGGCGAGCTTACCATCGCATTGTTTGCCGGAGCGGTGAGCGTCGCCGGCGTGGTGCTGCAGGCGGAACCGGCAGCGACGGTGAAGGTCGAGAAACGCGAAAACGTCGACGGACAGTTCGTGAAGATCGCTTCGACGAACCAGACGACGCTCCCTTGCGGAAACGGAATGGAGGCCTGCGTCGATGCAGTGGTCGGCAGGATGACCGCCGGCGAGCTGTTGACCTGTGCGTAGACGCGATAGCCGGCTGCCCCCGTGACGGCAGACCATGAAAGCGTCACCGGCGACGCGAGATTCGATGCGCCGTTTGCCGGGGCAGTCAACGTTGGCGCCGACGGACTCGCCGGGCAGGAAGCGGTGCCACCGACGGCCGTGAATCGAACGTGTGAGGAGGTCGTGACCGGGCAGTTGTCCGCCAGCGCATCGACCCACCATTCCACCAGTCCGGCCGGCAGATTCACGCTGTACTGGCTGTCGCGCGTCAGGGCGATCACATTCGGTGTGCCGCCGCTGAACGACGCCCACACGCGGTAGGACGTTGCACCGGTGACATCATTCCAGTCGAAGTTCACCGGCGAAGCGACACTGAGCGCTCCGTTGGCGGGCGCTGACAGGATGGGCGGCTGCGTGGGACAGGTCGCTGCGGGCTGCGCGATCGCAGACAAGGTCCAACCGGTCGCGGCAATCAGGAGCGCGAGGCGAAGCTTCATCACTCTCTCGAGGTTCCAATATATGGGATCGTTGCCATCTACGACGTGATTCCAGTCACGAGTGGTACTTGTTTCCACCGGTATTGAACACGACCACCGTCTCGTTGTCGCGGATTGCTCCTGTGGCCATTAGACGCCGCAGGGCCAAGAGCGCTGCGCCTCCTTCGGGACCGGCGTCGATTCCCTCCGAGGTGCGCAACTCCTCGGCTGCGGATTCGATCTGCGATTCCTCGACGGCGACCGCGCCGCCGTGCGACTCGCGCAACGCGCGCAGCATCAGCCGGTCGCCGATGGCCTTCGGAACACGAAGTCCCCACGCTTCGGTCCGCGCCGACTCCCACTCCGGCGCGTTTTCGAGGCCCTGATCGAACGCGCGCACGATCGGCGCACAACCGTTCGATTGCACGCTGTACATCCGCGGACGCTCGTTTCCGATCCAGCCGAGCCGCTGCATCTCGTCGAAAGCCTTCCACATGCCGATCAATCCCGTGCCGCCGCCGGTCGGGTAGAGGATGGCGTCCGGCAGCCGGCCGAGGTCCTCGAGAAGCTCGTAGCCCATGATCTTTTTTCCCTCGACCCGGTACGGCTCCTTCAGAGTCGAGAGATCGAAGCCGCCGTTTGCGGCGAGGTATTGCTGGACGCGTTTCGCGGCGTCAGTGATCAGTCCGGCGACCAGTTCGACTTCTGCGCCGTAGCTGCGGCACTCATCGACGATCGACCGCGGTGTGTCACGCGGCATGGCCACGAAGGCGGGGAGCCCGGCACGCGCAGCGTACGCCGAAAGCGCCGCGCCGGCGTTGCCGGCAGTCGGCGCGCCGAGGCTGCGCGCGCCGTTGTGCGCCGCCATGGTCACCGCGACCGCCATGCCGCGCGATTTGAACGAGCGCGTCGGATTCCTGGATTCGTCCTTGAAGAAAACGTGCGCGGAACGCTTCGATTGCAGCAGCGGGGTGATCCCTTCGCCGAGCGTGACGAAGTCCGCATCCGCCGGAAGCACTTCGGCATAGCGCCACATGTTCGGCGCGCGCGAGCGGATCGCCTCCCGCAGTTCGGGAGCAGGGGAGAAGTCGTACTCCACGAGCAGCGGCGCGCCGCACTTGCGGCAGAGATTGATCAGCTGGTTCGGGTCGTAGCCGGTGGCACACGCCGAACAATGGAGCTGGAACGAAAAGCGGCGCATGGAACAGTATGGGGCCGGCTCTCCAGCCGGCCCGGATTGGCTAAGAGCCGGTCCCCACATTGCTTACTGCGACTTTTTCTTGGCGTCGGTAGTGGCTTTTTCCATGTCTTTCTGCCACTGCTCCATCGATTTCTGCGTTTCGCCTTCCTTGTTCTCGAACTTCGACATCTCGTTGGTGAAGGCGTTCAACGCGTTCTCATACTTCGACAGGAGTTGCTGGTTGTAGGCGAGCGCCGGATCAGCGTCCTTCTTCTGCGCGGCCGCTTCCTTCTTCTGCTGTTCGAAGCTGTCGAGCGTTTGCTTGTACATGGCCTTGGTCTGCTCGTCTTTGGCCTCGTCGTAGGCCTTCTTCATCTGCTGATAGGTCGCGTCCATCTGCGCTGACATGGCATCGCCCATCTTCTGGGCCATGGCCGCGGTGCTGGCCTCGAGGATCTTTCCCTTGACCCAGAGGTATTCCTGCGAGTTGAATCCGAGGTCTTTCGCCGCGCGGATGTCGGCGGTGATGAATTCCGCTGCGGAGCTGAGGCCCTTGAAGCCTTCCATCAGCCCGGAGAGCGACTTGTCGCCGGACTTCTTCGCCGCATCGGCGTGCTGCTCGAGCTGCTGCTTGGCGACCTTGGCGATGTCCTTCTCATGCTCGCGCACTTTCAGGCACATCTGCACCTGGGCGTCCGTCAGTTTTCCGTCCTTCGGTGGATCGTATTTGTCTTTGGACACTTCCTTCATCAGGTCGACGGTGCCGCGCTTCTCCAGATCTTTGGCGATGTTGGCTTTCTCCACGAGTTCCTTCGCCTTGCATCCGCAGAAAATGACAGAGATCGCGAAAACGACCGGGACTATCCGACGCATGGTTATTCCTCCAAATAAGAATTGACCGGCGATTGTATGGTGCGTGGCAGCGGCGCGCAAGCGCGCCGATGGGATGACGTCATTGCAGTTTGCTGCGCACGCGCGCCGTGAGATCGGAAAGCGCGCGCGCGATTTCGTCGAGCGCACTCTTTTGCTTGGCGCGGTCCGACGTGATCTGCTGTTCCAGTTCACGGATTTTGGCCTCGAGGTCGGCCACTCGCGCGTTTGATGAAACCGGGCCGGCCGGCGCTGCGGCCCGCGCGGGCTCCTCCATCACGGCAACGGCGAGCGGCGATTCTTCCATCGGCATCATCTCTTCGGCACCGAGGACCTCGACATCCTCTACTGGCACGGGAATGGGAACGTTCCCCGACATCGTAGCCGGGCGCTCGCGTCCTTCGAGGAGTTGTTCGAGCGAAATTTCCTCCATCTTCTCGTAACCGGCGTTGAGTGGGTTCGACTCGGGG
>JBGPFD010000268.1:0-3726 GCA_041483175.1 Thermoanaerobaculia bacterium | reverse complement strand
GAGGACTACGTCAACTCGCTGGCCATCGATCCCCTGGCCACCAGCAACGTTTACGCGGGCGATTTCCACATCGATTTCGGGACCACCTCGACCTATCTCATCGCCAAATCGACCACTAGCGGCGCGAGCTTTAACAACCTGACCGATGTGACCAGCGCTGCTCTTCGCGCGTACTACCTGCAGATCGACCCCTCGGTCTCCGGAACGCTCTATGTCGCCGGCAGCGGCACGCCCAACGTCGCCAAGAGCACCAACAACGGAAGTACATGGACCAGCGTCTCGCCGCATGCGGGCTATCCGAGCGCGCTCGCACTCGCCCCGAGCTCGAGTGCCACGCTGTACGAAGGCATGCGCGATGTGAACAACACCACTGTGCTCGGTGTCTACAAGTCCACCAACAGCGGGACAAGCTGGTCACCGGCGAACGGCTGGCCGTCCACAACACCCGATATCCAGGCGTTGCTGGTCGACCCGGCCAACGCGAACCATGTCCACGCCGGGACGAACTCCGGCTATTACGTGACGACCGACGGAGGAACGAACTGGGCCTCCGGCGCGTCCGGCGCCGGCTCGTTCGGAATCAACGCGCTGGTGCAGACGACCAGTCGCCGGCTGATCGCCACCTCCGGGGCCACCATCATCATGCTGCCGCTCGATCCGGCGCCGACGATCAGCGCCAATGCCAGTCCCTCCACGGGTTCATCGGCCGGCGGTGACGTGGTGACCGTCAGCGGCACGGGGTTCAATGCCGCGTCGGGCCTTCGCGTGCTCTTCGGTGGAGTCGACGGCGTCGTCGACCTCGGCGCATCGACCTCGACATCGATCACCGTGACCACGCCGGCGCATGCCGTCGGTTCCGTCGACGTCGCCGTCATCAACCCCGACGGACAGGCAGCCATCAGGACAAACGGTTACACATTCGTTCTCTGCTCGTTCTCGATCTCCCCAACCTCGGCAGGGTACTCGTCCGCCGCGGCAACCGGCTCCGTCACGGTCACGGTGAACACCGGCTGTGCGTGGACCGCAACCGCGCCGGGTGGAAGTTTCGTGTCGGTCACCTCGGGGTCGCCCGGCAGCGGCAACGGAACGGTTCAATATTCAGTGACAACCAACGGTACGGGATCGGGCCGATCGACCAACCTGACCATCGCCGGGCTGACCTTCAACGTTTCGCAGAGCGCCTTCGGCGCGGGTTCCTTCGTCATGACCGCGATCGCGTCCAGCGGCAGTGTCTCGATCTCATGGGTCTCCGTCGGCGGAGCGACGTCCTATCAGGTCCAGCGCAGCAACGGCGGCGGCGCGTTTGGCACCATCATGACCACGAGCTCGTTCGCATTCGTCGACAGCACAGTGTCGAACGGGACCGGTTACCTCTACAAGATCCACGCGAATACGGGACCGGACAGTAACGTCGATCTCGCGGTTCCGTTCGCCTACACCGATCCGTCGCTGAGTGTCGGGAGCACGATCATCAAGGCCGTACATTTCACCGAACTGCGCACCGCCGTCAACGCGGCGCGCGCGGCCCTCGGCTGGTCCGCCCTCACGTTCGCCGACACATCGCTGACCGGAGTAATGGTGAAACGCACGCATCTGATCGAGTTGCGAAACGCCGTCGACGGCGTACGCGCGGGAGTCGGTCTGAGCGGTGTCTCGTACACCGATTCCACCGTCACGGCGGGCTCCACGCCCATTCGCGCGGCGCACATCAACGACTTGCGGAACGGCCTGCAGTAATCCCTTCCAAAACGGCGAATAAACGCTAGCCGTCTCACTCCAGTAGAGACTGGATGAGACGGCACGATGCGATGACCGCCGATCCCGCGCTGATGGATGAACCGGAGACGCTTCTCGCCAACATCCGTGCAGCGCGGGAGGGTGACAGCCGTGCCTTCGAGGAGATCATGCTGGCCACGGAACGTCGCGTCGCATCGCTCGCCTGGCACATTCTCGGTGATGCCGAGGAGGTCAAGGAGGCGCTTCAGGAGACGTTCCTGCGCGTGTTCCGTCATCTCGGCCGCTATGACGAACGGCGCGATTTCTTCGGCTGGCTGTACCGCATCACCGTCAATGTCTGCCGCGATCTGGAAGCCCACCGGAGGCGCTGGCGCCTCTTCAGCCCGATCGAGCGCGCATCCGCGGTCGCCAGCGAGGCGCGCTCGGATGATGATCTCCTTCGCCGCGACGACGTCGCGCTCTTGATGCGCGCCATCGACGCTCTCCCGCGGAAGGAGCGTTTCGCCATCATCCTGCGCGACATCGAGGAACTGCCGACCGAAGAGGTGGCCACGATCCTCGGAAGCAGTCCGGCCACGGTACGCGTGCAGATCAGCAAGGCGCGCGCAAAGATCCGGACCTGGATGGAGACGCGGCGATGACGCGGCAGGACGACTTTCGCGGCCCGCTTCCGCTGGGCGATGACGATTTCGCCGAGGTCCACGCGCGCGTCATGGCGAAGCTCGCTCGACGCGAGCCACGCCCCGTCGCGCTCGCGTTCCGCTTTGCTTTCGCCGCGGCGGCGATCGCCGTCGTAGCATTCCTGCTGATCCCACGTTCCACGGCACCGAAAAAAACGCCGGTGGCCGAAGCTCGAAGGCCGTCGGTGGTCGCCAGCGCGGCGCCGCGCGCCGTTCCGGCGATCGTCCCGCAACCGCGCCCCGCGAAGCTGCTTCCGTCGCCGAAAACACCGAGACCGCAGACGGTGGCAGCAATCGGGGCGCCGCCGCCCGACATGCGCATCGAGATTCAGACCGGCGATCCGGATGTCCGCATCATTTGGATCGCCAGCCGATAGGAGGAACCATGAAACGATTCACCATCCTGCTCGCCGCCCTTCTGCTCTCCACGACCGCACTGCCGGCCCAGGAGAAGAAGCCGGAGGAGTACAACAGCGTCCGCGAATTTCGAAACAAGATTTTCGAAGTGCACAATCGCGATCCGCGCGCCGTCTACTCCGCCATCCGGACCCTCGGCAGCGGATTCAACGGGACCGCGTACGAGTTCAATGAAGAGTTGCACACGATCACCGTGCGCGATTTCCCGGAGAACATCGCAGCGATCGACGAAGCGATCAAGCGCCTCGATCGCCCGATCGCCGATGCGCCGGAGGTGGCCATCAAAATCTCCATTCTGATCGGATCGAAGTCGCCGCTGCCGGGCGCCAGCGTGCCGGACGATCTCGCGCCCGTCGTCAAGCAGCTGGAGGCGACGCTGCGCTACGCGCATTACGGCCTGATGGCCGCCAACGTCCATCGCACCAAACCTGGGAACGGGATCGAGGGCTCGGGCGTTGCGGAGCCGACGCTCCTCGGCATGACGGCGCAGGAAGGAAAGCCGATCTTCTATTCCTACCGCTTGCGGGCCATCACTCTCGGCGGGCCATCCGATCACCCTTCAGTCGGCGTGGAGAATTTCGGCTTTTCCATGCGCATTCCGATCAACGTCAGCGGTGGCACGCAGTATCAGTCGGTCGGATTCGAGACGCCGGTCAGCATCAGGCAGAACGAGAAAGTGGTGATTGGCACGACGACCATGGGAGAGAAAGCGCTGATCGTGGTGGTCACCGCGAGCGCCGACTCGAAGTGAGATGTCACCCCGAGCGTCAGCGAGGGGCCTGTAGGCAGGGGTGGCGCGCCGCCCGACCAGGCACCTCGCTGCGCTCGGGGTGACAGCGTCAGGCAGAACGAGAAAGTGGTGATCGGCACGACGACCATGGGAGAGAAAGCG
>JBGPFD010000267.1:0-3834 GCA_041483175.1 Thermoanaerobaculia bacterium | reverse complement strand
CTGCAGGACGCCGGCCGCTTCCAGCGGCGGAAAAGCGAGCAGCAGGAGGAACGAGGTCACGAACTGCGCCCAGACGAAGAACGGCAGGCGCATGAAGGTCATCCCCTTGGCCCGAAGCTGCACGATGGTCACGATGAAATTCACCGACCCCAGCAGCGAGGAGGTGATCAGGAAGATCATGCCGATCAGCCAGAAGGTCTGCCCGTTCGTGGCGATGACTGACAACGGCGGATAGGAGGTCCAGCCCGAGTTCGCCGTGCCATCCTTCAGCGCGAAGCTGGAGAGCATGATCAGTCCGCCCGGCACGTAGCACCAGTAGCTGGCCATGTTCAGTTTCGGGAAGGCCATGTCGGGCGCGCCGATCTGCAGCGGCACGACGTAGTTTCCGAACGCGCCGACCGCCAGCGGCACGATGGCCAGAAACACCATGATCGTGCCGTGCATCGCGCCGAGCTGGTTGTACGCCTCGGGAAGCAGGACGCCGCCGGGCGCGCGTCCTTCGCCGAGAACTTTCATCACCCCGAAGGCGTGACCCGGCCAGCCGAGCTGCAGGCGCATCAGCAGCATCAGGCAGAAGCCGAACAGCAGGAAGCAGAGCGCTGTCAGGCCGTACTGCAGGCCGATGACTTTGTGATCGGTGGAGAAAAGCCAGCGCCGGTACCACGGCAGCACGTGCCCTTCGATCCGGAAGCGCTGCTCCTCCTCTTCGCGGATGCGGATGGCGTCGCGGAGAACCCTCTCCGCGTCCCCCGCGTACATCCACTGGTTTCCGACTCTGAGCTGTTTCCGTTGTGCCACGCGTCCTCCAACGTAGAACCGGCTCTTAGCCGGTTCGCGCCGGCTGGAGAGCCGGCGCTACGTCCCTCTTCAACTCTACTTCTCCACGTAGAACCGGCTCTTAGCCGGTTCGCGCTACGTCAGCCTTTGAATGTGAAATTCACCGTCTTCGATTCTTTCGGACTCACCGTGATCTGCTGCTCCTGCGATCCGTACTTCTCGTGCCACGCCACCAGCGTGTACTGCCCAGGCGGAAGGTTGACGATGGTGAACGAGCCGTTGCCCTGCGAGACCGAGAAAAACGGATGCGGCATCACCGCCATCCACGCCTTCATCCAGCCATGGACGTCGCACTTCACCTTGAACGGCGTGATCTCCACCTTGTCGAATTTCTTCGTGGAGACCATCCCCTGCACCGGCTGCCCTTCGTTGAACTGCGCATTGACGTTCGGCAGCGCGTGAATGTTGTGCAGCGTTGCATCGCTGTTCTTGATCTCCAGCGACTGGCCAACCTGCATGGCGATGATGTGCGGGTGGTACTGGCAGCCGCGCTGGTCGAGCAGCACCGGCGTCGACGGCGCGGGAAAGTTGCCGTTGATGCTCTTGATGTAGACGAAGACGTCGGCCAGCTCTCCCCCCGGTCCGGCAACCACTTGTTCATCCTTGACCGGCGCGCTCGCGTGCTGCGAGGCGCAGTACGAATCGCCGGCCATCTGAATGGTCGGCATCGCGGGCGGCGCTCCAGCGAGTTTGACGACGCCGGTGATCGTCGCGGCATCGGCCGATACCGCCGCGGCGGGAGCGGCTGCAGCCGGAGCCGAGGCTGCAGTGGCCGACGTGGCGGCCGTCTGCACCGCCTGATCGTCCTGACCCTGCTCTTCCTCTTTGGCCTCTTTGCCCTTGCCGCAGGCGAGCGCGAGCGAGCTTACGAGTAACACGATTAGAAAATTTTTCATTTGCATCCCTTCTAATTCACGAGTTAATAATTAACGGTTAACAGTTAACAGGCCCGCCCATCACTGTTAACTGTTAACTGTTAACTGCTAACTCAACTTATCACCTGCTCCCACCCCCAGCCTGAACGCGTTCCAAGCTTCCGGTTTTCGCCGCCGGTACTCCCGCGGGCAGCGATGGCATGGACGGCGCGGGTGGTGCTTCGCCTCCCGGCGCGGCGCTGCGCATCTGCGTGATGCCGATGCTCCAGATGTAATCGCGCAGGTATTCGGTCAGCGCCACGGCATCGTTCATGGTGCGCCGCAACTCTTTTTGGTCGCCGTGGAAGTACGGCAGGAGCGACGCCCTGACCTGGGCGAACTGCGGCGAGTCGATGGCCATGCCCAGGGGCGAATGGAATCCGCCGGTGGCCGGATCGCGCGGGAAGTTCGCCGGCATGCGCGTGCCGGCGATCATCTCGTTCGGCCGGCGGATCCAGTCGGGGATCCAGTCGTGGCGCAGCCGCAGCCGCGCCAGCGTCAGGTTCGGCGCCAGCGACGCAGTGTCGGCGACGTTCGGCTTCGGCGGATTTTCCGGATTCACCGGCGTGGTCACGTGGCACTGCGAACAGCGCATCATCGCGAATACGGCCTTCCCGATGGCCACGTTCGCCGGATTCGGACGCATCTCCCGCGTGGCGTCGAACTGCGAGGCCTTTCCTTCTCCGGCGAAGAAAGTGACCAGCGTGTTCGCTTCCTCGTCGGTGAAGTGGAAGGTCGGCATGCGCACGCTCAGCCACGGACGGATCTTCATCACCGTCGGATCTTTCAGGAAGTTGAAGAGGAACGGCGACTGCGCGCGCCCTCCTTCCGGCGTGAGATCGGGCGGAAGGAAGTTCGTGTCGGGAATCGTATCGGCGATGGCGCGCCCGCGGCCGTCGACCACGTGACATCCGCGGCAGTTGTGCTGCGAAACGCGCTTGCGCCCTTCCTCGATGAGGCGGTCGCGCGGATTCTGCGCCGCCAGCTTCGCCGGCGCGATGAGATCCTTGGTCAGCCCGACCACCACCATCGTCACGCGGCGCGCCTCGTCCTGCGTGAGATGGAAGTTCGGCATCTTCAGCTTGTCGTTGTAGTTCTTGGTCCGCGTGTCGTCGTACACGCGCGGGTTGCGCACCTTGTTGTAGATCCACGACGGCACGTTGTGCTGGATGTGTTCGACTTTCCCATCCTCGGCCGTGTAGCTGTGCGGGAATCCGAAATCGAACAGATGTAGCGCCTTCGATCCCTCGGTGGTCAGTTCGGTGCCGATCGGCTTCAGATTCTCGAATCCCTTGATGTTGTGGCAGGAGTAGCAGCCGTACTTCTCGATCGAGCGCTGGCCGAGGAATTCGAGCTTTTCCTGAAGCGGCATCGAGCGCAGTTTCGCCTCCGCTTCGCGGACGCTCAGCGTATTGACCAGGTAGCCCATCGCCAGATCGTGCACCGCGGCGGGATCGGGCGGGCGGATGGCGGTGGTCATGAACTGCGGCTTCTTCAGGGTGAGGAGATACGCGGTAACGTCGGCCGCTTCCTGATCGCTCAGCCGCAGCGACGGCATCGGCGCGTCCGGGTAGTAGTTCTTCGGATTGCGGATCCAGTTGTAGATCCACCCGGCGTTCGTCTTCGTACCGACCCCGGTGAAGTTGAAGCCGTAGTTGCGCTCGAGCGGGTAATCGTCACGCCGCGCCAGGCGCAACCCTTCGCTCTGTGGATCCTTGATCCATTCGCTCTCGACGTGGCAGGCCATGCAGCCGACGCTCTCCACGAGCTGCTTGCCGCGCGCGGCCTCGCCCGGCAGCGATGGCGGAGCCCAGACACGATGCGTCGACTTGCTGAAGAGATAGGTGACGATGGAGTGGATCTCCACGTCCTGATACTTGATGTTCTGGGCAATCTCCGCGGCCGGGACGACTTTCGGATCGACCATGTTCCGCTGGTAGAAGAACGACGGCATGCGCGTCGTGGAGCGGAAGTTGTGCGGATCGGAGATCCAGCGGAAGACCCACTCCGGCGTGGTCTTCTCGGCGATGCCGTTCAGATCGGGACCGGGACGGCGCAGATCGGTGAAACGCCAGGTGTTGAT
>JBGPFD010000266.1:0-3839 GCA_041483175.1 Thermoanaerobaculia bacterium | reverse complement strand
CCACCTTGATCATCTCCACGGCCAGGTCGCTGATCACGCCGGTGGCCTCCAGCGAGCGCCATAGCGGCTCGCCCTCGCGGACGTTCTGCACGATGCCGGAGACCTTGACCGCCATCATCTGGTTGGTGACCGATTGCGAGGCGATCTCGATTGCCGGAACCATCGGCGTTCCGCCGCCGAGGAGCGTGCCGAGCGACTGCGTGAACTGCATGATGGCGAAGCGGTGCAGGATCCCTCCCACGAACGGCAGGCGCAACTTGAGGTGGTCCCAGGCCACGCGCCCGCGGGTTGTGATCCACTGCCGGAGAAGAATCAGGGCCAGCGCCGCGGCGATGGCCATTATCGAGAGGTGATCGTTGAGCAGGGTGGCGAAGGTGATCAGCAGCCTGGTGAACGCCGGCAACTGCGCATCAAACCCTTTGTAGAACTCGGCGAAGCGCGGGATGACCTTGGTCAGCATGATGAAGACCATGGCCACGGACAGCGTCACCAGCACAGTCGGGTAAATCAGCGCGGTCACGACCTTCTTGCGCAGCGCCACGATCATCTTCTGATACCGCAGGAAGCGGCGCAGGACCCCTTCGAGGTCGCCCGACCGCTCGCCGGCGCGGAGCGAAGTCGAATAAATCGGCGGGAACGCGGCGCCATACAGGGCGAAGGCGTCCGAGAGGGACACGCCCGATTTGAGGTTGTCGCGGATCTCGGTCAGCACCGCGCGGAAGCGCGAATCCTTCTGCCGCTCGAGCATGATGTCGAACGACTGCAGGATCGGCAGTCCCGCGCGCACCAGCGCGAGCAGCTCCTGGTTGAACAGCAGGAAGCGCTCCGTGGAGACGATCTTCTTCGACCTCGGAAGCAAATCGCGCAGGTTGATGGTCCCGCGCTTGGCGGCAAAGACGTGCATTCCCTGCCGGCGCAGCTCGTCCTCGGCTGCGTGGACGCTCTGCGCCTGCACGTGGCGGTCGACGATCTGGCCGTCGGGGGTTCCGACCTTAAGAATAAATTCGGGCATGCTCATCCGCTCTCGCCTTTTTCAGACGGGCGACGAGACGTAAACGTTTCGATTTGCTGAATGTTCCCGGCGCAGGCGGTCAGGCGCCGGAGTGCGATCACCCGACGCCTGACGCCTGAGGCCTGACTTACCGTGTCGACTCGTCGGTCGATTCGGAGAAGACGATCACGCGAGGCATGCCCGGAGGCGCCCACGTTCCTTTGAGCAGCTTCTCATCGAACCAGACGTCGGCGGTACCACTCGAGAGGTTAATCGTGTCGTTTACCAGCACCGAGCCATAGAACCAGGCGTTACCTTCCGATCCCCACTGTCCTTCGTCATACAGAATGCCCTGAAGGATGACCGGAAGCGGGACAACGGCGCCATCGACGTCGTAGGCGTTCGAGACGCAATCGTCCTGGTTGGCCGGAGAGGGGCAGGGAATGACGTTGCCGGCGTTGTCGATGCGCTTCGGACGGTAGGTCTGATTGGCCGGATCTTCCCAGCCGATGACCACGTTGTACGGATCGCCGTTGTTGTTGGCCGGCAGATCGGGATAGACGATGTTCAGGTACGGCTCGTGCGGCTCGGAGCAGTCCGTCGACAATGCGTTCGTTCCGTCATACGTCGCTGCGGGAATGGTGCACGGACCGGCAGGGTAATCGGTGGTGGCCTGCGCGACCGATTTCCAGGGTTTCACGATGTACGTGGTGTGGCTGCCGCTGCAGCCTGAGCCGCAGTTCGGCATGGTGTAGGGCGAAGTGTGCGTCACCGCGCCGGGGTCGTTCGAGGTCCAGGTTGGGGCCTGCATGACTACGACGTCGCAGCGGCCGTTGCCGTTCAGATCCTGACAACTGAACACGCCGTCGCCTGCGCCGGATCGGCAGGGGATGCCGCTGCAATCGCTCCAGGCGTTTGCTGCCGGGCAGTTCATCGCTGGAGGCGAGGAGACTGAGGTGCACCAGTACGGATATCCGACGTCGCGGAAGGGCTCGCCGGGGAAGTTGGCCTGCACGGTTGTGCCGTTGTTGCCCTGTCCAGTAGTACCGAACGAGGCGGTATTCAGATAGACGAATCCCTGCATCAGGAAGGTGGGCGCACCGAGAGCGCCGAAGTCGGCGGAATTCCACGACAACGCCGGCGTGAGCAGCGCGTTCCGCTGCGCGCTTCCGATCGGATACGTCTGCGGATTTACGCCCGTCGTGGTATCGAAGAAGTACACGCCCGCGCCGAGGCCGAGCGAGTTCTTCGTGTTAACCCACGTGGCGACCGACAGGGCGGCGCCTTGATTGAACTTCTTGAAGTTCGAGGTGCCGGCGTCGTACGTGAAGTAGTAGATGCCGCGATACCCGCGGCCCTGCTGCGTGATCCGCTTCCAGTAGTCGTAGACGATCGTCGGGAAGACGACCTTCTTGCGCAGCGGATAGATATTCTGGTCCTGCCACTGGAACGCGTAGGAGGGGTTCGAAACCGATCGCTCCTGGGCAGTGTACACGTACGGATAAAGCTGGGCAGCGTTGGGGTATGCCGGACCGACGCCATCGAGCGTGTTGTCGCCGACGGCGCGGCAGCCGTAGAAGGGATCCTGAAAGTCCTTGGCCAGAACTTCGTGGAAGTAATCCTGATCTTCGTAGGTCGCGCCGGTGATGGGCCAGACTTCCGCCCCGACGCTTACTCTTCCTGTCGCGCCGCTGCCGCCGCCGCCGGCGAAGGAGACCGTGGGCGGATTTTGCGGGTTGTATCCTGTGCCGCGGTTAGTGATGGTCACCGAAGTCACGGCGCCGCTGGTGATGACTGCCGTACCTGCAGCTCCGGCTCCACCGCCCCCAGCGAATGAAACTGCCGGGGCCGATGTATATCCCGTACCGCCATTGGTCATGATGACCAGCGCGACAGTGGTCCCAGGCTCGTATCCATGCTCGAAGTGTGGACGCTCAAACGCATTGGCCCACGGGAGCGAAGAGAGGTTCAGCGAAGGGCTCAGACTTCCGGTCGCTGTTTCCATTCCCCAGTGGACGCGGAAGTTGCCGCCGAAGGCGACGTTCGCATTACCCTGAATCGGACCTGCGGGAATCGGCAGGGGCAGCTCGCCGACGACGAGCCGCACCGCGTGCGATGCGAGAACGCCGGTATGCGTGGCGGGTCGCTGGAATTGCTGAGCCGTGACTTCGATGGTCGCCACGCCGTAGCGCTGGCCGCCGCTCCAGAAGCCGCCGGTGGCCGGGATCAACGTTCCGCCGACGATCGGCGGCGCGTAGATCCGGATCTCGGTGACTTCTCCCGCCAGTTTATCCGCCGCGGTCGCGCTGATTCCGTCGCTGGCGAGCAGCTTGCTGTTGAACGTGTCGAGCATCGCCTGCCCGCCGGTGTTCGCGTTGATGATGATGTCTGCATGCTGCTCGTCGCCGAAAAGGCGATCGTCGTTGCCCGGCCGATACGGTTTGTCGAGCAGCTTGGCCGAGGTTCTTGGTTTGTAGAGCCCGGTGTAGCCGGTGATCACCCGCGTCGTCTTGATGGCTCCCGCCGCTGGAATCGCTGTCGCCACCACCGTGCCGGTGTTGGTCGGCATGCCGCCGGTGTTCTCACCCCAGGTGGGGTCCTGAAACCATTCGACCGCCAGCTTTGCACCGGCCTCGGCGATGGCCTGGGTCTGCAGCGCGTTCTGCTGGTTCTTGGCAATGGCGCTCTCGGTTTCCGAGATGGCCACGAATCCGAGGCCGAGCAGCGACAGGCCGACGATGACCATGAGGCTGACCAGCAGGGCCGACCCGCGGCTGTCGCGCCGCATTTTGTGAGAGCGTTTGATTCGTTTCATCGAGTCACCTCAGTCGCACCCGTTCGGATTGTT
>JBGPFD010000265.1:0-3853 GCA_041483175.1 Thermoanaerobaculia bacterium | reverse complement strand
GGGCGGATAGTGACCCTTCTCGACCGCGCGCGACGAATCGGCGATCACGTTTCCGAATCCTTGGCGCTTCGCGGTCATGAACAGCAACCGCTCCAGGACATCGTAGTTTCCCCAGGTCAGGTCGAGATCGCAGGAGATCATGCCGCGCTGGTAAAGCTCCATGGCCCAGGCGATCGCGCTTCCGGCCGAGGCAGTATCGAGCCCGAGGTCGTTGCAGATGTTGTTCAGCCGGAGCACCTGTGTCACTTCGCTGATGCCGACGTTCGGTCCGAATTTGCCGAGGGTGACGTACTCGGGGCCGTCGCCTTTGACGTACTGATCCTGCGGCACGTGCTCGCAGCCGGTCATGTCGTTCAGCGGCCGGCAATTCACCGGGCAGGCGAAGCACCCTTCCATGCCCGGACGGAACGGATCGATGTTCTCCGCGTCGAGCTTGTCCGTCCACGTCGTTTCCTGATTGTTCTTCGTTCCCATCGCGCCGAGCATGCGCGACGGCTTGTACAGAAACGGCGTGCCGCGGATCTTCAGCGCGTTTTTGACCACGGAGGTGTTCAGCAGCTTTTCCGCGACGTCGCGATTGCGCTGCTTGTGTGGCCTGGCGGGGGTGAGATCGGCGCTGCGGCCCTGGATCAGAACCGCTTTGAGGTGGAGCGATCCCATCTTCGCGCCCGGTCCGCCGCGCGCGTAAATCGCCTTCGGGCCGGCCATGATGCCGGAGCAGAGGACGAGGTTCTCGCCGGAAGTGGCGATCGCGGCCAGACCGAAGTCGCGCCCTTCCTGGCCGCGGAAATCGCGCTCGATCGCCGCGCGCAGCTCGAGGTTGTCCATCCCCATCCACGGCGAGGCGTCGACGAAGTTCACGTCGCCGTCTTCGCAGTGCAGCAAGGTCCACAGCGGCGATTTGCCGTAGAGCACGAGGTGATCGATGCCGTTCAGCTTCATGAACGACGGGAAGTAGTCGCCCGCATTCGAATCGAGAATCACGTTCGTTTCCGGCGACCAGGAGGTGACGTTCCCGCGCGCCGCCGACGGGACCAGCGAGGTCAGAATCCCGGTGCCGAAGATCATTGGCACGTCGGGGTGGAGCGGTTCGAGCCGCGGATCGAGCAGGTTGTGCAGCAGGAACATGTTCACGCCGCGCCCGCCGAGGAAGGTCTCCACGATATGGCGGGGGATATAAGCGCGGCGGTCCTCGTGTCGCGCGAGATCGACGAAAATCGTCTGCCCCTGGGTGGGGAACTGCGGCCCGGAAGCGAGCCGTTCGATCAGCGCGTCGACGCGTTCGCGGATGCCCATACCTGACAATGTAGCAACAGTCGCGCTAACGCGCACTCTTCCGCGATTTCAGGAACTCCCGCACGACCTCCCGCGCGTCCCGTTTTAGCCCGTCCACCTCGTAGTTGAGCCGCCGCATCGTGGCGTCGTCGAGGATGCCGCCGAGCGAGTCGAGCGCGGCGCGGCACTTCGGATCGAGAGCGTTGCGGTAGACGACCGCCGCGTCGTACGGCGGGAAGTAGTGGCGATCGTCGTCGAGCACCTGCAGGCCGAGCGACTGGATGAGGCCGTCGGTCGAGTTGCCGGCGATCAGATCGATCTCTCCCGCGGCGAGCGCCTTGTACGTCAATCCGAGGTCCATCGTTTTCGGCGGTTTCGCAAAGCGCAGGTCGTATCGGCGCAGCAGGCCGGGCCAGCCGTCGGGGCGCTCGACGAATTCGTAGCCGAAGCCGGGCTGAAACGTCTGCTCCGCGCGATGGAGGTCGGAGATGGTTCGCAATCCGGAGTTGCGGCGGACGATCATGGCGAAGGTGTCGTTGAAGCCAAGATTCGGACCCCAGCGAAGACCGCGCTTTGCGTACGCGTGCGCGACGGTTTCCGTGACCGCATCGCGCGATTGCAGAAGCGGCTGGTGAAGAATCGCCGTCAGTGCTGTTCCCGAATATTCGACGTACGCGTCGATGCCGCCCGAGCGAATGGCGGAGTCGCAGACCAGCGTGCCGCTGAGGTTGAAGCGCCGATCGACCGTGCAGCCGGCACTCTCCAGCTTCTGCGCCAGCAATTCGCCGAGGATGACCGACTCGGTGAAGTTCTTGGAGCCGACGACGACACGATTCTGTGAGCGGCATGTAGGAAAGGCGATCAGCGCGACGAGAACGATGAACAATGAGCGATGAACGATGAACCTGCCAAACCCGCTTCGCGTGTTCATCGTTCCGTGTTCATCGTTCATCGTTCATCCTTTGATCAGCTTCTTCTCTACCGCTGACAGCACCACGTCCGCGAGCAATGCCAGCGCCGCAGCCGGAAGCGCGCCGGCGAGGATCAGGCGGGTGTCGACCATGGCCACGCCGCGGAAGATTAGCGTCCCCAGCCCGCCGCCGCCGATGGCCGCGGCGATGGTGGCCACGCCGATGCCGACTACCGTAGCGATGCGGATGCCGGCGACGATGGTGGGCATCGCCAGCGGCAGCTCGACTTCGCGAAGGAGCTGGCGCGGCGTCAGCCCCATGGCCACGCCGGCGTCGAGCACGATCGGATCGACGCCGCGAATCCCCGTCAGCGTGTTCCGCACGATCGGCAGCAAGGAATAGAGGATGAGAGCGACGATCGCCGTGCGCATGCCGATGCCGCCAATCAGCGGCACAGGAATCAGAAACCCGAACAGCGCGAGCGACGGGATGGTCTGAATGGCGTCGACGATCCGCAGTGCAACGCGTCCCGCCGCCGTGTGCCGCGTGCACCAGATGCCGAGCGGGATGCCGGCGGCAATGGCCACGCCGACGGACACCGCGACGATCACGATATGCTCGACGGTGGCGCGAACGATTTCCTGCGTCATGCGGAAAGACTCGCTGCGGCGACGAAGCGCTGCACCAGCGGCAGCGGCTGCGCCGGAAATTCGGCGGCCGGACAGTCGGTGACGATGCGTCCGCCCTCGAATAAAACGATCCGCTCCGCGACGCGCAACGCCTCGGCGAGATCGTGCGTGACGAAGATGATGGTCACGCCGCTTCGCAGCGCGCGAAAGGCGTCCTGCAGATCGCGGCGGACGATCGGATCGAGCGCGCCGAATGGCTCGTCGCACAAGAGGATCGACGGCCCGGCGATCATCGCCCGTGCAATGCCCACCCGCTGCTGCTCGCCGCCCGAAAGCGATCGCGGAGGTCGATCGCCGAAACGCTCGATCGGCAAGTCGAGCTTGCGCATGATCTCTTCGGCGGCCGCGCGCGTCCGCGAGTCGTCCCAGCCGAGGAGGCGAGGGACGGTGGCGATGTTTTCGTAGACCGTGCGATGGGGAAAGAGCCCCGAGCCCTGGATGATGTAGCCCGTCTTCCGGCGCAGGGCGATCAGATCGGTCTGCGCCAGCGGCACGTCATCGACGAACACTTCCCCTGACGTCGGCCGCACCAGCCCGTTCACCAGGCGCAGGGTCGTGGTCTTTCCGGCACCGCTGCGCCCGACGAACGCCACCGCCTCGCCGGCGGCGACGCGCAGGTTGATCTCGTGCAGGATGGGGCCGACCGCGACGTTCCGAAACTCGACTGAGGATGGCACAGGGTGATTCTAAAGTTAGAATCGCTTTTGCAAGAGAACTCATCGGATGGGCGACACCCTGACTCTCCCGTACACCGCCTCCAAGACGAAGCCGCCGGGGAAGCGCATCCCGGTGGCCGTGCTCGGCGCGACCGGCTCGGTGGGGCAGCGCCTCGTGCAACTCCTCGAGAACCACCCGTGGTTCAAGCTGCATGAGGTTGTGGCCTCCGAGCGGACGGCGGGACGTTCCTACGGTGAGGCGGCCGACTGGCGCCTCGACACGCTGCTGCCGGGCGATGCTGCCGCGCTTCCGGTCAAACTC
>JBGPFD010000264.1:0-3963 GCA_041483175.1 Thermoanaerobaculia bacterium | reverse complement strand
CGCCGCCCAACAGGGACGTGTTCGCCGCGTTCACAATCGCATCAACGACGAGCCTGGTGATGTCGATTTTTGAGACTTCAACCATCGTTCAGTGTAGGGCACGGTTGCGCCGTGCCGCACCCCGGAATACGGCACGGCGCAGCCGTGCCCTACTGTAGTGTGGTGAGTCAGAGATACGCAGCATTTCGCTGGTGCCGCTTGCGGCCGAGATGCAAGGAGCGAGGAGGAGGCGATGTGGTGACATCGTTGACGACGAGCGACGCCGCAGATCGGCCGTAACCGGCACCAGCCCAGAGGGTTGCGTATCTCTGACTCACCACACTAGTTTCACGACGATCTCGTACTCCGATTTGGAAACCGGTTGCACGGAGAGGCGCGTGCCGCGCTTGATGACCATCATCGATTCGAGCCCGCGCGTTTCTTTCAGAGTATCGAGCGCGATCGTCGCCGAGAACTTCTTTACGAAGCGGATGCCGACCATCGACCAGGTGGGATCCTTCGGTTCCGGCCGCGCCTCGTGGCACACTTCGGCGAGCCCGGCCACGCCGGGCGGATCGGCGCTCGAGGCGTAGAAGATAACCTTGTCCCCCACGCGCATGTCGCGCATGAAATTGCGCGCCTGATAATTGCGCACGCCGTCCCAGCTCGTGGTGCCGTCGCGCTGCAGATCGTCGATCGAATAAGCCGACGGCTCGGATTTCATGAGCCAGTACTTCATGAAGGATGAACGATGAATGATGAACCGTCAACCCCGTTCATCGCTGGCCATATCGTTCCAGCGCCGGCGGGCTGAGAGCCCGCCGCTCCACGTCACACGCCGACTGTCTGCCCCTGTGCGACGAGTTGTTCCAGCACGAACGGGAGGATACCGCCGTGCTGGTAGTACTCCACCTCGATCGGCGTGTCGATGCGCAGTGTCAGCGTCACTTCATCCGTCTTGCCGCCGGCGCGATGGATCATCAGTTTCAATTTCTGCGACGGACGGACGGAGGAGAGCCCGGTCATGTCGAACGTCTCACTGCCATCGAGGTGTAGCGTCTGCGGGCTCGTTCCCTCCTCGAACTGGAGCGGCAGCACGCCCATGCCGATCAGATTCGAGCGGTGGATGCGCTCGAAACTCTGTGCCACGACGGCGCGCACGCCGAGGAGTCGGGTGCCTTTGGCGGCCCAGTCGCGCGAGCTGCCGGTGCCGTACTCCTGTCCGGCGAGAACCACCAGCGGCACCTTCTCCTGCTGGTACCGCATCGCGGCGTCGTAAATCGACATCCGTTGCCCATCGGGCTGATGCACGGTGACGCCTCCCTCCACTCCAGGGACCATCAGATTCTTGATGCGCACATTGGCGAAGGTGCCGCGCGTCATCACCCGGTCGTTGCCGCGGCGCGATCCGTAGCTGTTGAAATCCTCCGGCTTCACGCCGTGCTCCATGAGGTACTTCCCGGCAGGCGAATCCTTCTTGATCGAACCTGCGGGGCTGATGTGATCGGTGGTCACTGAGTCGCCGAAGATCGCCAGCGGCCGCGCGCCGCGGATGTCGCCCGTCGATTCCGAATCGGTGAAGAATGGCGGCTCCTGAATGTACGTAGAGTTCGCGTCCCACGCATACAGCAGGCCGCTCGACGAAGGGATCTCGTTCCACAGCGGATTCTGCTCCGCGAAATCGGAGTACAGCCGGCGGAAGGCCTGGGGATCGACCGATTTCCGAACGACTTCGCGGATCTCCTCCATCGACGGCCAGAGGTCACGAAGGAAAACATCCCGGCCATCAAGTCCGCGGCCGATCGGCTCGCCGACCATGTCGATGTCGATCCGCCCCGCCAGGGCGAAGGCCACCACCAGCGGCGGCGACATCAGAAAATTCGCGCGGATCGACTGGTGCACGCGCGCTTCGAAGTTGCGGTTGCCGCTGAGGACTGACACGCCGACGAGGTCGTTCCTGGAGATTGCCTCTTCGACGAGCGGATCCAATGGTCCGGAGTTCCCGATGCACGTCGTGCAGCCATAACCGACTGTGAAAAAGCCGAGTTGATCGAGATACTGCTGCAGGCCGCTGCGCTGGTAGTAGTCGCTCACCACGCGCGATCCGGGCGCCAGTGAGGTCTTCACTACACGCGGCACCTTCAACCCCTTCTCCACCGCTTTCTTTGCCAGTAACCCCGCGGCGATCATGACCGAGGGATTCGAGGTGTTCGTGCACGAGGTGATCGCGGCGATGAGCACGTCGCCGTCATGCAGTTCGGCCACGGCGCGCGGGAAGTCCAACGCACTCACCGACACGCGATCCGGCGTCGCTCGGTTGCTGACCATCTCTTCTTCCGAAAGCGCGCTGGTGCGGTTCTTCGCCGCGGCGACCCCCGTCGCCACGTTCTCCTGCGAGCCGCCGCCGGCGACCGTGCCGCGATGTTCAGCGGCCGAACCGCGCACGCGCACGTGCTCCGATTCCTTTTTCCCGTAGCCGTTCGGAGGCGGCGTGCGGAGCATCTCGGCGAATGCGCCCTTCAGCGCATCGAGCTCGATGCGATCCTGCGGCCGCTTCGGTCCGGCGACGCTGGCCCGGACCGTTCCGAGGTCGAGCTCCAGCGCCTGCGAGTAATCGATCGAGCCCTTCTTGGGCATGCCGAACAGCCCCTGCGCCTTGAAGTAGTTGCGGAAGGCGTCGACACCCTCCTTGCTGCGTCCGGTCATGGCGAAGTAGCGGATGGTCTCCTCGTCGACCGGGAAGTAGCCCATCGTCGCGCCGTACTCCGGCGACATGTTGCTAATCGTGGCGCGGTCGGCCAGCGACAGCGACGCCGCTCCTTCGCCGAAGTACTCGACGAATTTGCCGACCACCTTTGCCTTGCGCAGCATCTGGGTGATCGTGAGGACCAGATCGGTGGCCGTGACCCCTTCCCGGATCGATCCCGTGAGATGCACGCCGACGACGTCCGGCGTCAGGATATAAACGGGCTGGCCGAGCATCCCCGCTTCCGCTTCGATTCCGCCGACGCCCCATCCAACGATTCCCATTCCGTTGATCATCGTGGTGTGCGAGTCGGTGCCGACGAGCGTGTCGGGATACCAGACGCCATCCTTCTCCAGCACGCCGTGCGCCAGGTACTCGAGATTGACCTGGTGGCAGATTCCGATTCCCGGCGGCACGACGCGAAGGCCGTTGAACGCCTGCGTTCCCCACTTGAGGAACTGATAGCGCTGCTGGTTGCGCTTGAACTCCATATCCATATTGAGCTGCAGCGCGTCGGAGCGGTTCGAAAAGTCGACCTGCACGGAGTGATCGATGACCAGATCGACCGGCACGAGCGGCTTGACGATCTTCGGATCGTGTTTCGATCGCGCGGCCGCAGAGCGCATCGCCGCCAGATCGACCAGCAGCGGCACGCCGGTGAAATCCTGCAGCAGCACGCGGGCGACCACGAACGGGATCTCTTCCGTGCGCTTCGCATTCGGCTGCCATTTCGCGAGCGTGCGGACATCCTTTTCGGCGATTTTTTTGCCGTCGACATTGCGAAGAACGGACTCCAAAACGATGCGGATGCTGACCGGCAGACGCGAAATGGCGCCCAGGCCGGCCGCCTCGAGTTTCGGGAGCGAGTAGAACTGGCCTCGCTTTCCATTCCCCAGATCGAAAGAGTCGAGAGTACCGAAAGAGTTATGCGGCATGGCGGGGCGAGTCTATCACCCGCGGAAATGCATGGAGCGACAGGCGTCCTCGCCTGTCGCCGGCGGGCGGGGACGCCCGCCGCTACACCAATGCCATCAGGCCCGACGGTTGCTCGCCGCGCATCGGGTCGAACTTCCGGCGCAGCGAATTGAGGTCGATGCGCGCCTGATTGTGCGTGCAAAGGTGCGCAATCACCTGCCGCAGCAGCGGCTCTTCGCCTTCGATCCGCAGTCCGACTTCGAATCCGCCGCGCCGCTCCGCAGGCCGGCACCAGACCATCTCCGCGTCAAGGTCGAGGTGCT
>JBGPFD010000263.1:0-4051 GCA_041483175.1 Thermoanaerobaculia bacterium | reverse complement strand
TTCGGAAATTCCGACGTGCTCGTCGGCACCGTAGCGGACGCGATAGCGATACGTGCCGTAGACGTAGCCCGGCTGCAATTCGATCAGATGAATGTCGTTCGCCTCGATCGAGTCGGGCCACGGCCCGCGCGCCTTCGCAAAGTCGTCGTAGCCGGTGGTGAATCCGGTCGGGCCGCCTTTCACCAGCAGAGGCGAGTGCAGGTAGCACGACAGATAGGCGTCGAGATTCCGTTGCCGGATGGCGTTGACGTTCGCCTCGAAGACGGCGCGGGCCGCGGTCGTATTGTCGGCATCAGGTTTAGCGGCGGGCGTCTCGGCCGCCGCCGAGCCGGCGAGGACGCCGGCTCCCACACAGATCAGGCCAAGGGTAACGATCATTCGACGCATGAGCTAGAGGGTATCGCAACACCCTTAGAATGTGCGCTGTGCCCGACGACGACCGGCGATCCGGGGAACGGATCGAACTTTCCGAACCGATCACAGCGACGCTGGTCGACGTTGCCGCGCGCATCGTGGAGATCAGTCTCATCAGCTGCCGCCTCGAGCACACGGGCAAGGTGCAGATGGGATCGAACGTGACCCTGCAGTTCGACTGGAGCGGCGAGCAGATCCGGCTGAAGGGAAAGCTGACGCGCAGCGAGATGCGCCCGGCCGCTGGACGCCTCAGCTATATCTCGGCGATGCAGTTCTCCGATTCGATCGAGAACGCTCCCGCTCCCTTGCGACGCCTGATCGCCAACCTTCTCGGAGCGAAGCAAGAACCGCCGAAACCGCCGGCGCCTCCGCCGGTCACCCCGGTTACGCCCGTTACGCCCGTTACGCCGGTCACGCCGAAAGCAACGGCGCCGGCGCCGGTCGACGAAGAGGTCGAGGAAATCGAAGCCGAAGCCGAGCTTCCCGCTGTGCGCTACCTCCAATGCTCGCTCGCAGAAGGAAAATGGACCGTTCGCGAGGTCATCGAGCCGCGACAGCCGCGCGAGGGCTTCACCATGATCGCGCCGGAGGATGAGGCCGAGATCGATCAGTTCTGCAAGACGTACGAGGTCGCCGATCCGGAGACGCGGCGGATGATCCGCGTCTCGTTCGAGCTGGCGATCGCCGACCTCAACGGTTGAGCTTAGCTCTTAGCTCTTAGCTCTTAGCTCTTAGCTCTTAGCTCTTGGCTCTTGGCTCTTGGCTCTTGGCTCTTAGCTCTTAGCTCTTAGCTTTTGGCTCTTGGCTCTTAGCTCTTAGCTCTTAGGCCCGCCCGAGAGCTGAGAGCTGAGGGCCAAGAGCTAAACTCCTGATGTGAAGCGTTGGACCGCGGCGGACGCGGCGTGGCTCGCTGTACTCGCCGCGTCATTGCTGCTCGTCGTGCCGTGGCAGGGCGCGCTCGACCGCATCGGCGATGCCGCCGCGATCCTGCCGGTCCCGGCGGCGAGAGGCTACACGAAGCCCGCGCTGGCGCTGCTCGACGCCGGCGCGTGGTGGCGCGTCGAACCCGATTACTCGCTCTTCCTGGTGCGCAATATCGCGTTCGCGGAGCGACGTCCGTGGCACATCGTCAGCGCGTACGGCCCGTGGAGCTTTCTCTTTCGCGGATACCATCCGCGCAACTATTTCCCGCTTGTCGCGATCTGGGCTGCAATCGCGATGGTTACCGTCCTCCTGCTGCGACGCATCGGTTCGATTGTTCTCGCCACCGCGTTCTTGATCGTCATCGCCGCCGATCCCAGGCCGGGCCTGCTGCTGGTTTTTCCGCTGCTCGTGCTTGTGTGGCGGCGGGCGCCCTCGTCCGCCGCTGAGCAGCCGAGGGCGGCCGCTCCCACACTGATCATCGCGATCGTGCTGATGGCACTCATGGGGCTGGTCAAGTCCTCCTCACTGGCCCTCGGCGTGATCGTCGCCGCAACGATGGGCATCGAAGAAATCCGGCGCCGCCGCGCGCCGCTCGCGCCGCTGATCTACGCCGGCTCGCTGCTGCTCTTCTGGTTCGCCGCCGGCCAGGACGCGACGTGGATCGGAGGCTTTCTGCGCGGCACTTGGCACGTCTCCAGCGCGTACGGCGAGGCGGAGTTTTCCGGATCGATGTCGACGATCACGCTGCTGCTGCTCGTCGTCGCGGCGGTGGCGATCGCCATGGTTGCCCGGCGCGTAGCGTGGACGGAGACCGCGGCGCTCATCCTGATCGCCCTCGCGTTCATTAAGACTTCGCTTGTGCGCGACGATCCCTTTCATGCCGCGCTCGCGCCAATGGCCATCATGGCTCTCGTCCTCCTGCTTGCCGCCGGTTGGCCACGAGCCGTGGTGGCCATCGTGGCCATCGCCTCGGTCTTGATCATCGCGCCATTCCTTCCGCCTCCGCGCGAGATCGCCAGGCAGATCCGCGCCATGTCGAACCCGATTGCGGCGAAGAAAATCAGCGATGCGCTTTTCGCGCGCGACATGATCGCCATCCGCGATCGAACGCCGCTTCCGCCCATTCGCGGATCGGTGGACGTCTACGGAGACCGGCAGTCGATCGTTATCGCGCACGCGCTCGATTACCATCCCCGGCCGGTCTGGCAGAGCTACATCGCCTACGATCGCGCGCTCGCAGAGATGAACGCCGCGCACCTGCGCGGCAGCGATGCGCCCGACAGCGTCCTTTTCGGGATGTCCATCACCGATGAGCGTTTCCCTTCGCTCGACGACGGTCTCTCGTGGCCCGATCTGCTGACGCGCTACCGGCCCGTCGCGGCGATGCCGGAGATGCTGCTTCTGGAACGCGCCGCAAATCGAGGCGCAGCTCGACTCGTGCCACGGCATGTCCTTCGCGCGCGCCTCGGTGATCGCATCGCATTGCCGTCCGATTGTGGCGATCTCGTCTGGGCGAACATCGAAGTCGAGACCACGGCCGCCGGCAAGCTGCTGGCGATGATCTACAAGGTGCCGGAGATCACCCTGACCGTGGAAACGGCGGGTGGCGAACGCCTCGGCGGGCGCCTCGTGCGGCGCAGCGCCGCGGCAGGATTTCTCCTTTCGCCGGTGATCGTCGGGCCGCTCGACTTCGGCGCCGTCGCCGCCGGTCAGACCTCGACTCTGGCGCGGCGCCGCGTCACGGCGCTGGTCGTCGCCGGCACAGGCCCGTACAGACCAGAGGTGACGATCGTGCTGCGCGAACTGCAGATCGAGCGGCCTCGATGAACCCGCTCTCTGGGCGATAATCACCGCCGCCATGCCTTTCCTGCAGGCTCGCGGCCTGTCGAAGACCTACCGCGATGCCGAAGTGCCGGTCCAGGTATTCGAAAATTTGAATCTCGACGTCGAGCGCGGCGAGATGCTGGCCATCGTCGGCCCTTCGGGGATCGGCAAATCGACGCTCCTTCACCTGCTGGGCGGCCTCGATCGGCCGGACGCGGGCACGATTCGTGTTGAAGACGCTGTGGTTACCACGATGTCGAACGACGAAGTGGCGAAGTTTCGCAACCGCAACGTCGGATTCGTCTTTCAATTCCACCATCTTCTGCCGGAATTTTCGGCGGTGGAGAATGTGGCCATGCCGGGATGGATCGGAAGATTCGGACGGAATGAAGCGTTGAAGAAGGCAACCGGGCTGCTGTCCGAGCTCGGATTGGAAGCGAGAGGCCGACACTATCCGAATCAGCTTTCCGGCGGGGAACAGCAGCGCGTGGCCATTGCGCGCGCCCTGCTCACCGATCCGAAGATTTTTCTCGCCGACGAGCCGACCGGCAATCTCGACCTGGAAACGAGCGCACTAGTGTTCGATCTGATGCGTCAATGCCATTCGAAGCGAGGCCTCACCTCGGTTATAGTTACTCACAATCCAGAGTTGGCGTCCCGCTGCGACCGCGTGTTTACGATGAAGCAGCGATAAAATAGGCCATGTTCGAGAAATACAACGAGAAAGCCCGCCGCGCACTCTTCTTCGCGCGCTATGAAGCCTCCAAGCTCGGATCGCGCGTCATCGAATCCGAACACATCCTCCTCGGTGTCCTGCCCGAGGGTGAAGAAATCATCAAGGAGATCTTCTCCCGCTTCAACGTGAAGCCGGAGCAGATCCGCCGCGAAG
>JBGPFD010000262.1:0-4080 GCA_041483175.1 Thermoanaerobaculia bacterium | reverse complement strand
GTCTCGCGAAAGAGCGTGAATTTCAGCCGCACCGATCCGACGTTCGCCGTGCGATAGAGCCGGCTGGCGATGTGATAGGCAGCGTCGCGATGCGCGTCGCGGCTGGTGAGGATCAGCTTCGGCAGATAGAGGATCTTCAGATAGCGGTCGAAGCGATCTTCGTCGCCGATGCGAATCAGGCGATCGACATCTGCGGCGTTGCGGATCGGCAGCGCGTCGGGTCCGTAGACCTCGCGAATCTTCTGTTGATACGCCGGCTGCTCGAGCAGCGGCTCCAGGCGCGGATAGATGAACTCGGCGTCGAGCGATCCGGTGAGATGGATGTGCTCGTCTCGATATGGAATCGGAAACGCGCGGAAGAACGCGGCGAGCGCCTGCGACACCGGATGCTGGAAGATCGGATCGCGCAGCGGCGCGCGCGCGACGAGGCCGTGAAATTCGCGAAGCGCCTGCCCCAGCGGCGGATCGGCCTCGATCTGCGGGGCCTGATGCGCCAGGATCAGCGTGTCGGCGAGCGACAACCCGTTCGTCTCGCTGATGAGCTGCGTGAAAAAGCGTGTCAGGCGGGGGACGAGCTCGTGCACGCGCGCATCCTAGCCGAGTTGCCGGTTCGCGGTAGCCGGCTGTCGATCAGACGAGCGGATTCAACCAACGCAAGCCCTGAAAGCGGCTGAAGTCCGAGTCGTTGGAATGCAACTCGGCCTGATGCTCGATCGCCAGTGCAGCCAGGTGAAGGTCGCTCGTCAATTCGCCAGTGATGCGAGCGGAGCCGGCGAGCGTCTGCAGAAGATCCAGGTGCCGCGGACCGGGTTCGATGATCTGCGTTTGCGGTTGATCGAGCCAGGAACGAATATGGGAAATAGCCTCCGAGGCCGGCAGCGGCGTCGCCAGAATCCGCCGGCTCGTCATGATCCGCAGGTATCCGAGAAGCACTACCCACGGCAGACCGACGGGCTCGAGGCCGGAGAGCGCATGCTCCCACCAGGCTCGCGCCTGACGGTGATCAGGCGCGTCGGAGTTGTACGCATAGACGAGAAGATTGATGTCGGGAATCAGCATCGTCAGCGGTCCCGAATCACCACGACGCCGGCGTGATTAATCTCCAGCTCGTCCAGAAGCTGATTGAGTTTTTTTAAATCGATACCGGGCTGAAATCCGCAGGCCTTCGCTCGAACGCGAAATTTGCCGGGATGTCGGACCGGAGCGGCCCCGGCCATGAGCCCGCGGCGGATGGCGTCGTTCACGACATCCTTGAAGCTGCGGCCGGTGCGGCGCGCCTCCTCACGAACTTCCTTCAACAGATCGTCGTCGACGGTGAGGGTCGTGCGCATGCGGGCATCATGATGCCTTCCACTGAATGCGTCAAGATGCCGGCCTACCGCTGCCAGGCGTACGAAACCTTCACGAACGCCTGGCGCGCGGCGCGCGCGTAGCCGCTGCGCCCGATGAGGTCGTCGAGCGTACCGTAGCCGAGGTAGAGAACGGTCTGCCAGTTCAGCTTGTAGGCGTAAAGCGCCGACAGCGTGCGCGACCCATCGTGCGCGTCGACTGCATCGGGATAGAGGCTGACGTTGCGATCGGTGCGCACGTGCTGCCCGATCAACCGCAGGAACGAATGCGCGCTGAAGTTGTACGTCGCCTTCAGCCGCTCCACGCGCGCGGTGAACAGCCATCCGCCATCGCGCAGATCGAGCCGCCGGAACTCGTTGTTGAACGCCAGCTCCAGGTGATCGGTCGGCCGGACTTGCGCCTGCGATTGGATCGTTCCTCCCCTGCCGCGGCGGGAGTTCTCGAAGTCGATGTCCGATCCGAATTGCCCACTGAGCGAGATCGACTGGAACAGCCGCGAAGGGCTGGCGGAGAACGCCCAATGCAACTGCGTCCGCGCCAGCGTCTGATTGCCGGCGCGGATGCGATCGAACGAGCAGTTTAGGCTCGAGGTCGACGCCCAGGGGCCGTCGGCCTCGATCCCGGGCGCAACGAAACGATAGACGAGCGCGCCGTCGCGCTGCCCTGTGTAGTCGGCTTCGACGTTGGGCCGCACGCGCGAGAAAAATCCGGTTGGATGGAACGTGTAGCCGCCCATTCCGAACGCCTCGCGCGTTCCGACCTGCGGAACGAAACCGAGGTCGGCGCGAAAGTCGTTGCCGCGATCGATCAGAGAGAGGAATCCGTCGACCTTCTCGCTGGAATGGCGCCAATCGAGCTGGCCGGCGTGCGACGAGAGTTTCCGCCCGTCCCATTCGCTCGCCAGATCGGGACGGCGCGGCGTCACGCTGTCACTGTGGAGAAACTGCGCCTGGATGTTGTCGTTTGGCCCGATGCGCCACAGCATGTCGGGGCCGAAGACGCGATTGTGACCGCCGCCGGAGATCTCCCGGTCTGTCACCAAAAAGCTGGCGAACGATGTCCCGATATCGTGCCGCACGCGCCCGATCAGATTCTTCGACGCGAAATCCTCGGCGGCGAGCGAGGAATGGTTCGGGTCTGAAATGATCACCGCGCCGCCGCCGCGATCGTCGGCCACGAGCATGGTGTATGCGGTCGAGCCGGTGGTGCCGGTGACGCGGCCGCCCCAGCGCGGCGAGTTGATGTCGCGCGTGTAGACGGCTTGAATCGGCGTGCCGAAAAGATCCTTCCCCTCCAGAAAGAACGGCCGCTTCTCAGGGAAAAAGACGGCGAACCGTTCGTTCGCCGTGATCGCCGCAACATCCGACTCGACCTGCGAGAAATCGGGATTGATCGTGCCGTCGACGGCGACGTGCGCATTCGGAGTCCACTTCACGTCGGCGCCCGCCTGCGAGTCGATGTTCGAGCTCCCCGGCGCAGTGTTCTGCGTAACCGTGGTGTACGGCGCGACGATCACGTGCGACGACGACGGCAGATCGTGCAGTCCGGTCAGCGGCGTGAGACGGCAGATCAGGCAGTTTGCGCCGCGCGGCACCGGCATCGAAGCGATCTGATATCGCCGGTCACGCGAATAGTTGCGCATCAGGACAATGCCCCACGTCTGCTCGCGCCCCGCCGAGTAGCGCAGCGAGGAAAACGGGATGCGCATCTCCAGCGTCCACCCCTCCGGAGTGATCCGCCCCGCCGCGTGCCAGTAGTAATCAGGAGCGGCATCCTCGCCGCTGGCGTCGCTGTTGATGGCGTCGAACTGCACCCCGCGCGGCGTGGAGAAGAACTCCACCCCAGTCTTGCGATCGTCGCTTGGATTGAGGATCACACCCGCGAAATCGATACCGTCGCTGATGTTGTCGCGATCGGCGTAGGGCGCACGAATGGCCTTCGGATTCGGATCGTCATTGACGAACGCAATGTAGAGGAAGCGCGGGTCGTAGCCGAGATACGCGACCGTGCGCACCTTTGGCTCGATGTTGTCGCCGGGCCTGAATTCGTACCACCGATCGATCCGCGTGGCGCCTTTCCACTCTTCCGGCGAGACGTTCCCGTCGATGACCGGCGCGGAGGGGAGCTGCTGGATTCGGATCTCCGAGGGCTGGCTCATGACGGGGAACGCAATCAGCAGCAGGCACACACCGAAAAGTGTGGGAGCGGCCGCCCTCGGCCGCTCGGCGGCGGGCGAGAGCGCCAGCCGCCACACCGCCGCACTCCGAAAACGATATCCTTTGCGCACCATGAAGCACATACGAACGCGCATTCTGCCGGTTGCACTCGCCTTTGTCGCCTGCTCGCTGCTGGCTGACACCAATCCGTTTCTTGCGCCGAGCACCCTTCCGTTCCAGGCGCCGCCGTTCGACAAGATCAAGGACAGCGACTACCAGCCGGCCATCGAAGAAGGGATGAAGCAGGAACTCGCGGAGATCGAAGCGATCGCCAACAGTCCCGACGCGCCGACGTTCGCCAACACCCTGGAGGCGATGGAGCGCACGGGGGACCTGCTGCGCCGCGTGTCGCGCGTCTTCTCCAGCATGGCGCAGGCGAACACTAACCCGACTATCCAGAAGGTGCAGGCCGAGGAGGCGCCGAAACTCGCCGCGCACCGCGACGCGATCTATCTCAATCCGAGACTCTTCGCGCGGGTGAAGGCCATCTATGATCAGCGCGACACGCTGAATC
>JBGPFD010000261.1:0-4128 GCA_041483175.1 Thermoanaerobaculia bacterium | reverse complement strand
TAATGCCCTGCGCTCCCGCCAGCTCGCAGAGCACCGCAGCAGCGACCGGATCGGGCTCGTCGCTCTTGCGTGCCTCTCGGAGCGTGGCGATGTGGTCGATGTTGACGGCTAGACGCATGGCGAACGATGAATGATGAACGATGAACGATGAACAACGCAATGGGAACGAAATCCGCTCGTTCCTCGTTCATCGTTCCGCGTTCATCGTTTCCTGAGAGATGCTCTACCGCCTCGAAGAACTTGAGAAATCATACGGCCCGCACGACGTCCTGCGCGGGGTGACCTGGCAGCATAATCCGGGAGAGAAGGTCGGCCTGGTCGGCCGCAACGGCGCCGGAAAGACGACTCTCTTCAAGCTGCTGCTGAGGGAAGAAGAGGCCGATCGCGGCCAGATCCTCCGCGCCTCGGGCCTCGGCATCGGGCACGTCAGCCAGCACCTCGATGCCGAACCGTGGATGACCCTGTTCGATTACGTGGAGACGGCGTTCGCCGAAGTACTGGCCATCGACCGCGAGATGCGCCACATCGAGCACGACCTCGCGGACGCGTCGACGAGCGCCGCGGAGCATGAGCGCCTTCTTCAGAAGTATGCCGAGCTGCAGCACGATTACGAGCACGCCAACGGTTACACGGTGCGCGCCGAAGTTGAGCGGGTGCTCACCGGAGTCGGATTTCAGAAATCGGATTGGGAGCGGCCGATCGCTGCATTCAGCGGCGGGCAGCAGAACCGCGCCATGCTCGCGCGCGTGCTGCTGACGAAAGTCGATCTGCTGCTGCTCGACGAGCCGACCAATCATCTCGATCTGAATGGCATCGAATTCCTCGAGGAGTTCCTGCAGTCGTTCAAAGGCAGCTATCTACTCATCTCTCACGACCGCACGTTTCTCAACCGGACGGTGGAGAAGATCGTCGAGCTGGCGCACGGAAAACTGGTCGAGTACCACGGCAACTACGAACGGTTCCTGCAGCTGCGCCAGGAACGGATGGAGAAGATGGCCACCGATTTCGAGCGCCAGCAGGAGTTCGTCGAGCGCACCCAGGAGTTCATCCGTCGCAATATCGCGGGGCAGAAAACGAAGCAGGCGAAATCGCGCCGCAAGATGCTCGGCAAACTCGAGGAACTGGAGCGGCCGGAGACGGACGAAACTCTGGCCAGCTTCCGTCTCGACGCCGGGCCACGCTCCGGGGCGGTCGCGCTGACCGCCGATCGCGTGACGGCGGGGTACGACGCAGCAGTCGTCGAGGACGTGTCGCTCGTCGTCCGCCGTGGCGAGCGCTACGCGATCATGGGACCGAACGGGTCGGGAAAATCGACGCTGCTCAAGACCTTTGCCGGACGCCTGCAACCGCTGGCCGGCACGATCGCCTACGGCCACAACGTCCAGACGGGCTACTACGATCAGACCCTTGGGGATCTCGATCCGGCGGGAACGGTCATCGACGAAGTGTGGAATCTCGATCACGCGCGAACCGAGGAAGAGGTTCGCGGATATCTGGCGCAATTCTCATTCTTCGATGACGACGTGTTCAAGAGAACACGCGATCTGTCGGGCGGCGAGCGAGGACGGCTGGCGTTGGCGAAGATCATGTACGTCGGCGGCAACCTGCTGCTGCTCGACGAGCCGACCAATCATCTCGACGTCTATACGCGCGAGGCGCTGGAACAGGCGCTGGCTCGTTTTACCGGGGCGCTGATCGTCGTGTCGCACGACCGCTACTTCATCGACCGTCTGGCGGAGAACATCATTCTGGTCGACGATGGTCATGCCGAGGTGTACGCGGGCAACTACAGCGATCTTGCGGAGAGGATGAAGGCGGGGCTGGCAACACCGCGTGTCAATGTGGCGGCGGGCGTCTCGCCGGCCGGGCCGGCGGGGACGCCGGCCCCTGCACCAAGACCGAAGGCCTCCACCGATCAGAAGAAACGCGACCGGCGCATCAGGAAGATCGACGAGGAGATCGTCGCGCTCGAGGAGCGCGTCGCCTCGGCGGAGCGCGAACGGGAGCGCAACGATCTTCTTGTCTGCAGCGAGGAAGTCTACCGCGACGGTGAGCGCATGAAAAAGATTCAGGTGCAGAATGCTGAACTCAAAGCGATGATCGACCTGCTGGTTGCCAGGTGGGAAACACTGGCGAGGGAGAAAGAGGACTTGCGGACGGCGGCGGTGGGGTCGTGAACGCAAGCATCATCGCCATCGGCTCCGAAATGCTCGGGCCGTCCCGTGTGGACACGAATTCGCTCAAGATCACGGCGGCTCTGGAGGACTTCGGTGTCGGCGTGGTGCGCAAGAGCGTCGTCGGAGACCGTCTCGGCGATCTGGTCGACGAGATCCGCTGCGCGGTCGATCACGCCGACGTCGTGATCACCACGGGCGGCCTGGGTCCGACCGAAGATGATCTGACGCGCGAGGCGCTGACGAAGGCCTTCGGGCTGGAGATGGAGGTCGACACCTCGATTATCGAGCGCATCGAGGCACGCTTCGCCGCGCGCGGCTGGAAGATGCCGGAGGTCAACAAGCGCCAGGCGAACGTCTTCCGCGGGCAAACCACACTGCGCAATGAGCGCGGCACCGCTCCCGGATTTCACCTGCAGCTTCAGGCGAAAGAGGTCTGGGTTTTTCCGGGCGTGCCGCACGAGCTGGAGTGGATGCTGGAGACGTACTTCACGCCGTGGCTGCAATCGAAGCGCGGCGCGCGCGCCAGACACCGCCGCGTTCTGAAGATCGCCGGTCTCACGGAATCGGGCGTGGAGGAGAAGCTAAAGCCGTATTACGAGGCGCACGATCACGAACCGTTGACCATCCTGGCCAGCGGCGCGCAGATCGAGATCCATCTGCATGCCGACGGCAGTGAAGAAGAAGCGAAGGCTGCCATCGCCGCGCGCGAACAGGAGTTGCTGGGGATCTTCGGCGAGAAGATCTTCGGGTTCGACTCCGACATCCTGGAGGCGGTCATCGGACGCATGCTGACGGAGCGCAGAGAGACGGTATCCACTGCCGAGTCGTGCACCGGCGGGTTGCTGTCGTCGCGCATCACCGACGTTGCAGGCAGCTCGAATTACTTCATGGGCGGCGCGGTCTGTTACACGGCAGAGACGAAGATGTTTCTCGCCGGCGTCGATCCGGCGCTCATCCAGCAGTACGGCGAAGTCTCCGAGCCGGTGGCCATCGAGCTGGCGAAAGGCGTGCGGCGGCGGTTCCACACCACCTATGGCATCGGAGTCACGGGCATCGCTGGGCCGGGCGGGGGGTCGGAGGCCAAGCCCGTCGGGACGTTGCACATCGCGGTGGCAGACGCGCAGCGTTTCGAGCACCGGAAACTCTTCTGGCCGATGACGCGGCCGATGTTCAAGTGGTTCGCCACGCAGTCGTCGCTCGACCTGCTGCGATTGTTCATGCTGCGTGGTTGACTTGTACACACCATACGCCTATTTTGTGTGTATGAGGCGCACCAACGTCATCCTCGACGAGAAGCTGCTCGAGGAGGCTGTGCGGTTGAGCGGCGAGCGGACGTACTCGGCGACGATCAATCGTGCGTTGCAGGAACTGGTTCGCAGGATCAAGATCGAGGAGGGGTTGAAAATTCTGAGCGGCAGTGGCTGGTGGGAGGGGAATTTGGAGGAGATGCGGCGTGATCGCGAATTTGAGTCTCCCGACCAGTTCAAGGCCCCGATAATTCGCGACGCTCCTGCTGCGTCGTCGAAACTTCGGCGAAAGAAATCTCGACGTGGTCCTGGTTGACACCTCGGTCTGGATCGCGGATTCGGCGACGCCTGGCTTTCTCGTGAGCCACGTCGCGCCCGGCGATGTCACGACGTGCCTCCCGGTCATCCAGGAAGTTCTGCAGGGCGCTCGTGAGCAGGCCTACCGCGTTCTCCGCGCCACTTTACTCAATCTGCCGATTCTCGAGTCGCCAATTTCGATCGAGGTTTTCGAGGAAGCCGTAGAGATCTACCGCACGGGACGAAGTCTGGGCATTTCCATTCGCTCGTCCTTCGATTGCCTGATCGCCGCCTGCGCGATCCGGAACGGCGTTCCGCTTTTGCACTGTGACCGCGACTTCTCCGCGATCGCCCGGTTCACGAGGCTGCAGTCGCGCTACGTTCTGCCGTAGCAACGATAGCGCGCG
>JBGPFD010000260.1:0-4138 GCA_041483175.1 Thermoanaerobaculia bacterium | reverse complement strand
CAGCACGATTTTGTCGAAACGTTCCAGCATCTCAGCGATCGCGCTGCGAAGTTCTGCTTCGGTACGAACCGTGCGCGACTCCGCCAGGCGGACACGATCGCGGACGGTTTCCTTCGCCCGTTCTTTGTCGAACGCTGCGGCGCTGACGGCCGACCCGGAGCCGGTGAAGGCGATCCGGCGATCTTCCATCATCTTCTGCACCGTTCCGTTTTCGCCCTCACCGCCGTGCAGCGCGAGAAAGAAAACGGGATCTTCGACCGGCAGGGTATCGAGCGCCTGCTCGAGTGACGGCCAGATCGCCGGCCGATTCGGGCGAAAGTCGATCTCGAACGGACGCTGGTGCGCGAGCAGGTCATCGACCGCGACATCGTGCACCGCGCCCTCGGGTGACCAGAACCAGCAGAGCGGGCTGCCGAGCGCGCGGACGACGCTCTGGGCCGAGGCCACCGAGACGTGGCGCTCATCCGAAAGACCTCCAAACAATACGATCGTGGTCATTGGCGCTGCCGAATTCTGAATCTGCTAGGATCGCGCCCGCGAAACCGGAAAGGAGACTCTATGCGAAAAATGATTCTTGCCGTCGCCATTCTCGCGGCGGCGATTCCTCTCTCCGCGCAGCAGGCGGCAGCGCCGAAGATACAGATGCCGCGGGTCAGCCCGAAAGCCACGCTGACGCAGACCGTCGGCCTGACAGACGTGACCATCACGTACAGCCGTCCGAGCGTGAAGGGCCGCCAGATCTGGGGCGCGCTCGTGCCGTACGACAAAGTGTGGCGCACAGGCGCGAACGAGGCGACTACGATCGTCTTCAGCGACGACGTGACCATCAACGGTCAGGCGCTGCCGAAAGGGACCTACAGCCTGCACACGATTCCCGGAAAAGATCAGTGGTCGATCGTCTTCAACAACGTCGCCAACCAGTGGGGATCGTTCAACTACGACGCGAGCAAGGACGCGCTCCGCGTGGCGGCGAAATCGGAGAAGGGGCCCTTCACAGAAGTGATGACCTTCGACGTTCCGTCGGTCTCGGTGGATCAGGCGACGTTCACCCTCCGCTGGGAGAACCTCGTCGTGCCGTTCACGGTCGGCACGAACACCACCCAGAAGGTTCTCGCCTCGGCACGAACCGCCGTCGCGGCGGCGAAGCCCGACGACTGGCAGACACCGTATCGCGCCGCCTCGTATGGGTATGACAATCGCGTGGCGCTCGACGAAGCAGCGAAGTGGCTCGATCAGTCGCTGAAAATCAACGAGAACATCAACAATCTCTTTCTGAAGGCGCGGGCACAGGCGGCCGCGGGCGACCGGGCCGGTGCCATCAGCACCGCGGAACGGGCCATCGCCAAGGCTGGCCCGAAGGACAAGGAAGAAGTGGCCGAGATCGAAAAGTCGATCGCCAGTTGGAAACCGCCGTCATCGAAGTGACGCGCGCAGACGCGTCATCCTGAGCCGCGCAGACGGCGAAGGATCTCCAGGCGCTTCACGTTCACTTGAGATCCTTCGCTTCCCTCAGGATGACGGTTTCCTGGGGCAGCAATCGTTCGATTACCACCAGCGCCGCCTCCACGCTCATCGCGCAGCCGATGACGTTCCACCACAGCCACGCCAGGTCCGTGAACGCAGCCGCGGTGCCGCGATCTCCTTTGTGGAATACCGAACGCAGAACGCAGAATACAGAAGAGAATGATTTCTTACTTCATCATTCTGCGTTCTGCATTCTGCATTCACTCTCGATTCAACGCGCCGATACCAGATTGGTAAACAATTTGTACGCGCCCGCCACCCCTGCCGGCAGCTGCCGGAACCACGCGTAACTGGTGTAGATGAAGACCCCCTTGCCGTAGCGCGCGTAGAGCTCGCCGCCCGGTTTCTCGCTCTCACCGGGATCATGGGACTCGAGGATCGTT
Organism: Thermoanaerobaculia bacterium; assembly: GCA_041483175.1. Lineage (GTDB taxonomy): Bacteria > Acidobacteriota > Thermoanaerobaculia > Gp7-AA8 > Gp7-AA8 > Gp7-AA10. The sequence continues at coordinate 2,231 of JBGPFD010000260.1, read as the reverse complement.
TCGTAGCGCGGATCTCTGTCGCTGGTGAAGTAGAGACCGCGCTCCTGCACCCAGCCATCGAAATCGGCGGGCGTGATCTTGTTCGGTACGTGCAGCAGCGGATGATCGGGTTTGAGGAAGCGGACAGGCGCTTCTTCGACGGTGACGCGATCGTGCGTGATCTTGAACGGATACGGTCCCGGCGCGCTGATCAGCAGCTCCGCCAGCGTGTTGTACTGCTCCACGAGCGTCCCGCCGTTCTGCACCCAGGCCAGCAGCTTCGGCTGTGCGACAACCAGCCGCTTGCGCGTGTTGTACGCGCGGACGCCGGTGACGATCGCGTCGTACTTGCTGAAATCGCCACGCTCGAGATCGGCGTCGCTCAGCAGCGTCACGTCATAGCCGACCTGCCGCAGCGCGCCGGCCACCTCGTCGCCCGGTCCCATGATGTAGCCGATGCGTGACCCGCGTCTTTTGACGTTGACGCGTACCGCCTTCGCCGTGGCCTCGCTGAAGATGCGCTGCGCCGGAATATGCGGGTAATCGATGGTCGTCAGCGACTTCGAGATCCGTTTGCCGCCCGGCAGCTCCACGTCCGCAACGAGCGCCGCCGTCTCTTCCGCTTCGGGTGGTGTGACGCGGAAGTTGACCCGCGCCTCGTCGCCTTTGTGCGCGAAGCTGATTGGAGTCGAGGCCGGCTCGATCTTCCAGCCGGCCGGCGCGGTGAGGCGAACCGTTGCCGCGGTCGGTCCGGTGAAATTCTGCAGGCTCACCGTCACCGTCTTCGGCTGCGTATCAGGAAAAACCACCACTCCCGCATCGAGGTTCGCCGTCACCTCGGGCACGACGTCGACCGGACGCGTCTGCTCGCCTTTCACCGGGTCGGTCCAGCGGTAGACCGCGGGAACGGTGAAGAGAATGGTGTGGAACTGATTGTCGGCGAGCGTCACCACGAACGGGATCGCCGTAGGATTCTCCGGAAGTCCGACCAGTTGCTGGTTGTCGACGCTGTACGCCCCTTCGCCGGGCGGCTGGCGCAGCCAGTACGGCTGGGAGATCGGAAAGTCGTCCGGCAGTTTGACACTGACGTCGGTCTTGATCGGCTGGTTGTTTTTCAGCGGCTGAAGAACGCCCTTGCTCGGATTCGCGTAGCGCGAGGCGACCATCTGCAGCACGAATGGATAGTCGGAGCGATTCACGACGCTGACGCTGATCGGCACCTCGCCGCCCGGAACGACGGACGAATCGCTTGCCGCGACATCGATCGAGAGTCCCGCGCAGCCGCGGACGGCATCGAGCAGCTCCTCCCGCTTGACCGCGATCCACGGATTGACGCGCGACGACCACGCTGGCGATGCGCCGAGCCGATCGAGTGCGTCGTACGCCTGCAGCAGGAGCGGAATCGTCTTCTGCGGATCTTTCGGATCGAAGGTCGAGGCGGCCTGCTGCAGAATTTTTCCGACGCTGTCGCCGCCGGGATGGCGCGACCACGACAGGTCGATGCCTTCGAACATGTCGGACTGCGCAGGATCGCCCGCCTGCTGATCGAAGTAATTGAGGATCGATCCGCGCCGCTCCGCCGATCCGAATCCCTGGCTCTTGTGCTCGCTCCGGCTTTCGGCGGCGATCTCCGTGTAGGCGCGCCCGAGCAGCTCGTTGTACGTGCCGAGGTCGACGCGCAGCGATTTTGCGAGCGAGGGATCGTCGGGCGGGAGCGGCCGGAACGAGAATTTGTTGAAGAAGAGACGCCGCGGCTGCCAGATGCTGACGTACTGCAGTTGTTCGGGGAACCTGGTCGGATCGGCGGCCGCGACGAACGCTTCGCCAGCGAGGATCGCCGATGCGGTGTGGTGCCCGTGGCCGCCTTCGCCGGTGGTCGGGAAGCGAGTGATGATTACGTCGGGCTGGAAGCGGCGAATGTTCCACACCACGTCCGCGAGGATGGTGTCGTGGTCCCAGATGGCCAGTGTCTCCTGCGGGTTTTTCGAATAGCCGAAGTCGATCGCCCGCGTGAAGGACTGCTCGCCGCCGTCGATGCGGCGAGCAGCGAGGAGTTCCTGCGTGCGCAGCAAGCCGAGGAGCGGGCCTATTTCGTCTCCGATCAGGTTTTGTCCGCCGTCGCCGCGTGTCATCGACAGGTAGGCGGTGCGGACCAGCCGCTCGCGGGAGAGGTAAGCGAGCATCGCGGTGTTCTCGTCGTCAGGGTGCGCCGCCACGTAGAGGGCGCTCCCGACGACCCCCAGCCGCTTGAT
>JBGPFD010000259.1:0-4207 GCA_041483175.1 Thermoanaerobaculia bacterium | reverse complement strand
ATCCGTGCACGCCGTGAGGCTTCGCTTCAGCACCACAGGCGAGTACGAAGATTTCGACCGGCGGTCGCCGCTGACGAAACCGGGGGGGAAGGAAATCGTGGTGCGCGACGTGCGCGCGCGCGTTCACGGCAAGGCAGCGTTCGTCGGCGACGCCGTCAGCGACCTGGAGGCAAGACCGGCTGTCGATCTGTTCATCGGTTTTGGCGGGGTTCACACGCGGCCCCAAGTCAGAGAGAATGCAGACGTTTTCGTTCCCGGACCGCGGCTTGATGCCGTATTGCCGTACCTCGTATGAACGCGGAACAGGAGTGCAGGTTCTTCATCCCCGGCCCGACGTGGGTGCGGCCGGAGATCCTGCGCGAGATGAGCCGCCCGATGATCGGTCACCGCAGCGCGGAATTCAAAGAGCTCTTCCGCGCGATCATCGCCGATCTGAAACCGCTGTTCGCCACGCAGCAGGATACGTTCGTCGCCACCTGCTCCGGAACCGGACTGATGCAGGCGGCGCTCGTCAACTGCGTGCCGCGCCGCGTCCTGGTGACCACATGCGGCGCGTTTTCCGAGCGCTGGGCCAACATCGCCGAGAGCCTCGGGTTGGAAGTCGACCGTCTCGATGTCCAGTGGGGAAAGGCGATCGATCCGACTGCACTTGCCGACCATCTCACAACGCGGCGCGCGCATTACGACGCCGTCACCATCACGCACAACGAGACGTCGACCGGCGTCACGAACGACCTTGCCACGCTCGCGCGCGTGGTCCGCGAGGAATCGCCCGACACGTTGGTGCTGGTCGACGCCGTTTCGTCGATCGGTGCAATTCCCGTCCGATTCGATGAATGGGGGCTCGACGTCTGCTTCGCCAGCGTACAGAAAGGAATTGCGCTGCCGCCGGGAATTACGGTGTTCGCCCTGTCCAAACAGTCATTGTTGCGCGCGACAAAACTGCCCTATCGCGGTGTCTATTTCGACTTCATGCAGTACAAGAAGCACGCGGACGATGGCGGAGTCCCGTCGACACCATCGATCCCGCACTTCTACGCTCTGGCGGCGCAACTCGATTCGATCGTCCGCAAAGAAACGCTGGAGGCGCGCTTCCGCCGGCATGAAGCGATGCGCGATGTCACGATCCGCGAGACATCGACCTATGCCAAACTGGCATCCGATCGCGCGCACGCCTCGGCGACGGTGACCGCGCTCGCTCCGGTCAAGGATCCGGAAGTGATCCGGAGCGAGATGAAAAAGCGCGGCTATACCCTCGGAGGCGGATACGGCCAATGGAAGACGACCACATTTCGCATCGGGCACATGGGGGACATTTCGCTCGCCTCGCTGAAAGCGATGCTCGAGGTGCTGCGGGAGGTGGCGCGAGCATGAGCGGGCATCGCGTTCTCGTCACCGACACGCTTGCCGAATCGGGGCTGCAGATTCTGCGCGACGCGAGCGATGTCGAGGTCGACTACCGTCCGGGCCTGAAAGGCGACGAGCTGTTGCGCGCCGTGGCGCAATCCGACGCCCTGATCACGCGCAGCGGAACCGCGGTCACGCGCGAGCTGGTGAACGCCGGCAAGCGCCTGCGCATCGTCGGGCGGGCGGGCGTGGGGCTCGACAACGTCGACGTCAACGCGTGCACCGAGCGCGGAATCCTGGTGATCAACGCGCCGACGGCGAACATTCTTTCGGCCACCGAGCACACCATGGCCATGCTCCTGGCCCTCTGCCGCAACATCCCCGAGGCAGACGCCAGCGTGAAGCGGGGGGAATGGGTGCGCTCGAAATTCATAGGCGTCGAATTGAGCGGCAAAGTGCTCGGCATCATCGGGCTGGGGCGAATCGGCACCCGTGTAGCCACACGCGCCCGCGCCTTCGGCATGCGCGTCATCGCATACGACCCCTACATCGCGCAGGCGGTGGGAGAGAAAGTCGGCGCGGAGCTCGTGTCACTCGACGAGTTGCTGGCACAGGCGGACGTAATCACGGTGCATACGCCGCTCACCGACGAAACGCGCGGAATGCTCGGTGCAGGGCAGATCCAGAAGATGAAAGATGGCGTCATCACGCTCAACATCGCCCGCGGCGGCATCTACGACGAGACCGCACTGGCCGCGGCGCTTTCCAGCGGAAAGATTTCAGGGGCGGCGATCGACGTCTACGTAAACGAACCGCCGGAAAAGGATGCCCCGCTGTTGCATGCGAAAAACGTCGTCCTGTCGCCACATATCGGAGCGAACACCATCGAAGCGCAGGATCGCGTCGCCACGCAGACTTCGGAGATGGTCGTCGATGCGCTTCGCGGCTCGATCTTCGTGTCAGCGGTCAATCTTCCCTTCGAAGGGCTCGAAGGCTCCGACGCGGCTCCGATGATCGATCTGGCCGAGAAGATTGGCCTGTTTGCCGCGCAGATCATTAACGGCGCGGTGACCCGCGCGGCGATCGAGCTGTGGGGAATCGACGAACGGCTGCTGCGGATCCTCTCGGTCGCCTCGCTCAAGGGACTGCTGACGCCGCACCTTGCCGAGTCTGTGAACTTCGTCAACGCCGAGCAGACGGCCGAGCATCGCGGCATCGCCATCAGCGCCACCACGCACGCCGTGCCGCGCGACTACAATAATCTGATCACCTTCCGCGCGGCGTCCGAGCGCGAAGAGGTCTGCGTTTCGGCAACGCTGTTCAGCGAGAAAAACGAGCGGATCGTCTCGGTCAACAACTTCCGCGTGGAATTCAAACCTGCCGGAAACCTCATCTACATGATCAACAAGGATGTCCCCGGGGTCGTCGGAAAGGTCGGGACCCTGCTCGGCGATCGCGAGATCAACATCGCCGAGTACAACCTCGCACGCACCGACAGTGGCGGGAAGGCGATGGCCATCATTACCGTCGACTCGCCACTCGACAACGAGACGCTGAGCTTTCTCCGCTCCTTCAAGGAAATGGAAGAGGTCAAGCAGGTCCGGCTGTAATCGGTAGAATCGTCGCCATGCTGTACCGCGAGCTCGGGCGGACTGGGATCAGAGTCAGTGCCATCGGTTTCGGCGGATGGCCCATCGGAGGAGTCACCGAAGCCTCCGGGACGCCGTTCGGCTGGGGACAGACATCTGACGATGAATCGCTCGCCGCGATTCGCCGTGCGCGCGAGCTGGGCATCACGCTATTCGACACCGCCGACAGCTACGGATTCGGCCGCAGCGAGTCACTGCTGGGAATCGTCCTCTCGCGGTACCGGCAGGAGGCGGTCATCGCCACGAAAGTCGGCGTGGTACGCACCGCCAGCGGCGCGCTGCGCAAGGATTTTTCGCGCCATCACATTTTCCTCGCGGTCGATGGATCGCTCAAACGCCTGCGCAGCGACTACATCGATCTCTATCAGGTCCACAACCCGACGCTGGAAGAGCTGCGCCGCGAGGAAATTCAGGACGCCATGGAGCGGCTGCAGGATGCGGGAAAGATCCGCTTCTGGGGCGTCTCCGTCTCCACGCCCGAAGAAGGACTGGAGATCGTCCAGCGTGGCTGGGCGCACGTGCTGCAGGTGCTCTACAACGTTCTCAACCAGGCGCCGGCGCAGACGTTGTTCCCCAAGGCGAAAGAGAAAGGCTACGGCATCATCGCCCGCGTGCCGCTCGCGTCGGGTCTGCTGACGGGCAAGTTCCGCATCGATTCGGTTTTTCCCGCCGACGACATCCGCCAGAACTTCCTCACGCCACGACGGCTGCAGGAAGCGCTGGAGCGCGTGGATGAGGTGAAGTCGATCATCGGCGGCGCCACTCGCAGCCTCGCCGAAGGGGCGCTCTGCTTCGTTCTGGCCAATCCCGACGTCGCCTCGACGATTCCGGGGGCGCGCAACGCGCGCCAGGTAGAGATCAACGCTTCCGCCGCCGACGGCATCCTGCCGGCCGATGTCATCGAGAAACTCCGTTCGCGACTCGCCGAGTACAACTTCTATCAGCGGCACGGGATCCCGCTGTAGATGTCATTCCGAGCCGCGCAGACGGCGAGGAATCCCCTTCGCAAGCGCGCAGGGGGTCCCTCGCGCTCTTCGGCGCTCGGGATGACAATCTCGCCGCACGCACGATCTCCATTCGCGGGGCGAGAACGCGTCCGGCAGTTCCTTGAGCAGATCGACCGCCCCGACGTCGACGAGATCGCAGGAGTAGAGATCAACGTTTCCGCCGCCGACGGCACCCTGCCGGCCGATGTCATCGAGAAACTCCGT
>JBGPFD010000258.1:0-4230 GCA_041483175.1 Thermoanaerobaculia bacterium | reverse complement strand
TTCAGCCCTCATCCCTCCGCCCTTTCGAGAATCGGACCGAGCAAGTTCTCCGGCACGCGAATCGTCCCCAGCGTCTCCACCTCTTTCACGCTTCCATGATCGTCCGAGCCGCCGGTGATCATCTTGCCGCGCAAACGCGCGAGGTTCGTGTAGGTCTCCCGCCACGAGTCGCTGACCTCAGGGTGAAAGACCTCGATGCCGTCGACGCCGGCGTCGAGAAGCAAGGGGAGCATGGTCTCGTGGCCGGGATAGAGCGTCGGATGGGCGACCGAGGTGAGTCCGCCGGCAGCGTGAATCAAAGAGACGGCGTCCTCGACCTGGAATCGCTCCTTCTCCACGTAGGCCGGTTTTCCGCTGCCGATCAGCGTGTCGAATGCCTCGGAGACCGAGCGGATGTAGCCGGCTTCGACAAGCGCCCGCGCGACGTGCGGCCGCCCGACCGCGCCGCCCGCTGCGAGCTGCTCGACGCGCTCCGGATCGATGCGGTAACCGAGCGACCGCAGGCGCTCGACCATCCGTCTCCCGCGCGTCTGGCGCGTGGCGCGGAATCGGGCGAGCCGCTGGTCAATCCGCTCATCGAGCGGATCGAAGGCGTAGGCGAGGATGTGCACATCGACGTCGGCGTGCGCGCACGACAGCTCGACACCGGGGATCAGCATCACCCCGGCGCTGTCGGCGTACGGCTTGATCTCGAAGTAGGCGGCGAGATTGTCGTGGTCGCTGATGGAGACGATCTCGACGCCGTGCGCGCGCGCGACATCGATGACTTCTTGGGGCGAGCGAGTTCCGTCGGAGTGGTACGTGTGGGTATGGAGGTCGGCGTAGCGCAGGCTAGACGGCTTTCGATGCTTTTTTGAGCTGGTTCGAGCCTGCCTGCAACGCGTCCTTCAGAAGTTCGCGGCCTTTGTCCATCGCCTGTTCCGCGAGATCTTCGGCGGCGCGTTTGACCTTCTTGACCACCGGCCGGGCAGCCTTCTTCATCTGCCTGATTTTCGGCGCGGCGGCTTTCCGGACCCTTTTCGCCATTTTCTTGGCGGCCTTCTTCACTTGTTTGGTTTTCACGGCATCCTCCTAAGGGCGGAGAGAATAGCAGGAATTACGCCTCGTCATCCCGAGCGCAGCGAGGGATCCTCGGCGCGATTGATTGAGGGGGATCCTTCGCCGTCTGCGCGGCTCAGGATGACACTACGGAGAGTGAAGCCACGACGTCTTCGCACCGCGCACAAAGGCCGCCCTCCTGCATCACTTCCTCGCGGTATTGCCAGCAGCGCCCGCACTTTTTGCCGCGCGCCGCGGTCATGCTCACGCCGATCGTGCCGAGACCGGCAATGGTTACGGAGTCGCTGAGCTCGGCGAGCGGCGGCCGGAAATCGACATGCGACACGATGAAGAGTTTCGCCAGATCGACCTCGAGATCGCCGGTGAGCGCCTTCGGCGAGAAATCGCCGTGCAGGGCGATGTCCGCTTCGAGCGATTGTCCAATCTCCCCCGCGCCGCGGGCGCGCTCCAGGACTTTCGACACCATCTCACGCAGCACGAAGAGCCGGTCCCACGCCGCGAAATCCGTTCCGATCGCCGGGAGCTGCGGGAAATCAATCAGATGCACCGAGGGCTCTTTCGGCCCGGGCATGTGCTCGTAAATTTCGTCTGCGGTAAAGGCGAGAATCGGCGCCATCATGCCGACCAGTCCGCGCAGGATGTGGAACATCGCCGTCTGCGCCGAGCGTCGCGCCCGCGATCCGGGAGCGTCGCAGTACATCGTGTCCTTCGAGGTGTCGAGATAGATGGCCGAGAGATCGACCGTGCAGAGATCGACGATTCGGTGGTAGACGATGTGGAACTCGTACGTCTCGTAGGCGCGGCGGCAGCGCTCGACAACCTCGGCGGCGCGCGACAGCGCCCATCGGTCGATGTCGAAGAGCTGCTCGAGGGGAAGCGCGTCGCGTTCCGGATCGAAGTCGCTAAGATTTGACAGCAGATAGCGCGCCGTGTTGCGGATTTTCCGGTACGACTCCGTCGCGCGGGCAATGATCTCCGGATTGATGGCGATGTCGTCGCTGTAATCGACCATCGCCACCCACATGCGGAGGATGTCGGCGCCACTCTGCTTGAGGATTTCCTGCGGCGAGAGAGCGTTGCCGCGCGACTTCGACATCTTTTCGCCCTTTTCCGTGACGATGAAGCCGCAGGTGACGACCTGTTCGTACGGCGCGGCTCCTTCCAGTGCCGTTCCGACCAGCAGCGACGAGTGGAACCAGCCGCGGTGCTGGTCGTGCCCTTCGAGATAAACCGCGGCGGGCCAGGTCAGCTCCGGACGCGTCTTCAGCACCGCGAGATGCGAACAGCCGGAGTCGAACCAGACGTCGAGAATGTCACTCTCCTTGCGGAATTGCGCGCTGCCGCAGGCACAGCGGAAATCCGGCGGGAGGAAGTCGCTCACTGGATGCTCGTACCAGGCGTCGGCCCCTTCACGGCGGAAGACATCGGTGACTCTGGCGAAAAACTCCGGCGTTGTGACCGGCGCGTTGCACTGTTCGCAGTAGAGCACCGTGATTGGCACGCCCCACAGTCGCTGGCGCGAGATGCACCAGTCGGGACGATTCTCGATCATTCCCGCCATGCGCTCTTCGCCCCACGCCGGGAACCACTTCACTTTGTGGATCTGCTGGAGAGCGCGTTCGCGCAGTGTAGGGGCGGCCGTCCTCGGCCGCCCAGCAGCGGGCGAGGCGCCCGCCGCTACACCGTCCATGGAGATGAACCACTGCTCCGTCGCGCGGAAGATCACCGGGTATTTGCAGCGCCAGCAGTGCGGATAGGAATGCGTGATCGTCTCCGCGAACAGCAGGGCACCGCGCTCGCGCAGCAGCTCCACGATCTGCGGATTGGCCTTGAACACGTGCAGGCCGGCCCACAGCGGCACGTCATCGGTGAACTCGCCGCGGTGATTGACTGGCGTGTAGATTTCGAGCCCGTACTTGCGGCCGGTGTTGAAGTCGTCGGCGCCGTGTCCCGGCGCGGTGTGCACCAGCCCCGTTCCGGCATCGAGGGTGACGTAGTCGCCGAGCACGAAGATTCCCTCGCGCGGAAGGAAGGCGTGGCGATACTTCAGATACTCGAACGCCGTCCCTTTGAAAACCTTGACCACGTGGAAATCGCGCCAACCGAACTTTTGCGCGACGGCGTTCACCAGTTCCGTAGCGATGATGTAGTTCGTGCCGTCGTGCTCCACAATGGAGTATTCGAAATCGGGTTTCACGGCGATAGCCAGGTTGGCCGGCAGCGTCCACGGCGTTGTGGTCCAGATCACGGCGTAGAGCGGCTTCTCGATCGGCAGACCGAGGCTCTTCACCGATTCGTCGGCCAGCCGGAAGCGGACATAGATCGACGGCGACGTCTGCTCTTCATACTCCACCTCCGCCTCGGCGAGCGCGCTCTGGTCGTAGGTGCACCAATGGACCGGCTTCAGTCCCTTGTAGACCATTCCCGTCTGGATGAAACGGCCGAGGGCGCCGGCGATGGTGGCCTCGTAGTCGAACGACATGGTCATGTAGGGATGTGCCCAGTCGCCGAAGACCGCGAGGCGGATGAAGTCGTCACGCTGCAGGTCGACGTACTTCCCGGCGAAGTCGCGGCAGGCGCGTCGGAAATCGGCGGGCGACATCTCGTGACGCTTCGCGCCGAGCGCCTTGCGCACTTCGTGCTCGATCGGCAGCCCGTGGCAGTCGAAGCCGGGAACATACGGCGAGTCGTAACCGAGCATGGTGCGCGACTTCACCACCAGGTCTTTGAGAATCTTGTTCAGTGCGTGGCCGATGTGGATCGGACCGTTGGCGTACGGAGGGCCGTCGTGCAGGACGAACTTCGGGCGTCCTTCCGATTTGTCGCGGATCAGACGATACAGATCGATCTGCCGCCACTTCTCGAGGCGTTTCGGTTCGTTCTGCGGCAGATTGGCCCGCATGGCGAACGTCGTCTGCGGAAGATTCAGTGTCTTTTTGTAATTGCTGCTCTCGGCCATGTGAAGTGGCGAAACTAACAACGTGGAATGGACATTTCAAGAGGGACGGCGATGCGACGCCATATCTTCATCGGCGACGTCCACGGCTGCTTCGACGAGCTGACCGCTTTGCTGGCGCGGCTCGAAGTGTCGGCGGACGACGTGGTGATCGCCGTGGGCGATCTGACGCGCAAAGGACCGGCGCCCGATCGCTGCGTGGAGTTGTGGATCGA
>JBGPFD010000257.1:0-4235 GCA_041483175.1 Thermoanaerobaculia bacterium | reverse complement strand
GCGACGCTTCCTTCAGCCAGCCCGTGGCGTCCCGGCCGAAAGTCATCTCAAAAGCCGGGTTCTTCCATTCGACATCGCCATGCTGGTTGATGACGGCGATGGGACTGGTCAGCTTTTCGGCGATCGTGTTGTTGTTCATCAGGGCACCGTGATGGCGCGCTCATGCTGGAGCTTCGCCAGATTGAATAGCGTGGTGAATTGATCGAACGGGCTGATGACCAGCAGCTTCTGCAGGTCGAGACGCCCGTCGATGAGCGAGATTAGATAGCCTTCCTGCGCCGACAGGTTGAATCGATCGAAGTTCGTCAGAAACTCCCCGCTGAGCTTCGGCACCACCTGCAGGCCTTTCGGGTGGGCCAGGAAATCGCGGACGATGGTATTGCGGATGATTTCGGTATAGCCGCGCAGCGAGAGATCAGCAGGATAGGCGTCGCGCGCCTCCATCAGTTTCAGATAGGTATGCCATACGCCGTACTGTTTGATCGAATCGGCGACCAGTCGGGCCCACTCCGGCGTGACCGTCGCCTTCGGGGAAGCGATCGACGACATTTCACGTATTGTATCCTGAGCCGATGCCCGAGAATCCCCCCCCGCCCGCGACGCGAACCCGTTCACGCCTGCTCATTCTGCTCGTGACCGTGGCCCTCGGCGTCCCGTCGGGCTTCGTCGCCGCACACGCCATTCGGGTTCCCATGGTCAAGCGGCTCGATGATTACCAGCCGGCCATCATCACCCGGATCTACGACCGCAACGGCGTGGGCTTCGCCGAATACGCCATCCAGAAACGCATCGTGGTCACCAAGCGCGACATGGCGCCGACGCTCCCGGAGGCCATCGTGGCCACCGAAGACGCCGATTTCTACCACCATGGCGGATTCAATCCGAAGGCCATGCTGCGGGCGGCGTTGAAGGACCTCATCGCCCGGAGCAAGGTCGAGGGCGCTTCGACGCTGACGCAGCAGCTCGCGAAGCAGTTGTTCCTCACGCCCGCCAAGAGCTGGCGGCGGAAGATCAACGAGATGTTTCTGGCCGTCGACATCGAGAAAAACTTTACCAAAGACCAGATCTTCGAGCTCTACGCGAACCAGATGTACCTCGGCCACGGCGCGTATGGAGTCGAGGCTGCCTCACGCCTCTACTTCGGAGAACACGCGAAGGATCTGACGCTTCCGGAGTCGGCGATGATCGCCGGGCTATTCCGCCATCGCGGCGGGTACTACAGCCCGATCCTCCATCCAGATCATGCGCTGGCGCGGCGCAATTTCGTCCTCCATCGCATGCTCGAGGAGCACTACATCAACGAGCAGCGGTACCAGCAGGCCATTAAAACGCCGATCGTCCTCGGCACCTACAAGGAAGAGACGCCGAAAGTCGGCGGCTACTTCTCCGAAGAAATCCGGCAATACATCGAGAAGAACGAGAAATTCGGCGCCGAGAATCTTTACCAGCGCGGGCTGAAGGTCTACTCCACGCTGGATCTCGGCATGCAGCAGGCCACGGAGGCTGCCCTGCAGCGCGGGCTGCGGCGATGGGACCGCCGCCGCGGCTTCCGCCGTCCGACGCGCAATCTGATCACCGAGGGAATCGATCCCAAGACGTACAAGGACCCGAGCTGGGGAAGCGAGACCTACGTTCCGGACAAGCTGTACACGGCGGTGGTGATGGGAGTGGATCGATCGGGGATCACCGCGAGGCTCGATCGCGACACCATCACGCTTCCGCCATCAGCATTCACCTGGACCGAACATCCTTCCATGGAAGGAGTGCTGAAGGGCGGAGACGTCATCTCCATCCGCCTCGACGAGGATTCGAAAACGAAGACGCAGCGATGGGTGCTCGACCAGTTGCCGCAGGTGCAGGGGGCCGCCGTCATCCTCGACGTAAAGACTGGCGAGATGCGGGCGATGGTCGGTGGCTACGACTTCCAGATCTCCAAGTTTAATCGTGCGATGCAGTCGCGGCGGCAGACCGGGTCGTCGTTCAAGCCGATCGTCTACGGTGCGGCGTTCGAGAAAGGCCTCACGCCGGCGGACACGATCTTCGACGAACCGATCGCCATCCCGATGGGCAGAGACACGTACGCGCCGAAGAACTACTACGGCAAGTATTCGGGAATCGTGACCATTCAGCGAGCGCTGGAGCTTTCGATCAACGTGCCGGCGGTGAAGACATGGATGATAGTCGGCCCGCAGAAAGTGATCGACTTCGCGCGCCGTCTCGGCATCACGTCGGAGATCCTGCCGTATCCTTCGAGCGCGCTCGGCGCGGCCGGCATTTCGCCTCTGGAGATGACCGCGGCCTACAACGTCTTCGCCAACCAGGGCGTGTACGTCAAGCCGCAACTGATCCGCAAGATCGTCGATCAGACGGATCGCGTGCTCGAGGAGCAGACGCCGCAGCTCTCCGAGGCAACCCAGGCGCAGATCGCCTATGAAATGGCCTACATGCTGCGGGGAACCGTCCTGCGCGGAACTGGCTACGAAGCCCATACGTTGCCGCCGCCGCTCGCCGGAAAAACGGGAACGACCAACTCCTACACTGATGCATGGTTCATCGGATTCTCCCCGGAGTTCTGCGTGGGCGTGTGGGTCGGCTACGACGATCCGAGTCGCTCACTGGGAAGCGGCGCGACCGGGGCCGAAGTCGCGCTCCCGATCTGGATCGACATCTTCAAGCGCATCGACGTCATGAAGCTGCGCACACCCCGCCCCGATTTTGAAAGTCCGCCGGGCATCGTCATCGTCCCGATGGATCTCAAGACCGGCCGCCGGGGAGTGGGACCGTGCGCTCGGGTGGTATTGGAGGCGTTTATCGCCGGGCAGGAGCCCGACAAGGACTGCTCGGGGGCCACCGTCGCCATGAGCAAGCTTCCGTATTACCTGCAGCGTCCGTTCTACCAGCCGAAGGAGCTGGAGCCGACGCTTGCGGCTCCCGATGCCTCGGCGGAAACCGGCGAGGGAGGCGAATCACCCGCGCCGCCTGAAGACGAAACGACGACAACGGCGCCGGCACCACCGCCGCCCGCCCAACAGACGACCGGGCAACATCAATGATCGCTCCGCTCCCGTTTCAGTGGCCGTATGCCCTGATCTTCTGGATCGTGTTCGCGTGGGCGTTCGCGCCCGAATTTGCGATCGTCTCCCGCGCGCGGCGGGCGGCGGCAGGATCCGACGATGCCGGTTCGATGCGGCTCATCATGATCGGCAACGAGGCCGCGATGGTCTTCGGAATCTCCGCCCCCTGGCTTCTTCCGTTCGCCACGCTTCCCGCCCATCGCGTCGCCGCGTTCTGGGGAGGAACCTCGCTCTTTCTGGCCGGGACGCTTCTCCGGCGGCATTGCTTCCGGGTCCTCGGGCGATTCTTTACCGGCTCGGTGACCGTGCAGGCGGATCACGAAGTGATCGATCGCGGCGCATACCACTGGGTCCGGCATCCGTCGTACACCGGAGGCATGGCCATGTTCAGCGGCATGGGCATCGCGTTCGGAAACTGGATCAGCATTGCCCTGCTGACGGCGATCCCGATTGCGGTCTACAGCTATCGTGTTGCGGTGGAAGAGCGCGCGTTGCTGAAGCGGCTCGGGGAGCCGTACCGCGCCTACATGGAGCGGCGAAAGCGATTCATCCCGTTCGTCATCTGAGCTCGCGGTCCGGCTCGCGAATCCATCGGGAGAGGACCCAGTGTCCTTTTCCGCCGACGAATTCCGCGGTCAGATGGTGATCGGCCGGTCGCGGGAGCACGGTGGCACCGATTGCCGTCGGCTCCCATCGCCAACGGGCGGTCACGTTGTACCGGCCGTCGCCGGCGAGATCGATCGACTCGACGCTGGCAAACTTTCTCTGCGCCACCGGCACGATCCACCCGTCTGCGGAATCAGTAGCTCCTTTAACGTTCATGACCCCTTCCCGCGTCGGCACGAGCGTTCCGTCGGGATGTTTCTCCACATACTGCCGGCGAAGCAACTCCTGGGTGATAGGCGCCCCTTCGGTGACCGGCATGACGCTCGGAGTGGCAAAGGCCTGATCGATTTCCACGAGGTACTCGATCCGTGCCGCGTCGAGACCGTCCGGGAAGTGGAAGTCTGTCGAGCGCCCGGGCGCCGGTGTCGAAGAGGCGATGACCAGACCGGCGCGGGAAGGCTCGGTCGATGTCTGGACGATCGGCCGCCGCGCGGTGGCCTGGACCACGGCGCGCTGGCAGAGCTTCGGCGTCAGGACGAGAAAGAGAACCGCGAT
>JBGPFD010000256.1:0-4239 GCA_041483175.1 Thermoanaerobaculia bacterium | reverse complement strand
TGCAGATCGTCTACGGACTGGTCCGCGCCGGGCGGCTGATCAAGTTCATTCCGTACCAGGTGGTGACCGGGTACTTGTCCGGCGTCGCGGTGATCATCGCTGTGGCGCAGTTGCCGCAGCTTCTCGGCGTGCCCTCGGGAGTCCATCTGGCAAACGCGCTGGTCAATCCGCAGCGGTGGCGGTGGGCGGGAATTGCGGTCGGCATCGTGACGATCGCGGCCGCGGTGATCGCGCCACGCCTGACGCGACGCGTTCCGGCCAGCATCATCGCCCTCGCTGCCGGGGTCGCGACCTACTTCGGCATCGCCTTGTTTCGCCCTGAGCTGCAGCACGCGTCTGGAAATCCGCTTGTCATCGGGCCGCTGCACGCCACCGGATCGCTCCTCGCCGAGGCGGCGGGGCGGATCTCGGCGGTTACGTCGATGAGAATGGCCGACCTGCTGCTCATCGCCGCTCCGGCGGTGACGCTGTCGGTTCTGCTTTCGATCGACACGCTCAAGACGGGCGTCATTCTCGATGCCCTGACGCGGAGACGGCACAACTCGAACCGCGAGCTGATCGCGCAAGGGGTGGCGAATGCGGCCTCCTCGCTCGCCGGCGGCATGTCGGGTTCGGCGACGATGGGGCCGACGCTGGTCAACGTGACCAGCGGCGGGCGAACACTGTGGAGCGGTGCCATCGAAGGGTCGCTGGTGCTGATCGCCTTTCTCGCGCTGCGGCCGCTGATGGCCTGGGTACCGATCGCCGCGCTCGCTGGCATTCTGCTGGTCGTAGCGTGGAAGATGTTCGACTTCAAGATCTTCCGGCTGCTCTTCCTGCCATCGGCGCGCCTCGACTTCGTGGTCATCGTCGCTGTGATCGTGGTCGCTGAGGGAGTGGGACTGATTCAGGCCACGGTCGTCGGCGTATTCCTCGCGGTGCTGCTGTTCGTTCGCAATCAGATTCAGAGTTCCGTGATCGCGCGGAAGTCCGACCTGTCGACGGTGCGGTCGAACCGGTTGCGCCCTGCCGAGGAGGCCGAGCTGCTGCACGCGCATGGGTCGGAAGCGCTGTTTGTGCAACTGAAGGACGACCTCTTTTTCGGCACCACCGACAAAATGTTCAGCGATCTCGAGGGCGACCTCACAACGCGTCGTTTCCTTCTTTTCGATTTCCGGCGCGTGCAGTCGATGGATTACACCGCCGTGCACCTTTTTCTGCAGATGCAGGAGCGGATGCACGATGCCGGCGGCCAAGTGCTGTTCAGCGGCATGCCGTCGAAGGTGGCGACGCATCAGGACATCGAGCACTACATCTCGCAGCTTGGACTATTCGGCACCTCGCGCATCATGCTCTTCGAGACGCGCGACGCGGCCGTGGAGTGGATGGAAGAGCGCGTACTCGAAAGAGCCGGGTGGCCGGGGCACCAATCAGGGCCGCCGCTTTCGCTGAGTGAGATCCCGATCCTGCACGGGCTCGACGAGGATGCGATCGCCGCTCTCACCTCGCACGTTCGCGAAGTGTCCGTCGAGGAAGGGGGGCGGATCTTCAGCATCGGCGACCACGGCGACGAGCTGTTCTTCATCCGGCGCGGGCGCGTGCACGTCTATCTGCCGTTGCCGGGCGGGAAGCTGCATCACCTGGCGACGTTCTGCCGCGGCGAGTTTTTCGGCGAGATGGCGTTTCTCGACCGCGCCACTCGCTCGGCGGATGGCGTCGCGGCGCGGCCGACCGATTTGTACGTCATGTCGCGCTCAGAGTTCGACGCCCTCTCCGCGCATGACCAGTTGCTGGCCACACTCCTCTTCGAACGGCTGGCCCGCGGCATCGCGCAACGGCTTCGCGTGGCCAATACCGAGCTGCAAATTCTCGAGGACCGCTGAGGCGTCCAATCCGGGGCGAAGGAGCTGCTGGTCCAGCTCGCCATCGCCCGTTTGCGGACTTACATTGCTGGCCATGAGAGTGAAAGATGTCATGCGCAGGAATGTTCGCACCATCAACCCGGCCGAGCCCGCTTCCGCGGCGAGAGAGCTGTTCCGCCGCTACGACATCCACCATCTGGTGGTCGTCGACAGGAAAGATGTCGTCGGCCTGATCGCCGACCGTGATCTGATGGACGTCGATGCGGACACGGCCGTGCAACGGGCGATGGCCCATCCGGTGGTCACCATCTCGCCGGACGAGACCGTGCGCAAGGCCGCGGCGCTGATGAGCGGCCACGTGATCGGATCGCTGCCGGTCGTCGATGGCGGCGAGCTCGTCGGCATTGTCACGACGTACGATCTCGTGGCACTGCTGGCGAAAGGAGCGACGCGCCCTGCTCGCAGCGGGGAGCGGGCCATCCTTGCCAGGCGCGGGCCGCGGAGAAAAGGGTCGAACACGGAGCTGACCGGCTCGCACAACCGTTTGCGAGAGGCCCCCTCAAGTCGGCGAGCGCCGTCGCGCTCGCGATCGCGATGAGGCGATCGGCCGCAATCAGTGTTCTCGTCATCGCACTGTTCCTCGCGCCGGCGCCTGGCGGGCAGGAGGATCAGAGGCCGCGCCCGCCGGTGCGGAACGATCGTGGGCTGCTGAAGGTCAGCCCCGAATATTTCGATCTGGCGGCGAACACGGGAGGAGATTTCTACTTCTGGGCGCCGGGCGAATTCGCGTCGGCGCGGTTGCGCGTGCCCGTGCATCACGAGGACGTTCTCCTCGCGTACGGCACAGCGCGAGCGAAGACCTCGTTCGACATTCCGGTCGAATCCGGCGTGCAGGAGATCACCCTGTTCGCCGGAATGCAGCGGAAGGATCTCGCCGTGCTGGTCCGCCCCGACGGGGTTGTGACGCACGATCGTGATCCGGGAGTCGATCTGCAGTTTTTTCAGAACATGTTGATTGCCACGCTGAAATCGCCGCCTCCCGGCGTGTGGCGGCTGGAACTCGACGGAGAGGGACTCTTTGCGGTCACGGCGCACGTGAAGGCGTCGAACGAGGGACCGCAACTGATTCGATTCCGATTCGTCGAGCCGGGCGGCCGCCCGGGCCATGAGGGGATGTTTCCGATCACCCGGTCTGTCCGCGCCGGAGAATCGCTCGATTGCGAGGTGTCGCTGTCGGGGTCGATCAAGGAGGCGGAGCTTGCCTTCGTTGCCAGGGATGGTTCGCTGCTCGGTACGACACCGATCGTGCGGGCGGGCCCCAACGAGTACGCCGGGCGCTGCACAGTTCCCAAGAGGCCGTTTCGCGCCATCATCCGAGGAATCGACGCGAACGGAGCGCGTGTTCAGCGCGTGGAGTCAGGCCTGCGCACGCCCGAATAGCGACACATTTGTTGGACGCATTGTCCTCGCCGTAGGATTGTCATGGCACGGCGAGGGATGCGTTCAGAGAAGAAGCGGATGGCGCGTTCGTCGCATGCGTTCGTGTTGGAAAGGAGATTTTCCATGAAGCGATGGATTCCTGCAGTTGCCGTTCTGCTCCTGATCGCGGCGGCGCCGGCGTTCGCTCTCGACAGTGCCGACCAGCCGAGCCGTTCGAATCGCGGTGCTCGAACGGTCATTGTCGTCAATGACGTGATTCGCATGGCGCAGGCCGGGGTCAGCGACGAAGCCATCGTCTCCTACGTCCGCAATCTGCGCGAGCCATTCGATGTCAGCGCCGACGACCTGATCGCCATGACCGATGCGCACGTATCGCAGGCGGTGGTGAAGGTGGTGGTCGATGAAGCGGCCGGGTGGAAGGATCGCGAGCCAGCCCGTGAGCGCGAGACCGCGACCCGCAGAACGGTGTACGTCACCGCTCCATACTACGATCCGTGGTACTACGATCCGTTTTTCTACGGGCCTCGTGTCTCGTTCGGCTTCGGATTCGGTTTCCACCGCGGATTCGTCGGCTTCCGCGGGCGCCGCCATCACTGAACAACGTAGAGCCGGCTCTCAGCCGGCTCTGCGCCGGCTAAGAGCCGAGGCTACGTCACTGATCGGCTACGGTGCACCGGGTGGTGGTACGCGCCGCCTGGTCGCTTGCTCGAAGGCGTAGGCGAGGCGCAGAAGCGTCGGCTCGCTGCAGGCCGTGCCGGTGAAACTGTGGGTGCCATCACTGAACAACGTAGAGCCGGCTCTCAGCCGGCTCGGCGCCGGCTAAGAGCCGGCGCTACGTCACTGATCGGCTACGGTGCACCGGGTGGTGGTACGCGCCGCCTGGTCGCTTGCTCGAAGGCGTAGGCGAGGCGCAGAAGCGTCGGCTCGCTGCAGGCCGTGCCGGTGAAACTGTGGGTGC
>JBGPFD010000255.1:0-4242 GCA_041483175.1 Thermoanaerobaculia bacterium | reverse complement strand
GCCGGTGGTCTCCGTGCCAGTCGACATCGTGCCGGTGGTCTCCGTGCCGGTCGACATCGTGCCGGTGGTGCCGGTCATCGACGTCTCGGTGGTCGTCATGGTCGACGTCGTGCTGCTCATCGCCGTGTCGGTGGCGGTCGCCGTCGCGCCGGTATCCGTCGCGTTCGTGGTGGTCTCCTGCTTACAGGCGTACCCAAAGAAAGCAAGGGCCAACACCGTCAAAAGTGCCAGTAGGGGTTTCTTCATACGTTTCCTCTCTAAAGTTTTAAGTGATTCGCGGAAAAAATGTTTTTCGTGGGGGATTCTGACAGTGCCTGCCCTCACCTCCTTGCGCATTCCCTGGGTTGACCTGGAGAAACCGAATCGCGCGAGGCGATCGCCTCGCGTGCCAATTGCGAGTTGCCGAGTTGCCAAGAGAAATTAGCAACGCGGGTGCCAGATGCCGCAGAAACGCATGCGCTCCGCCATAAATCGAGCGGAGCGCGTTGGTTGAGAAGAGTGTCGGCCACCATCAGTACTTCTTCGAACCCTTCTTCTTCATCGGCTCGCTTTTCTTTTCCCCGCCCGTTGCCGAGGTTCCGGTCGTTCCCATGTTGCCCATGGTGCCCATGGTCCCCTGGGTGCCGGTGGTGGACATCATGCCGGTCTGGGAAGTGCCCATCATGCCCATTGTGCCCGAGGTGTCGGTCGCCATCGTGCTGCTCGAGGAGACGCCAGTGTCGGTCACCGCGGTATCCGTGTTGACGTTTTCCTCTTTTTTGCAGGCAAATGCGAAAATCGCCACTGCCGCGAGCACGATGAACATCAATCGAAAGGACTTCTTCATCTGCGTTTCTCCTCGATTGTTGAGCGACAACGACGGCGCGGGAAAGGTGAGCGTCCTCCGCTCACGAGGCGCTATAGTTTAAGAAGGCCTACTCCAATGTCAAGCAGTCCATCCCCTCGTCTATTCCCCCGAAGACCACCACTGACGCAGAGCGTCGAATCGTTCGACGGAGTTCCCATCTGTTATGACCTTTACGATGCGCCCTCGCGCTCGGTGGTGCTGATCATCCCCGGCTTCTGGCGCGAGCGGCGGCATCCATCGATGCTCGCTGTCGCCGCGTTGCTGCACGATCGCGGCTACCGGACGGCGGTGACCGACCCCCGCGGCCACGGAGACAGCGGAGGCACGTATGGGTTCAACCTCCACGAGCATCACGACACGGCTGCAGTGGCGGACGACATACTCGGCCGCTTCGGAGCGGAGTCACTGACGATCGTCGCCTTCTCGTACGGCGGATCGATTGCCATCTCCACCGCCGCGCGTCACGATCTTCCCCTCTCCGCTCTCCTTCTGATCTCGCCGGTCGCCGACTTCGCCATGATCAGCCCGCGCATCAATCCGTTCACGCTGCACCGCCACATTGCCTTTTCGCAGGCATTGCGGCGGCCGCGATTCGAATGGCGCATCCTGCGGACGCCGAAGCTGCGGGCCCTCGATGACATGCCCCGAGTCCACGCGCCGGTCTGTTTCATTCACGTCCGCAACGACTGGCTCGTCGGCCATCGGCATTCCGTCGCGCTGTACGAGGCGGCGAACGAGCCGAAGGAACTCCACGTCATCGACATTCCGGGGAACTACCACGCGGATCGGATTTTTTCCGTCGCCGCGTCGTCGGTCGAGCCGATCTTTGTGGAATTCCTCGAACGCAACACACCGCGCTGAGACTCACGTCCAGAGCGTTGCGTCCTCGGTCTGTTTCTCCTCGCCTGCGGCGCCAGAGCCTGCATCGCGGCTGACCACGACCAGCGTGACGTCGTCCGCCAGCGGCCGGTCGCCCGTGTGCGCCAGCACGATCTCTTCCACCGCGCGGGTGATCACGTCCGCCGAAGAGCCATGCGTCGCGGCCAGCTTCTGCTGCAGCGGAATCGCGGCAAGCTCCTCCCCGGCGGCGTTTTCCGCTTCGGAGAGGCCATCAGTAAAGAGAATGAGCGCGTCGCCCGGCGCGAGTCGCACCTTCCGATTGAGGTATTCCGCTCGCGTGACGACGCCGAGGAGCAGGTCCGTCTCGCTCAATTCCTCGACCCCGCTGCTGCGAACCCAGAGCGGCGGCGTGTGCCCGGCGTTCGCGTATTCAATCGTGCCGCTGCGCGTCTCGAGCCGTCCGAGAAAAAGCGTGACGAATTTCGACTGCGGCAGGATTTCCTTCAAGGCGACGTTGAGGCTCACCATCATCTCCGCAGGCGGCGGATCGGCCTTGCTGAAGATTCGAAAGGCGGCCTGCAGGCCGGCCATCATCAGCCCGGCCGTGATGCCTTTGCCGCTGACGTCGGCGATGACGAAGTAGACGCGTCCGTCCGGCCGCACGACGAAGTCGTAATAGTCGCCGCTGACCGTGCGGCAGGCGCGATTCATACCGGCGAAGGTGTAGCCGGTGACGCCGGTCGGCGCGGGGGGAAGGAGCCGGCGCTGGATGACGGACGCGGTCTTCAGCTCCTCGTCCATGATCCGCTTCTGAATGGCCTCTTCGCGCAGGCGGGTCGTCTCCAGCTTGATGGCCGCGAAGCGCGCAATCTGCGCGACGAGGCGGACGTCCTCTTCCGCGATCTGCCGCTGATGGCCAAGGTAGTCGAGGTACAGCACGCCGACAACCGATTCGCCGATGATCAGCGGCGCGCAGAGGATCGAGCGGATCCCCTGCATGACGATCGACTGCGCGCGCTTGAGCTTCTCGTCGATGTTCACGTCGACCGAAGCGAGCGCTTTCTTCTCCTTCACCACCTCGTCGAGCACCGTGCTGCTGATGCGCAGTTCCGAGGTGTCATTCCGATCCTGGCGGCGCACTTCGACATTGAGGAACGACCTTCCATCGGGGTGCAGCAGGCCGATGGCCACACGCGACGCCTGCGTGTGCAACAGCACGCGATCGGTGATGTAGCCGAAGAGCTGATCGAGCGGCCGGTCTTCGAGCAGCTCCGCGGCGAGCTGGCTGAGCGTGTGAAGCTTCGCCGGGTCGCCGGTGTCGTAGCGGAGTTCCTCGATCTCGTGGACCGGGATGGCGATGGTGGTCTTGGAAAGGGTGTCGCCGATCGCCAGCGTGCGATCGGTATTGTGTTCGGCCGACTGGAAGACGATCTCCGTGTCGCCGAGCCGGATGCGATCGCCGTTCTGCAGCGCGTGGTCGCGTTCCACGCGCATCCCGTTCACGAAGGTGCCGTTCGCGCTGCCGCAATCCTTCAACACCCATCCGCCTCGCACCACCATGATCTCCGCGTGTTTGCGCGAGAGATAACGGTCCTTGATGGGGATGGTGCAGTCGGAGGCCCGTCCGATCGAGACCGTCTCCGCCTCCAACTGCTGGCGGAAGGGCGAGACTAGAGGTGTAAGGACTGTGACCTCGGCACGAGGCGCGGCTGCTTCCATGGAAGGGACCTGGATGAAAAATTGTAGCATCAGCGCCGATGGCCTCCGACGACTACTTCCTGGAGATCGAAGCGCACTTCGCCATGCGCCGCAATACGCCGTTCATCCTCTCGGCGAAGGATTGGGCGCTGATGCAGCGCTGGCGCGATGAAGGCGTTCCCCTGCCGGTAGTCATCGAAGCGATCGATAGCGTGTTCGAGAAGAACGAAACCAGCGGCCGCCGCAAGGTGATCTCCAGCTTGTCGTACTGCCGGCACGCGGTGAAGGAGCTGTGGGATGAACGGAAGGAGCTGTTCGTCGGCGGCAGCGACAGCACTCCGGAATCCAATCCGCAGGGGCGGCTCGAAGAGCTCGCGCAGCGCATCGAAACGCGCGGCGGCCCGGAGTTTGCTGCGCGCGTGCGCGCACTCGGGAGCGAGCGGAGCGTGCCGCGCATCGAGCAGCGGCTGATGGAAATCGAACGCGAGCTGATCGATACGCTCATCGCCTCCGTCCCCGAGGAGATCGAGCGCATCCGGCGCGATGTCGCCGCGACGATCGGCGACACGTCGAAGCTCGATCCGAAGATCCGCGCGCGAACCGAAGAGGCGAACCTGCGCCGGTTGATCAGGGAACGGTTCGAACTGCCGCGATTGACGTTGTTCGGGTGAGCCGCCTGAGAGGCGGCTCTACGTAGCGCCGGCTCTCAGCCGGCGCATCACCGCGAGATCGCCCGATCGACCTGCAGCAGCAGCGCAGCAGCCGTCCGGCCATTGACCGGGAGATCCTCAGCAGATCCGACGGCAGGACTCGCGAGTTCGGGTCAGCCGCCTCAGAGGCGGCTCTACGTAGCGCCG
>JBGPFD010000254.1:0-4431 GCA_041483175.1 Thermoanaerobaculia bacterium | reverse complement strand
GTGGCACGCGCTAGGCGTTGGGAGAAAACCGTCACCCAACGGCGCGGGAACCTCTGCACAACCGCTTCGTGCCCGCAGGGCCGGCGGGGACGCCGGCCCCTACACTCGAAGGCCTGCACTTGTGCAAAGGTTCCCTGGCGCACAAGGCGCTTCCAGTCCGCGGAAAGGGCCAAGTCGAACTCCGCCGTGAAACACCTGGCACGCCCGCCCCGCGCTTGCCTTCACGGTGATGCTCTTGCGAACCGGGTATCGGTTGCATGATCTACCAGGCCCGCCATGACTCCTCCTCAGGTTTCTCCACCT
Organism: Thermoanaerobaculia bacterium; assembly: GCA_041483175.1. Classification (GTDB taxonomy): domain Bacteria; phylum Acidobacteriota; class Thermoanaerobaculia; order Gp7-AA8; family Gp7-AA8; genus Gp7-AA10. The sequence continues at coordinate 4,128 of JBGPFD010000254.1, read as the reverse complement.
TCTTCCTTGAGGCGTCCAAGGCCCCGGTCCAGAACTGATCGAAGTACTCGCGGAGTGAAGCGAAGCCCTTCGGATTGAGCTGGTACAGCCTCCGATTTCCGTCGGGACGGTCGTCCACCAGCCGGGCATCTTTCAGAATTCGCAGGTGCTGAGAGATCGCCGGACGGCTGATGGGGAACGCGCTGGCGATCTCGCCGACCGGCAGCGGCCCGCTGAGCAACCGGGCGAGAATCGCACGCCGCGTCGCGTCACCGAGAGCTTCGAGCTGGGCATCTAGGTAAGCGTGCACTTACCGTAAGATAGTGCTTACCTATTTGGCTGTCAAGCCTACTCGTCGCTGGTCATGATGAAGATCGGTTGCCGGTGGAAGTCGTAGATGGGACGTAGCCGATCGGCGTTGTAGTAGCGCTCGACATGGACGACCTTTTTTCTGCCGGTGACCACGTCGAGCGGCACGTTGTCGTAGATGCCGTTGCGCACCGCCACCAGCCGGCCGGAGACGCCGCGCAAGACCAGGTCGAGCGCCAGATTGCCGAAGGCCATCGGCACGATGGAGTCGAGCGCGTCGGGATCTCCGCTGCGCACCATGTAGCCGAGCCTCTGGTTGACCACGTTGATTCTTCGGCCGCCCGTGTAGCGCGTCGAGAGCTCCTGCAGGGCAGCCGAGACCTTGTCTCCGATGCCGCCGAGCTTGCGGTGGCCGTACTGGTCGAGTTCGTCCGACTCGAACGACATCTCGTCTTCGTGGCGCATCCGCGCCCCTTCCGAGACGAGGACCACGCTGTAGTGGCTGGGGTGGCGTTCGCGGTCGCTGATCAACAGCTCGGTGAGCCTCTCGATCTCGAACGGGTACTCCGGGATGACGCAGCGGTCCGCCGCTCCGGCCATGGTGGGCAGAAGCGCGGTGAATCCGGCGTAGCGGCCGAAGACCTCGATCACCAGGAAGCGCTCGTGCGAACCGGCGGTCGTGCGCAGACGATGGGCCAGCTCGATGGTCCGCGTCACGCAGGTGCTGAACCCGATGCAGTAGTCCGTTCCGGGGACGTCGTTGTCCATCGTCTTCGGAATGGCCACGATGTTCACTCCCTCCCGCTGCAGCCGTTGCGCGTAGGAGAGCGTGTCGTCGCCACCGATGGGTATGAGGGAATCGATCTCCAGCCAATCGATGTGCCGTAGCACATCTGCAGTCACGTCATTGATGTCGGCCGTGTAGCGATCGCGCAGGTGATCGGGAACGAGGCCGCGCGGCAAATGGCTCGGCCGCGTGCGCGAAGTGTGCAGGAAGGTTCCGCCGGTCCGTCCGGCCCGGTCCACGATGTCCTCGGTGAGGACCTGGACGTTTTCGGAATTGTCAGCGTCGTGGTCGGTGATGAGATCGACCAGCCCCGCCCATCCGCGGCGAAGGCCGAGCACGCGAAAGCCTTCGCGCAAGGCACGAATGGTGATGGCGCGAATGGCCGGATTCAATCCCGGAACATCGCCGCCGCCGGTCAGAATGGCAATGGTCTTTTTCGCAGGGGCCATGGGGGCCCTTACGCTATCTCATTTTCGAATGCGCATGCGGTTGAGCGCGGAGCGCAACGAAGTCGCCAGCTTCGTGGCGTCGTCGTTCGCCCAGAAGTGCATGAAGAAGAGTCGCGGCTGTTCACCGAGCATGTGGCTGTGGAGCGCGGCGACGGCGATGCCCCCCGCGCGCAACGCACGGATCACCGAATTGACCTCCGAGCCGATCATCACGAAGTCGCCGCTGATCGCCGCGCGGCCGTTGCCGGTCGGCTGAAAGTTGATCCCTGTCGCCACGCCCATCGACGGAGGGATTTCCATTCCATGCTCGGTGATCTTCTCCGTCCGCGGAATGCTGAACTGATAGACACCGCCGTTTGCCTTTCCCGCATGGCCGAGGATGCGATCGAGTTCGGCGGTAGGCAGATCGAGCGCGATGGTCGATGCGAGGGCCGGCGGTCCCATCGGGGTGGCGGTTTCGGCGAGCGCGTCGTGCAGCGTGCGCGCCAGCGCCGCCGCGTTACCGTGCCCCTCGAAATGGAGATAGAGCACGCGCGGCGATTCGCCGATCAGGTGATTGTGCAGCGCCGTCTCCTCGATTCCGCCCACCTGCAGCGCGGAGATGACGCCATTCACCTCCGATTCGAGGAGCACGAAATCGCCCATGGTCATCGTGCGCCCACCGCTCTGGCGGAATGCGGCCCAACCGCCGAGCGCCAGCGCCGGCTTGATGGTCACGCCGTCCGCGGTGACAGTCAGATCGCTGCGCGGAAAACCGACTTTATAGGCGCCGTCCGGCTGCAACGTGCCCGCGCGCCCGAGAACTTCGTCGACGCGTTTCCAGTCGGCCTTTCTTGGCGCGGCACCGGTGAGGACGAGGATCGCAAAGAGAGAGAGGAACAATCGGAGCGTACGCATTACAGTTCTCCTTCCGCGGTGATCAGCCCGCATCGTGGATCACCAGGAGGCGTCCGCGATCACGCCGACGGAAAAGGTGGCCATCCTAGCGCTTCGCGCGCCGGGGAGATAGAGGCGGCGCAGCGGATCGTAATCGATGATGTCTGACTGCAACTTTCGTGCGATGCATTGCATACAATTCGATCCGCCGATGATCGGGCTCCTTTTCGTCTTCGCCGCCGCGAATATCCAGACACAGGCCGATCTCGCCGCGCGCGTTCGCACGGAGTTCCTCTCGTCGTGGCGCGCCTACGTGCAGTACGCCTGGGGACATGACGAACTGCGGCCGCGCAGCAAAATGCCGCGCGACTGGTACGGCGAATCGCTGTTGATGACCCCGGTCGACTCGCTGGACACGCTGATCCTCATGGGCCTGCACGACGAAGCGGAAAAAGCGAAGGCCCTCATCGTGGAGAAGCTCTCTTTCGACAAGGACATCTCCGTCCAGAATTTCGAGGTCACCATCCGCCTCCTCGGCGGACTGCTGTCGGCGTATCAGATGACCGGCGACGAACGCCTGCTCCGGCTGGCGGACGATCTCGGCACGCGGCTTCTTCCGGTGTTCAACTCCCCCACCGGCATGCCGTACCGATTCGTGAATCTGCGCACCGGCAAGACGAGCGGCGCGAAATCGAATCCCGCCGAGATCGGCACGCTGCTCCTGGAATTCGGAACGCTGTCGAAGTTGACGCACAAGCCCATCTATTACGACAAGGCGAAGAACGCCGTCGTACAGCTCTACAAGCGGCGCTCGAAAATGGGTCTGGTCGGCGAGGAGATCGACGTCGAGTCGGGCGCGTGGACCAACCGGAACAGCCACATCGGCGGTGGCATCGATTCGTATTACGAGTACCTGCTGAAATGCGCGCGCCTCTTCGGCGACGCTGATTGCCGGTCCATGTGGGAGAGCAGCGTGCTTGCCGCCAATAAAACCCTTGCGGACGAGACGACGTCGGGATTCTGGTACGGCGACGCGGATATGGAGAGCGGAGCGCGCACGGAAACCGAATTCGGAGCGCTGCAGGCCTTTTTCCCCGCGGTCCTGGCGCTCGACGGCGACTTGCGTCGCGCGCGGCGGCTCCAAGCGTCGTGCTTCGCCATGTGGACTTTGCAGCACGTCGAACCGGAAGCCATTAACTACCGGACCATGGTCATCGTCGATGCGCACTATCCGTTGCGGCCGGAGATCATCGAGTCGGCGTACTACCTCTTTCATTTCACGCACGACCGGCGATATCAGGCGATGGGACGGACGTTCTTCGACGACCTGACGCGCTGCTGCCGCGTCGATGGTGCGTTCACCACGCTGCAGAACGTGGTCACAAAAGAGCAGGGCGACCTCATGCCGAGCTACTTTCTCGCCGAGACGTTGAAGTATCTCTATCTGCTCTTCGCCCCTCCGTCCACCCTCGATTTAAACCGCGTGGTCTTCAACACCGAGGCGCATCCTTTGCGGAGGACGTGGTGAAGCGCGCCGTGCCTCGCAAGACCGAGACGATGAATCCGAGAAACCCGGTGCCCGCGTCGGCCCAGTCGATCAACGGTTGTGCCTGAGAAGCGGCAGAACATAGCCGCTTTCGTGCCGCTGTGGCAGACTTAGCGCCCATGAAAACGATCGTCATTACCGGCGCGAGCGCCGGGATCGGCGCTGCCTTGGCGCGGCGTCTC
>JBGPFD010000253.1:0-4444 GCA_041483175.1 Thermoanaerobaculia bacterium | reverse complement strand
GGAAACGACCCGCTCGGGCATCAAGTACCGCCCAGCGAAGGGCCGGCTGCAGGACGTCGAAGTGCCGCCTCCTCTCGATCCTCCAGTCGAGGTTGTTGCCCTGCTGCGTGAAGACCGCGACGCGCGGTGAGAACATACGTTGATTCTTCCGTCGTCCTCCGCATTGCATTCGGAGAACCAAGGCCACTGCGCGAGTGCGGCAAAATCGACCGATTCGTTGCCAGCGCATTGCTGACGGTTGAGTGCTTTCGCGCCGTCGATCGTCTCGGATTCCAGCGACGGTTCTCAGACGAAGAAGTCGCCCGTCGCTACGAAACCGTGAGACAGGAAGTGTCGAATATCGACATCGTGGACCTCATGCCGGCCGTGCTCGATCGCGCCGCGCAACCATTTCCGATTGCGCTGGGGACACTCGACGCTCTTCATCTAGCAACTGCATTGCTGTGGCGGGAACGAGAAGAACCCGGCCTCCTCTTCGCCACCCATGATCGGACTCTCGGCCTCGCTGCGCGTGCAGTGGGATTCACCATCCTCGGTCTCTAGCGCTGCGGAAGCTGAAACGTGCGCCCGATGATTGACGGATCGATAGAGCGGTCGAGGTACTCCCACACCGCGAGCGCGTCGGGATGGTCAGCGATGGCCGGTGCGGCGGTGCGGGTAGAGGGATCCTTGATCAGGATGCGCGCGCGGCGATACCAGTGCAGGGCCTCCTCCGGGTTGAGCCGCAACTCCTCGCGCACGCACTGCACCAGGATGTACTGCTCGGCGGGAACGCCGGAACTCTCGATGTCGCGATGCGACGGAGCGAGCTGCCGCGCCCGCGCGCGAATGACTTTGAGCTTCAATCCGAGGGAGTGCGTATCCATCGACGCACGGCCGTTTTCACAGAGCTGGCCGATTGCCAGCCGGACCAGCTCCGCTTTTTCAGTGATGGTCAGGCCGGCCCGATGTCGCGGCGGATCGACCGACTTCAACGTCGACCAGATGATGCCCCCTCCCACTTCCACTGACAGCGAATCTCCGGGAACTCCGAACTTCAACGTGCCCGATCGTCCCGACGCCAGCGGACGCCGCGACTCGATGCGCGCTCCGCGCGCTGAAACGTCCTCGATAAGGACTTCTTCGCCGTCCCACCGGCCATCGAGAATCGGCTGAATGGTAAAGCGATCCGACGCCCGCAGCTCCTCGATGCGCGTTGTCCTGCCGGCCGCCTGCAGATCACGCAGCAAACGGCGGATCACATCGGCCGGCGCATAAGTCCGCACACCCGATAGAAATCCTCCCGCGATCGCGGCATCGGCTTGCGTCCAGACCAGCACCGCCTCGAGCGACACCGGCGACAGCCGGCCCTCGAGGGCCACGCGCAGCACCGCCTTCTTTCCCATCTCCAGCGGTTGGCCGTGCCGGAAGCGCGCCCCTTTGACGGAGATGTCGCAGATCGAGACCAGCGCCGGCCCGAAATTGCCGGAAAGAGGCGTTTCGATCAGAAACCGTTCGGTGGTCCGAAGGTTCCGTGCCGCAGCTTCGTACATCGGAGGCTATAGCATAGCGTGCATGCCCCGGTACGAGGTCATCACGTTCGATTGTTACGGGACGCTGATCGATTGGGACCACGGCATCCGCGTGGCCTTCAACGACGCGGCGCGCGAAAATGGAGTCTCCGTATCGGGCGACGAAATTCTGCGGGCCTATGCATTCATCGAGCCGGTCGTCGAACGGGAGGCGTATCGCAGCTACCGCGAGGTCCTCTCCGAAACGGCGTCGCGCGTGGCGCAGATGCTCGGCTGGCGGCTGTCGAACGCCGCATTTCTCGCGGAGAGCATCGCCTCGTGGAAGCCGTTTCCGGACACCAATCCGGCCCTGCAACGCCTTCACAGCGCGGGCATCCGCCTCGGCATTCTGTCGAATGTCGATGACGATCTGCTCGCGGCGACGCGACGGCATTTCACGGTCGATTTCGATCTCATCATCACCGCGCAGCAGGTGCGGGCCTACAAGCCGCAGCCCGCGCATTTCCTCACCGCGCGCCAGCGAATGGGCTCCGCGCGCTGGCTGCACGCCGCGCAGAGCAACTTCCACGACATCGTGCCCGCCAGTCGGCTCGGGATCGAAAACGCCTGGATTAATCGCCGCGCTGAGGCGGCGCTCCCCGGCGGAGCGCCGACCTATGAATTCGCCAGTCTGACCGAGCTGGCAAACGAGATGGTTTAGGCGCGCTCCACGATCATCGCCGCGGCTTCGCCGCCGCCGATGCAGATCGCCACGAGGCCTCGCTTCGCGTTCCGCGCGGCCATGGCATAGAGCAGCGTCACCAGGATGCGTGCGCCACTGGCGCCGATCGGATGCCCCAGCGCAACGGCGCCGCCGTTCACGTTCATCTTTTCGTGGGGGATCTTCACGTCTTCCATCGCCGCCAGCGCCACGGCGGCAAACGCCTCGTTCACTTCGAACAGATCGATGTCGGCGACCTTCATGTTTGCGCGCTTCAGGACGAGGTCGATGGCCTTCGCCGGGGCGGTGGTGAACCATTCCGGTTCCTGCGCCGAGGTAGCCTGCGCGACGATGCGGGCCATCGGCTTCAGGTTGTTCTTTCGCGCGTATTCGTCGGACGTGACCACCAGCGCCGCCGCGCCGTCGTTGATTTTCGAGGAGTTCGCCGCGGTCACCGTGCCGCCTTCCTTCTGAAAGGCCGGCTTGAGCGTCGCGATCTTGTCCAGTGGAGCGGCGAATGGTTCTTCGTCGTCGATGATCACCGAGGTCCCCTTTTTCGACGAGATCTCGACCACGGCGATCTCTTTCTTGAATTTTCCGCTCTTCACTGCCTCCTGCGCGCGCTTGTACGACTCGAGCGAGAAGGCGTCTTGCTGCTCGCGCGTGAAGTGGTACTTGGCCACGCACATCTCCGCGCAGTTGCCCATGTGTTTGACGCCGTACGGATCCCACAGACCGTCATGGATCATGACGTCGATCATCTTTCCGTTGCCCATGCGATAACCGGTGCGAGCCTGCGTCAACGCGTATGGCGCGTTGGACATCGACTCCATCCCGCCGGCGATGGCGATGTCGTACTCGCCGCAGCGGATGTCATTCGCCGCGTACATGACCGACTTCAGTCCCGACCCGCAGACCTTGTTCACCGTCACCGCACCCGCGGCGACTGGAATGCCGGCCCCGATGCCCGCCTGCCGCGCGGGAGCCTGCCCGATGGCGGCCTGCAGCACGTTGCCCATGATCACCTGCTCAATCTGCTCCGGCTGTACGCCGGAGTTCTGGAGCGCGCCTTTGATGGCGATCGATCCGAGTTTCGGTGCGGGAAGCGACGCCAGCGTACCGAGGAATGTGCCGATCGGCGTACGCGCACCGCCCAGAATCACGATTTCCTTCATGGAGGACTCCTTTTACTTGGCTATCAGTTAACAGGGAACAGTTAACAGTTAACAGTGATGCCGGCCACCAACGCCTGTTAACCGTCAACTGTTAACTGCTAACCGTTAACTGTTAACCCGCTTTCGCTTGATATCATCTCGGCCAGCCCCTTGCTAGGAGCCCATAGCATGTCCCTTTCTACGATCACCGACCGCCGTCTCGTCGTTCAGCCCGCCGAGGTGCACAGCGTCCTCGCGCGGCACATGCTGGCCGACGGCTACGACATCGTCATGGACCTTCGTAGGTCGAAGGGCTCGTGGCTCTTCGACTCGCGGCGCGGCCGCCTGGTCCTCGATTTCTTCACCAATTTCGCCTCGGCGCCGATCGGCTACAACCATCCGCGGCTCGACACCCCCGAGTTCCGCGACCGGCTGGCTGACGTGGCCCTCAACAAACCCGCCAACTCCGACATCTACACCACCTATTTCGCCGAGTTCGTGGAGACCTTCGCCCGGCTCGCGGTCCCTCCCTCGCTGAACAAGCACATGTTCTTCATCGAGGGAGGAGCGCTGGGCATCGAGAACGCCGTGAAGACAGCCTTCGACTGGAAGATCCGCAAGAACTTCCGTCAAGGCTACAAGTCCGAACGCGGCACGCAGATCATGCACCTGCGCGAGGCTTTCCACGGGCGCACCGGCTACACGCTGTCGCTGACCAACACCGCCGATCCGCGAAAGACGCAGTACTTTCCGAAGTTCGACTGGCCGCGTATCGACAATCCGAAACTCGAATTTCCGGCGACGGAACAATCGCTGGCCGATGCCGCGCGCCGGGAGAAGGAATCGCTCGATCGCGCCAAGCAGTTCCTGGTCGAGCGGAAGGACGACATCGCGGCGTTCATCATGGAGCCGATTCAGGGCGAGGGAGGCGACAACCACTTCCGCCCCGAATTTTTCACGGCCGTTCGCCAGCTCTGCGACGAGAACGACATGCTTCTGATTTTCGACGAAGTGCAGACCGGCGTCGGGCTGACGGGAAAGATGTGGGCCTTCCAGCACTTCGGCATCGAGCCGGACCT
>JBGPFD010000252.1:0-4508 GCA_041483175.1 Thermoanaerobaculia bacterium | reverse complement strand
TGGTGACAGTCTGGCCGAGCAGCGGCGCCGCGAGGCACGCGAGGAGCCACATCCGCTTCATGGGTGGCGGAATCTTACGCCAGTCAGTCGGATGAAACTTGGGGAACGTCTACACCCCTCCGGGTGTAGGGGCCGGCGTCCCCGCCGGCCCGGCGGGTGGGGGCGCGCGCCGCTACACGAAGCCGGCCCGGCGGGCGAGGACGCCCGCCGCTACACGAAGCGGTTGTGCAGAGGTTCCTTAGCGGAGCGCGGCGTTCGGCGCCGTTTTTGCCTGCGAAGCGGTTTTCGCTTGATGCAAGCTGGCTTTTTCGCGTGCCGCCACGGCATTGAGATAGGTGAGGAAACCGCGGTAGAGCTCTTCGCTGCGGTCGATTGGCTGGATGGCCGCCGAGAGATGATCGATGGAGTGGTTGGTGGTCAGTTCCAGCCGCGGGTCGCGCGTGATCATCTGCATCATGATGTCGGAGACGGCGAAGTGCGGCGGCAGCTTGATCCCGCGCGTGCGCGCCGCGCGCAGCACCGATTGACGCGTCTCAGGCTGCAGCTCGCGCAGCGATCCCACCAGCGTGGTCTCGATGTGCGAAGACTGCGGCGTGATGACCCTGACCGCGCTCCGCGCCGGATCGAAATCGTGGGAGGCGTTTACGATCCCGCACGTCGCCGGCAGGAAGAGCTTGTCGCCGTTGTGCGGATCGAGCTCGTTGTAGATGTACGTCCGCAGCAGGCGCTGCGAATTGCAGGCGCTGATGATGATGATGTCGATGCCGTCCGGCGCGAGCCGCTCCTGCAGCGCGCCGACTGAAATATACGAGCGATCCGCCAGCGGGTCATAACTCGTTTGCAGCTTCAGGCCGTTGCCATTCGTCCCATGCGTCTCGAGCACCAGAGTGGCGATGCGGCGATCGGGGTCGAGGATGTTGGTTCGATGGATGCCGTCGAGCACGCGCGTCCAGTCCGCATCCTGAAAGCATGCGAAGCCGAGGGCTGCGTAGAAGCGGCAGTTGTCAGGAACGCTGAGGTCGGGGCTGAAGACCACGCCGACGCCGCGTCCGATCTCGCTCATTTTCGTCGCCCGTGCTTTCGGCCACGCCTGATTGAGCAGATGCGCGGTATCGTCCCGCGCCGATGCCTCTGGCGAGCTGAACAGCAGCAATGCAAGGGTGACGAGGGCCAGTTTTCGGAGCATCTTCTGGAGACCTTCCATTCAAAAATCGCACCTGTTTGGGGGAGCGGCGCTGCGGGGCCGGACGCCGGGCGTCACGCCATGGTCAACTGGCGAAGCGCGCCTTTGAGGATGGCGGAGAATTCCGCCTGGGAGCCGAGTTCCCTCCGGGCCGCGTCGATGGCTGCGTCGGCATCCCGCGGCCGGTAGCCGAGGTTGACCAGCGCGGAGTGGACGTCATCGTCGATCGACCGGCGCGACGGAACGGTCGTCGCGGCGCGACCTTCAGGCAGCACGAGCTTCTCGCGCAGCTCGAGGCAGATTCGATCGGCCGTCTTCTTTCCGACGCCCGGAATCGACAACAGCTTTCGCGTGTCGCCCTGTACCACCGCCTCGGCCAGACCAACAGGATCGATTCCGGAGAGAATCTTCTGCGCCAGAGTCGGCCCGATGCCGGAGATGGAGATCAACTTTTCGAACGCGAATTTTTCCTCGGCGGAGGCGAAGCCGTAGAGCGCCAGGGTGTCTTCGCGGACGTGCGTGTAGATTTCCAGCGCGATCTCGCGCTTTCCTTCGAGCTTGTAGTAGGTCTGCAGGGAGATGTGGATTTCGTAGCCGACGCCATTGACCAGGAGGACCGCCCGTGTGGCCTCGAGTTGTTTCAGCGTTCCCTGAAGGTATCCAATCATGATGTAACCGTTAACAGTTAACAGTTAACAGAACGAATATACCTCCTGTTAACTGTTAACAGTTAACTCTTTCGCCGCCACCGCGTTCCCCCCGTCGTGTCTTCGAGAATGATTCCGCGGGCGAGAAGTTCGTCACGGATGCGGTCGGATTCGGCGAAGTTGCGCGCGCGGCGCGCGGCGTTGCGTGCCTCGATCATCCGTTCGACATCGGCATCGAGTGTCTCGTCGCGGTGAGGGAGAATGTCGAGCACCGGATCGACTTTCATCAGCGCGGCGCGAATGCCCGCGGCGTCGCCGGCGCTGATCCTCCCTTCATCGATCGCCGTGTTCGCGTCGCGGATGAGCGTGAAGAGCGCGCCGAGCGCGCCGGCGGTGTTGAGATCGTCATCCATCGCTTCCTGAAACTCTCCGAGGAACCTGCCGATCATCGCGCCGCCGCCTTCATCCGCATGCGCGGCATCGTGGGGTGCGGAATGCGCCACTTCCTCCAGGCGAAGCAGGAACGACTCGATCCGCTCCAGCGCTCTCCTGGCGTCTTCGAGCGATTGGTTGCTGAAGTTGAGCTTTGTCCGATGGGGGACCGACAACAGCGCGTAGCGCAGCACCAGCGGCGCGTAACCCATCTCCTCGATTTCCTGCAGCGTATGGATGTTGCCCAGCGACTTCGACATCTTCTGCTGATCGACGTTGAGGTGCTCGCCGTGGATCCAGTAGCGCACGAACGGGCGGCCGGTGGCCGCTTCGCTCTGCGCGATCTCGTTCTCGTGATGCGGGAAAATGAGATCGATCGCGCCGGTGTGAATGTCGAACGATTCACCGAGGAGCTCCATGGACATCGCGGAGCATTCGAGATGCCATCCGGGCCGGCCCTCGCCGAGCGATGTGCCCCACGACGGTTCGCCTTCCTTCTTCGCTTTCCAGAGCACGAAGTCGCGTGCGCTCTCCTTCTCGTATTCGTCGCTCTCCACGCGGTTGAATGCGCTGCTGGCATCAACTTCGATGCGCGACAGCTTTCCGTACGGCGGAAACGTTGTGACCCGGAAGTAGGTGGAGGCGTCGGCGACGTAGGTGTGGCCGCCGGCGTTGAGCCGCTCGACGAGCCGCACCATCTGCGGGATGTACTGCGTCGCGCGCGGATAGGCGTCGGCGGGGCGAATCCGCAGCGCCCGGAGGCAGTGGTGAAAGGCATCGATGAACGGCGCGGTGTACGTGAAGATGTCCTGACCGGCGGCACTCGCGTTGCGGATGATCTTGTCCTCGACGTCGGTGATGTTCATGATCTGCGTGACGCGGTAGCTCCGCCACTGGAGATAGCGCCGCAGCAGATCGCTCCACAGAAACGTCCGCAGATTGCCGATGTGCGGGTAGTAGTACACCGTCGGTCCGCAGGAGTACATGCGCACCTCGCCGGGAACGACAGGGACGAAGGTCTCTTTCTCGCGGCTCAAGGTGTTAAAGAGCTTCAGTTCGGACATCGGGCGCGAGTATAACCTTGGGAGTGCGCTGGTTTGCCAGCGCCCTGAAGGCGGCGGCAAGCCGCCGCACTCCGAAGGCCGTGTTCATGTTGACGCGCGAGTGCAAAGGCAGCCATGGGTAAGAAAGAGATCCGCGTCGTCCACGTTCCGCGGTGGCTGACGGTCACATTGTTGATCGTCGTTTCCGCCGCGATGGTTCTGGCGATCGATCTTCTGTCCGGCCACGCCTACTGGCGGCAACCGTCGTTGCCGGAGATCCTGGCGATGGTTCGGCGTCACGACAACCCTCCGCCGAGCAACAGCGCCCTGCTGGCGACGATCGCCCCCGCGGTCGCCGATTTTCTCTTCTTCGTGCCGTGGGGGGCGCTGGCGTTCTTGTCGTTCCACCGTGCGGAAGCGTCGCGTGCCTCTCTGTACGGGATTACCGTGGCCGTGGGCGTGGCATTTGCGTTGGTTCTGGTCGCATGGCAGGAGATGCTGCCCACGCGGGTGACCGCGTGGCAGGACATTGTATGGAACGCGGCTGGCTGCGCCGGAGGAGCCGCGCTCGGGCACATGCGCAAACGGATGCGAATCCTTTTCGAGTAACCTCTTGAATTCTCCGATCTGATTCGCCTGGTCGAAAAACATGCACGAACTGAAAGCCGAAAAGCCCATTGAGTCTCCGGCAGGGACCGATCCCGTGACGCGCCTCATGCACCGCCTGGCGGAGGAACGCTTCAGGAGCGATCAGAGCGAGGACGAGTGGAAGAAGTTCGGCGAGATCATCTTCACCCGCCCGGAAAAAATCCTGGTTGCCGTCGGCGAGACCTCGTTCATCTTCACACGGGTCCCCGAGCTGAATGAGCGGATCTTCCGGCAGACCGCCGACAGCGTGGTCAACACTTACCGTGCCCGACGGCTGATGCAGAAGGCGCTCTCGGTTCTGCAATTGACCACCGTCTATCACTGCCTGGTCGCCCCGGGAGATCAGCCGCACAACGCGCCGCTGACGAACTACGTGATCCGCAGCGGCGGGGCGACGTTCATTCCGGTGGTCTTCGTGCCGGAGATCAACGAGGTCATCTATCCCGACGTGGAGGAGAAGATGGCCTCGGTTCGCCCGCGCATCGAATTTCTGCAGTATCTGCTCGGCGAGCGGCGCGAAAGGGTGGACATGCACCGGCCGACGCGGCAGGCGTT
>JBGPFD010000251.1:0-4530 GCA_041483175.1 Thermoanaerobaculia bacterium | reverse complement strand
CTCGAAGTGGTAGTGGGTGGAGAAGATTTCGCCGATGAGCGCGATGCGTTCATTGGTGAGCTTGAGGCCCTGGCCGGCGAGGAACTGGCGGAAGCGGTGGATTTCGCGTTGTACGGCGGGCATGGGGGCTCCTCCATTTTGCGACTGAGTCTCAGTAGCGACACGGAGCTTACCGTGCCGACTTTCCACCTGTCAAACCGCTGCCGGCCAGCGATTCTCTCCCCGCCCGACCGCCGCGTGCAACACCACGCGACCTCCGGCTACAGGCGCGATCGCGCGGCATCCGCCGCCTGACGGATCAGCGGCTGATGCGGCTCGATCGACAGCGAGCGATTCCAGTAGTCGAGGGCGCGCGCAAAGTCCTCCCTCTTCGCATAGAAGATCCCGAAGTTGTTCAGCACCTCGGTGGATGACGGTCGCAGGCCGAGCGCGCGTTCCAGCTCCCGTACTCCTTCGGTGTAGCGGCCGGCATCCATCAGTGCCGATCCGAGGTTCGCTGCGATGAAGTACGACTGGGAAAAGACTTCTTTTCCTTTCATCAGCAACGCGATGGCGCGCGCGACCATGTTGCGCTGCCGATAGAGCGCCGCAAAATCGACGAAGGCCGCCTCGGCATGCGGAAGACCTTTGGTCACCGCCTGCATGAACGCGTCGTCCGCGTCGGTGTACTGCTGGCGATCGAACAGCGTCATCGCCAGATTGAGATACGGCGTTGGCCGGTCGGGATTGATTGCGATCGCCTGCTGCAAGGCATCGACGGCATCCTTGAGCTTGTTCTTCGCCCGCAGCTCGACGCCGAGATTGTTGTAGTAGGCATACAGTCCCCACTTTTCCGGCGCGAGCGGCGCTGCGACGCGCGCGGGCTGCTCCTGGTTCTCGAGCATCGGTGTCATGCCGTGCGATGCGTCATCGAGATGCCCGATGGCCTCCAGCGTCTGCCGGTATGCCTTTGCATCGAGGTGCGCGGTGGTGGCGATCGGCCGGTCGTTGAGGAACTCGCCATAGCTCACCACGCGAACGGAGGTGATCGGTGCAACGTCGCGAAACATCCAGGTAGCCGGCTTTCCCGGCATTTCCGTGGCTACCGGCAGGCCCAGCAGCGTAAGCACGGTCGGAGCGACGTCGTAGAGCGACATGGAGTGTGCTCCGCGCGACGAAGCCACGTGCGGGCCGTACGCGATGAACACGCCGGGATTGCGATGATCGGAGAGGGCGGCGCCGCCATTCGGAGGCCTTCTCGGCCGGTCCTTTCCCCAGTGAAAGCCGTACGCCGACAGGATGATCACCGTGGTGTCGCGTGGCAGCACATTCATCCACTCGCCGATCAGACGATCGACTTCAGAGTAATAGTTCGCCACCGCCGGCCAGAACTTCCGATAGCCATCCTGATTGACGCCGTCTCGATACGGCGGACGAAACGGCGCGAAGAGATGATTCACAGTGTCGGTGCCGCCCTGATAGAGCATGATCAGCAGCGGATCGCGTCCGTGCTGGCGCTCGTCGTTGTAGAGGTTCATGGCTACGCGGTGATCGTTCCACGTCTTGGCGAGCACGTTTCGAAACACGTTGATCGGATCCGCTTCGTTGCCGGCGGACGTCGCGCGATCCCACTCGCTTGGGAGAATGTTGAGAAAGCGGTGCACCTGCGGGTAGGCGACCGTCGGCGGAAGGACTTCCAGTGCCTGCGCGCGCGCCGCAAGATCCGGTGGATCGATGGCACTCGGTACCAGCTCGACCGGCTCGTCATAGAAGATTCCCGTACGCGTCGCTGGAGGCGGCCATGCGGTCCACCAGCTCGTGACGAACGCGCTTCGTCCGAATCCGCCGGCGATGTCCCACAAGGCGGGGGCGCGGCGTGCGTATGACTCCACCGGTGTGTGGTGCGCCGAGTCGATGAAATCCAGGACGCCGTGCCGGTCAGGACTCAGGCCGGTGGCCACGCTGGTCCACAACATCGACGCGACGGTCGGCTGGATCGTCTGCAGCGACGCGGTGGTGCCTCCCCGCATGAGCTCCCTGATGTTCGGGATGCGATCGTCGTTGGCCAGCTCGGAGAGCAGGTCCCAGTCGGCGCCGTCAAGAGCGAAGATGGCCACTCGAGTCGGAGCGCTGCGCGCATCGCGTCGCAACTCCACCCGTTTGACGCGCAGCAGCGCGTCGCGGTCGACTTCCAGCCGCATGATCTCGAACGCGGTCACGTTCAATCCGCTCTGGGCCAGATGGAGCGCGACCGTTTGCCGCAGCGCATTGCGCTGCGCGCTGAACTGCGACGTCGGCGAAAGAAGATCTTCGATCGGAATCTGTGAGGTGACCGCGGATACTGCCTCGCCCACGCGGGCGCGGATCCAGCCATTCCATCCCTCCTCGACGACCCGCCGGGCATCGGGAATGTGGCCGCCGGCGATGCCGAAGCGCAGCCGGTAAGTGACCGTCACCGGCACTCCTTCCCGCGAGGTGATGCGAATCGATCCGTCCCTTTGCGCCCATCCTTCGCGCTTCTCGAATTTCAGGCGGTAGTAGCGGATCGGAGGGAGAAAGGTGACGTGCTGCTCCACCATCCGGACTTCTCCCGAGTGTTTGTCGATGCCGAGAATCATCCAGCGCGACGACGGCAGATAGAGACTGATCAGGACATAGGTGACGACCGCGAGTCCTGCCAGGGGGAGAAGTGAACGAAGCAGCCGATGGCGAGGCATGCCGTGACGCGGTTATTGCAGGCGCGACGCCAGTCGCAGGCGCCTACTTTTTCCGCTTTACGAGTTGCTTGATCTCATCATTCCCCAACGCGCTCTGCGCGGAGATGATGACCGCCGCGGTTCCTTCCTTCGACGGCGGAAGCGTACAGCGGATCACCGTTGTACCGTCGGCGGCGGTCTTTCCCTTGAAAATGACGCGTGGCGGCTCGACCGTGGAGATGACTTTGACCTCGACGGCCGCGGCGGCGACCGGCTTCTGCGAAAGGCTTTTCTTTGCCGAGACACGCACCTCGACGGGCGAGCCTGCGTAGAACTCCACATCGTTGAGCAGCGACAGCTCGAGGTGCTCGCTCTCTGCCTCCGAGGCGAGGTAATCCATGATCACCTGATCGAGCGTTTTGTCGTCCTCGGCCGCCGAGGCCGAAATCGCGCTCGCCGCATCGAGCGTCCTTGCGAAGGTGCCTCCCGGCCTGGCGCCGATCTTCGTCGAGTCGGCCGGCTGATCGAATCGCCCTCGCTTGATGGCGGCGATCATGGTGCGATGTTGCTGCTCCATCAGCCCGCCGACCCACTTCTCATCGACGCCCGCCTTTACCTGCTCGGCGTATGAAGTCTTTTTTGAAGCGAGAATCTCGCCGCCCACATACACCAGACTCTCGATGTAAGGGTTCTGCAGACCCTTGTCCTCAGTCTGGATGTGGTAGACCTTCTCGTTGTGCTTGATATCGGTGTTGAAGCCGGTGATCAAGAGCGAACTCCACTGCAGCAAAGGCTTTACGGAGAGTGTATCAGAGACTCAGTTCTGTTCCAGCCAGGCACGAAGGTAGGCGATCTGCTCGCGCACGCGCCTGAAGTCGTCCGCGTGCGGCATGAGCGCGAGGTAGCGCTCGAAGCAGTCGATGCCCTGTTGGTAGGCGTGCATCTGCACCGCCACCGTGGCGCGGTCGCGCAGCTCGTACGGATCGTTTTCATCGAGGATGAGAAGGCGGTCGATCGACGCCGCCGCGTGCGGCAGATCATGCTGCGCCAGATAGGCCGACTTCAGGTGGGCCAGTTCGCGCGCCAGAATGTCCTTCGCCGTGAACGACCGCAAGTGGTGTTCTCGCAGGCGGACGCCGCCGCCGTAAACGGAATCGAGAACCTTCTGTAGTTCGACGGTCGACAGCACACGGCCGCCATCGAATGGATCGACGACGATCGTTCCGAATGCGCCGCTGAACTTGACCAGGAACCGTCCCGGTAGCGAGACGCCGGCGACCTCCATGCCCACTCTTCGCGAGATCTCGATGTAAAGGATGGAAAGCGTAATCGGCCGGCCGGCATGTCTGTTGAGCGTCTCGTTCAGCAGCGCGCTGCGCGGATCGTAGTAGTTCTCCTCTTCGCCACGGAAACCTTCCTCGTCGAACAGAAGCCGGTTGATCGACTCGACGATCCGCTCGACGTCGCGCGATCCTTCCAGCCGGTCGCGCACCGCGGCGCTCCACTCGCGCACCTGATCCATGTAGCGGCTGATGTCGAGCCCCGGATCGTCCTCCAGAGCGATGACCAGCGACGCTTCGACAAGATCGAGCATCGGGTCCGGCAGACCGGCGAGCTCCACGAACCGCCGGCGCGCGAATGCGGGATGCGTCAGAACGCGTGCCTCTTGCATACCGTCACTTTGCTTCCTTCTGAAACAAGCGCACCTTGCGTCGAAATTCGTCCGTGTCGAGATTGACATGGTGATGGAAGTCACATTCGGCGTGCACCACGATGAAGCCGATGTCGGTGGCGCGCGAATTGCCGCTCAGTGCGAGCCACATGCTGTTGCGCGCCCATTCGAAGTACGTGAGAT
>JBGPFD010000250.1:0-4643 GCA_041483175.1 Thermoanaerobaculia bacterium | reverse complement strand
CGTCGCCGGCAATATGCTCGAACGCCACCCGATACAGTTTGCGCGTTTCATCCATGGAGCGCATTCGCTCGATGGTGAGGCCACCTGCACGGCGGTCCACCGGCACGACGACGAGTTCTTCGCCCGATCGCGCAACACACAGGATGAGATCGGCAATCTCCGCATCGCCGACGAAGACTTTTCGTCCCGACGTTTTCATGCGGATGCAGCGCAGATCCCAGCTCGCGCTTTCCTCGAGGATGGCCACCGTCGCCTTGAGCGAGCCGGCCGCGATCCGTTCGAGATAGCTTTTCTGCTGCTCCGCACTGCCGGCGGCACGGATCAACGCTGTCGCAAACACCGTGGAGAGAAACGGCCCCGGCATGCAGGCCCGGCCCATCTCTTCCTCCACCGCGGCGAGCTCGACGATGCCGCTGCCGATTCCGCCGAAGGTCTCGGGAACGATCAGCGCCGTCCACCCCTGATCGGCGATCGCCTGCCACAGCGCTTCATCGTGCGCCGTTTCGGTTTCCATCAGCCGGCGCACCCGATCGGCCTTGCACTCGCGCGCGAGAAACTGCCGCGCCGTGTCTTTGAGGAGCCTCTGCGTCTTGCTGAGATCAAAATCCATCACGTCATCCCCTCATCCGGCCTCCGGCCACCTTCTCCCCGCAAGCGGGGGCGAAGGCCCCCCCGCTGAGTTCCCTCGCCCCGCGCAGCGGGGAGAGGGTGCCGCGAAGCGGCCGGTGAGGGGCCGTGCATCACGACTTCTCCCCGCAAGCGGGGCGAAGGCCCCCCGCTGAGTTCCCTCGCCCCGCGCAGCGGGGAGAGGGGGCCGCGAAGCGGCCGGTGAGGGGGCCGTGCATCACGAACTCCTCGGCAATCCGAGCACGCGCTCGGCGATGATATTGCGCTGGATCTCACTCGTCCCCGCCTCGATCGTGTTTCCGCGCGCGCGCAGGTATGCATACTGCCACGTCGCATCGTCGAAGTCAGAGAGCTGGCCGTACGGTCCGAGGACTTCCTGCGCGATCTGCTGCGTCCTCTGATTCATCTCGCTCCAGTACAGCTTCTGGATCGAGCCCTCCGCGCCGGGGATGCCGCTCTTGCTCAGCGACGTCAGCGCGCGGTTCGTGTTGAGGCGAAGAATCTCCAGCTCTAGGTAGGCCTGCGCGAGCTTCTGCCGGACCACCGGATCGGCGCTTGCCGGCCGCCCGTTACGATCGACCGTGCGCGCGCGGGCGATGAGCGCGTTGAGATTCCGCTTGAACAGGACCTGAATCCCCGTTCCGAGGTTCGCGCGCTCATTCATCAGCGCGGTGATCGCCGTCGTCCAGCCGTTGTTGATCTGGCCGAGAACGTTTGCAATCGGAACGCGGACGTTCGAGAAAAAGACCTCGTTGAATCCCGAGTCGCCGGTCATCTGGCGCAGCGGCCGCACCGAGATTCCCGGCGTGGCCATGCCGGCCAGCAGGCAGGTGATGCCTTTGTGTTTCGGCGATTCGAAATCGGTGCGCACCAGCAGCAGGCAGGCATTGGCGATTTCCGCGAAGCTGGTCCAGATCTTCTGCCCGTTGACGATGAAGTCGTCGCCGTCGCGGATCGCTTTCGTTCCGACCGAGGCGAGGTCGCTCCCCGCGTTCGGCTCGGAGAATCCCTGGCACCAGATCTCCTCTCCCGAGAGAATCGGTGGCAGATAGCGCTGCTTCTGCTCGGGCGTGCCGAGGGCGATGATCGTCGGTCCGACGAGGGACAGGCCGATCGTGCCGATCAGGTGCGGCGCGTCGGCGAGCGCGAGCTCTTGCTGGAAGATCGCCTGCTCCATCAGCGTCGCGCCGCGCCCGCCGTACTGCTGCGGCCAGGAAATGCCGGCCCATCCACCCTCGAAGAGCGTTCGCTGCCATTTGCGCAGATAGGCGATGTTCTCATTGCGGTTTGCGGGCGTGACCGCCCCTTTCCACGGCGCCGGCACGTTCGCTTTGAGCCATGCGCGAAAGTCGTCGCGAAATTTCCGTTCGCCCGGTGTGAGATTCAGATCCATTGCTTCAACCCTGCGTCGCCTCCAGCAGTACTTCGGCGATGTCCATGACGCGCATGTCGCGCGTCCCCTTTCGAGCGTCGATGCCGTCCTGCATCATGGTCATGCAGAACGGACAGCCGACCGCGAGCACATCGGCGCCGCTCTCCAGCGCTTCACGCGCTCGTTCCTGATTCACTCTCTTATCTCGCGGCTCCTCGATGAAGCTCATGCCGCCGCCACCGCCACAGCAGAAACTCTCATTACGATTGCGCGGCATCTCCACCACCGTGCCGAGAACTCGCCGCGGCGCATCATAGACGCCGTTCTGCCGGCCGAGATAGCAGGGGTCGTGAAACGTCACGCTCTGCCTGCCATCGGCCTTCACTGCGATTTTTCCATCGTCGACGAGCTGCGAAAGAAATTCGCTGTGATGGTAGACCTCGAAACGCCCGCCGTATTGCGGATACTCGTTCTTGAAGGTGTTGAAGCAATGCGGACACGGCGTCACAATTTTTCGGACGCGGTAGCGATTGAGGCTGGCCACGTTCTCCTTGGCCAGCTTCTCGAAAAGAAATTCATTCCCCATGCGGCGCGCCGGATCGCCGGAGCATTTCTCTTCCCGCCCCAGCACCGCGAATCGGACGCCCGCCTTCTGGAGCAACTGGGCGATCGCGCGGATGACCCGTTGATTGCGCTCGATCAATGCTCCGCCGCATCCGACCCACAGCAGCACCTCGGCGTCCGCCGCCTCGCTGATGTGCCGCACGTCGAGTCCCTGCGCCCAATCGAGCCGCGTCGCCTGCGTGCCGCTGAACGGATGCCCGCGCTTTTCGAGCGAGACGATCGCCTCCTGCATCGTCTCGGGGAACTCCGCCTCCTCCATCACCAGGTGCCGGCGCATGTCGACGATCTTCGGCATCTGCTCGATGAAAACGGGACAGACCTCGACGCAGGCCGCGCAGGTGGTGCACTCCCAGAGCGATTGGGGCGACGTCGCCGGAAGCGTGCCGATGATCGGCCCTCCATCGCGGAAGTCGCGCAATTGAAGAATGATGTCGCGCGGCGAGAGCGATTTGCCCACCGCGTGCGCGGGACAAGCGGCCGTGCAGCGCCCGCATTCGGTGCACGCATCAAGGTCGAGCAGATCCTTCCAGGTGAACGCGCGCAGCGAATTCACACCGAGGGCCTCGCTCGCTTCGAAGTCGACGCGTCTGAGCGACGCACCGATGGGCTCGAGGTTCGCCGTGTAGATGTTCAGCGGCGCCGCGAGGACGTGCATCAGCTTCGTGTACGGCAGCCACGCCAGAAACGCGAAGCTGACCGCGAGGTGGAACCACCACGTGGTGCGATGGGCGACCTGCAGCGCGGCGACGCTCATCAACGGCCGCGACAGGATGGCGACGAGATTTCCGAACGGCGACCACGCCGCCCAGGCGTCGTTCGTCGCCGCAATGCGCCACCCTTCGATCAGG
The DNA here is from genome assembly GCA_041483175.1 of Thermoanaerobaculia bacterium. GTDB lineage: Bacteria > Acidobacteriota > Thermoanaerobaculia > Gp7-AA8 > Gp7-AA8 > Gp7-AA10. Next base: position 1,172 of record JBGPFD010000250.1, on the reverse strand, counting down.
AATCCCGTTCCGGTGATGACCAAGATCGCCGCGAGGATCAACGCCGCTTCGTCGCTGTAGACCAGCTTCGCCGGACGCGCGCCGTAGCGCCTCAGCGCGGCCATGACGATCCCCATCATCACCAACGCGCCGAAAACGTCGACGATGAACGACTGAAAGTAGAGGTAGAACCAGCCGCGCAGAATCGTCGTGCCGAAGTCGGCGTCGATCCCGACGAGGATCGTGGCGATGGTCAGAATGATGAAGCCGTAGGTGATCAGGCGATGAAAGAAGCTGGCGTACCACTCGCGCGCCGTGCGGCGCTGCGCCAACGCCTGCGTGAGGAGCAGCCGGATGCGATCGGCAGGACGATCGAATCGCGCCAGCGGCCTCCCGCTTCTCCATCGGCGAAGACGGCGGACCACGCCGTAACCGCCGACGCCGATCGCCGGCGCCAGCAACGCGTACATCATCCAGACATGCGCGATGTTCCAATAGATCGGCCGGGTCGCCTGTGCGCCGTTCATCGCTGGCTCACCGCGAGCTTCTGCCGAAGCAGCGGCACGACCTTTCTGTAGTCCTCGACGATTCCGAAGCGGCAATGCTTGAAGATCGGCGCGTCGCGATCGATGTTGATGGCCACGATCTGCTTCGCCTCGGAGATCCCGGCCATGTGCTGGCTGGCGCCGGTGATCCCGATCGCCAGGTAGAGATCGGGAGCGACTTTCTTCCCCGTCTGCCCGACCTGCCACGTCGGCGGTGCCCATCCCGCATCGCACGCCGCGCGCGACGCCGCCAGTTGCGCGCCGAGGAGCTGCGCGAGCGGCTGCAACTCCTCGTGGAAGCCCTGCACGCCGCCGATCCCGCGGCCGCCGGAGACGATCACCCGCGCGTCCTCGAGGCGAGCCTCGCCCTGCGCCTCGCGCCGTCGCTCGATAATGCGTGTCCGCGTGTCGGCTTTGATCTCCGGATTGGCATGCCTGATCGTGCCCGCAGTTTCGCGCAGCGGAGCCGGCGCGAACGAACGCGCGCGCAACCAGAGGACGGCCGGCGCGCGTTTCAAAGCGATCGTGGCCTGCGCTTTTCCGCCATACACCTGGCGCACGACGCGGAGATCGGAGGTGATCTGCACCACGTCGCCGGCGGCGCTCCCGCCGAGGCGATGTGCCAGACGCGGCGTGATTTCCTGGCTG
>JBGPFD010000249.1:0-4791 GCA_041483175.1 Thermoanaerobaculia bacterium | reverse complement strand
GTTCAGCAGCGCGGGGATGGCCCCCTGCTCGTTTTCGAAGCTCTTCTGCAGCGACGCGGTGATGGTTTTCATCGACGTCGCGGTCTGGCCCAGCGATTCGGTCAGCTCGTCGGCGTATTTGTCGTCGTAGATCACCCGCCCGAGAAGGCCGTGACCGCTCTCGATGTGGGCCAGGACGGCGTTTGTCTTGTTCAAGGTTGCCAGTAGCGTGTCGGTGATGCGCTGCTTCTTTTCCGGAGAGCTGGTCAGCTCGCCGAGCAGTCCCTCGCCGCGGTCAACGCGGTTGAGGACGTTTTTCATGGAATAGGAGATCTGCACGAGGTTGTCGACCAGGTCCTCGCCCGAGGAGATGAGCTGATCGACATTCGTCTGGCGGGCCGCGGGAATGATCGAACCCGGCTCGAGCGGATCGAATCGCGGGCTGCCGGGCGAAACGTCGATGTAGCTGTCGCCGGCGAGCAGTCCGAGTTTTTTCAGGCGCGCGCGCGAATCGCCACGAATGCGATCGGCATACTTGCGATCGATCATCAGGGCGATGTCGACGTCCTTTTGTTTGGGATCTCTCGGCAGGAAGATGTCTTTGACCACCCCGACCGTGACGCCGGAAATGCGCACAGGGTTGCCTTCGGCCAGTCCGGAGACGTTGTCGAGCTTGACCTTGTACTCGTACTTGCGCGAAAAGATCTTCTGCTCTGAGCCGATGAAAAAGAGGAAGACCATCAGCACCACGGCCGCGGAGGTGACCAGCGCGCCAACGCGGATGAAGCTCTGTTTCGACTTGCCGGGCATGACTAGTTACGAAACGGATTCGCCATGCTGCTTCATTTCCGGCTGCGCGGCAGCCACTGCGCTGGCTTTCAGAAACGCCCGCAGGTCGGAGTCGTCGGATATTCGCGCCTGATCCATGGTGCCGATCCACTGGAAGGTGCCGTGGTTCAGGAAGGCGATGCGGTCTCCCACTGAAAACGCCGATTGGATGTCGTGGGTCACCACGACCGAAGTGACGTTCAGCTTCGACTGCAGGTCGATGATCAGGTCGTTGATCATCTGCGCGGTGATCGGGTCGAGCCCGGTGGTCGGCTCGTCGTACAGGATCATCTTCGGATCGAGCACGATCGCGCGCGCCAGGCCGACGCGCTTCCGCATGCCGCCCGAGAGGCTGACCGGCATCAGATGGTCCGTGCCCCGCAAGTTCACCAACTCCAGCTTCTCCCGCACCGCACGTTGGATCTCCTCCTCCAACATCTGCGTGTGCTCGCGCAGCGGAAAGGCGACGTTCTCGAAGACCGTCATGGAGTCGAACAGCGCCGCGCTCTGGAACAGCATCCCGAACTTCTTCCGCACTCGATAGAGCTCCTGCTCCGGAAGATCGGTGATGTCTTCTTCCTCGACGATGACCCGTCCGGCGTCGGGGCCTTCGAGCCCGAGCATGTGGCGCAGGGTGACCGATTTGCCGCTTCCCGAGCCGCCGAGAATGACCATCACTTCGCCGCGATGGACCTTCAGATTCGCTCCGCGAAGGACCTGTTTCTGACCGTACGCCTTGAAAACGTTCTTGAACTCGACAAACGGCTCGCGCATGACGCGCCGCCGGTCGGACGTGCCACGCGCCTCCGCGCGCCGGTCAGAAAGTGGAGCGTCGGTCATCAAAATGCCAGAAGAAACAGTTTGGTCAGGAAGAAGTCCATGATCAGCACCGTGATCGCGCCCATGACCACGGTCACAGTCGTGGAGCGCCCGACGCCGTCGGCGCCGCCGGTGGTACGCAATCCGTTGTAGCAGGCGATCAGGCCGATGGCGAAGCCGAAAAAGAACGTCTTCCCGATCCCGGAGGCCAGATCGTTGTATTTCACGGTGGTGATGACGCTGCGAAGGTAGAAATTCGCCGTCAGATGCAGGTTCGCCACGGCGATCAGCATTCCGCCAAAGATCCCGACGGCGCACGAAACGACCGTCAGGATCGGGAACATCACCGACGTGGCCAGCACTTTCGGTACCACCAGCTTCCGGACCGGATTGGTGGCCATGGCCCGAAGGGCATCGATCTGCTCGGTAACCTTCATGGTGCCGATTTCAGCGGTCATCCCCGCGCCGACCCGGCCGCCGACCATCAGCGACATCAGGACCGGCCCCAGTTCCCGCACCAGCGAGAGCGACACGACCTTGCCAATGAAGGTCTTCACGCCGAAGTCTTCGAGCGAGTATGCGGTCTGCAGCGCCAGGACCATTCCGATGAACAGCGAGGTGATGGCCACGATGGATATCGAGCGGACGCCGACCTGCTCGAACTGCTCGATGAGCAACCGCGTCTCCATCGGACCGCGGATCGCCTCGCGGATCGTCTGCGCAGCCAGATCGCTGATGCCGCCGATGTAGAGCAACGCGCGTTCGAACCGATCGCGCGCGCGGTCGAGCAGGCTGGCCATCGACGGCGATTGGGGGGCAGTCAGGTTTGTGGTGATCGAACTCACGTCAATTGCCGTTCCCGAAAATCACGCGCAGCAGGTGTCTGATTCCACGGTCGCGATCCTTCTGCTGTTGCGGCCGCCGCTGATCCGCGCCGGTCGCTGGCTGTTCCCCGGGCATTGTTGCATTGTCGCGCCAGAACGGGCTCGGCTCCCCGCTGCCCGCGTGCAACGGGCAGAGGGAGGCCGGCTCGGTGCCGGCCACGAAAATCTCCCTGCGGGTCTGCGGGCAGAACGGGGTGGCCAGCATGCCCGATTGGGGATCGATGGTGCGATCGATGACATCGTCCGGCCGCTTCCATTCGACCTCGGGCACGAGCACGGCGATGCGATTCATGTGTGAGGTCCAGATGGGAATGCAGGCGTCGCCGCCGGCGAGGCGCGTGCTCTGGCCGTCGTCGAAGCCGACCCACACCAGCGTCAGAATCCGCGGCGAATAGCCGAGGAACCAGGCGTCGCGATAGTTGCTCGTCGTTCCGGTCTTTCCGGCGAACGGCGCTTCAAATCCGAGCGATCGCGCTTTCGCCGCCGTGCCGTAATTGAACACGTCCTTGAGCATGTCGTTCATGACATAGCAGACGCTCGCCGGAGCGACGCGCTTCATCTTCACCTCGCGGCTCTCCAGCAACTTCCCTTCCCGCGTGGAGACGGCGAGGATCGAGATCGGCTCGGCCTTCACACCGAGGTTGGCGAATGCGGAGTAGGCGTAGGCGATCTCCAGCGGGGTGACCTCGAACGATCCGAGCGAGACCGATGGATACGGCTCGAGGCGGCTTTCGATTCCGATCGCCGATGCTTCCTTGATCACGTTCGGCACGCCGACGTCGATGGCGGCGCGCACGGCAGGAATGTTGTACGAATGCGCCACTGCCTCGCGAAGCGTGACCAGGCCGTGGAAGCGCAGGTCATAATTCTGCGGCTGCCACACCGCGTTGCCGGTCCGCACGCTGATCGGGGCGTCGTCGATCACCGTCGCCGGCGTGAACGCCTGCTGCCCGCGCGCCGGATCCATGGCCGTCACGTAGACGAACGGCTTGAACAGCGAGCCCGGTTGGCGGCGCGCCTGAATGGCGCGGTTGAACTGCGTCTTCGAGTAGTTGCGGCCGCCAACCAGCGCCTTCACGTAGCCGGTGCCGGGCTGGATGGTGAGGATCACACCTTCGAGGGGCGTCGGCGCCTTCCGCAGATACGGGTAGCGCCGCGTCAGATCGCTGATGCCGGTGTCGAGCGCCTGTTCCGCGGAGCGCTGCATGATGGTGTCCAGCGTGGTGAAGATGCGCAGCCCTTCCGTCTTGAGCTGCGTTTCGGGATAGGTCTCGCGAAGCTGCTTGAGCACCAGGTCGACGAAAAACGGCGCGCTGCGCGAGGTCTTCGGGAATCGCGCCGTCGTCAGCGGCGCGGCGACCGCCCCTTCGTATATTTCCGGTGTGATCTTCTGCTGATCGAGCATGAGTTTCAGCACCAGATCGCGGCGCGGTTTGGCGCGCTCCGGATACTTCAGCGGGGAGAGGAGATTCGGCGAGCGGATCATCCCCGCGAGCGCCGCCGCTTCCGGCAGAGTCAGATACGTGACGTGCTTTCCGAAATAGACCTGCGAGGCCTGCTCCACGCCGATGATCTGCACCGCGCCGTTCTGCCCGAGGTAAATCTCGTTGAGATAAGCCTCGAGGATTTCGTTCTTGCTGTAGCGCGCCTCGAGGAGCACGGCCATGAGCGCCTCGACCGCTTTGCGGCGCCAGGTGCGCTCCGGATTGAGAAAGAGGTTCTTGACCAGCTGCTGCGTCAGCGTCGATCCGCCGTGCGTCCACGCCTTCAGGCGAAGATCGGTCATCAGCGCGCCGAGCGTGCCGCGAATGGAGATGCCCTCGTGGTGATAGAAGTTCTTGTCTTCGGTGGCGATGATGGCATCGATCACCGACGCCGGAACGGCGCTGAGCGCGACCGGCAGGCGATCTTCCATCTCGTTGTTGTAGATGGAGGTGATCAGCTCCGGCTCGACCCGGATCCCGCGCAGCGTCGCGCCATCGTCGAGCCGCTTTACCGCGCGTACCGTCGAGCCGTCGAACTCGATCCGCACCGGCAGCGCGCGGAACTCGATGTCGGGATACTCGAAATTCTGCAGATAGATTTCCAGATTGCCGTCGACGTAGCGGTATTCGCCCGGATTGGCAACGCGCATGCGGCTCTCGTGATAGCCGGCGTGATTGAGCTTCGGCTCGAGCAACGCGCGCGGACATTGCATCCCCGGAATGATCGGCGTGGCGTCCGAATAAATGCGGCTCGGCAGATCCCAGCGCCTGCTGGAATCGAATTTTTTCGTAATGAC
>JBGPFD010000248.1:0-4800 GCA_041483175.1 Thermoanaerobaculia bacterium | reverse complement strand
CTGGAAAAGATCTGTGAGGAGCGGCGTGGACTGATTCTCTGCACGGGAACGACCGGTTCGGGCAAGTCGACCTCTTTGGCGGCGATGATCGACTACATCAATACCCATCGTACCGAGCACATCATGACGGTCGAGGACCCGATCGAATTTCTCCACCGGGACAAGAAATCGATTATCAACCAACGCGAAGTGGAAGTCGACACCAAGTCATTCTCCGGCGCGCTCCGATCGGCACTGCGCCAGGATCCGGACGTGATCCTGGTCGGCGAAATGCGCGACTACGAGACGATCGAAACCGCGCTGACGGCGGCCGAAACCGGCCACCTCGTCTTCTCCACCCTGCACACGTTGGACGCGACGGAGACGGTCAACCGCATCATCTCCGTCTTCCCGCCGCACCAGCAGAAGCAGATACGCTTGCAGCTCGCGGCGGTGCTCAAAGCGGTCGTTTCGCTGCGGCTGCTTCCGCGCGCCGACGGGCTCGGGCGCGTTCCCGCGGCCGAAGTGCTGATCTCCACCGCGTACATCCGCGATTGCATCGAGAACAAGGAAAAAACGAAGCTGATCAAAGACGCTATCGCACAGGGCACGTCGCAGTACGGCATGCAGACGTTCGATCAGTCGCTCTACACGCTCTACAAGAACGGCCTGATCACGCTTGACGAAGCGCTGCGCCGCGCGTCGAATCCGGACGAGTTTCGCCTCAAGCTGCAGGGCATCCAGTCGACCTCCGACATTTCCAAGGAGGAGATGGAGTCGAAGCTTTCGGTGGCTACGGAGCAGGACCCGTTCTCGGACGAATCGCCGTTCGATTTCTCGAATCAGGCCTAGTGTAGTGTCTCACTAATATCTTGCCTTTCGTGAAGCCGCCGAGAGGCCAGATGCAAGGCGGCGCGACGCAGGCGATGCGGTGCCATCGCTGAGGAGCGTCAACGCCGCAGATGGCCTCTCAGCGGCTTAACCAGAAGGGCTGGTGGCGATTGCGGGCGATCTGCGGCGTCGCTCGTCGTCAACGATGCCACCGCATCGCCTCCTCCTCGCCCCTTGCATCGCCCCCGCACGCGCCCCCAGCTAATGGCAAGATATTGGTGAGACACTACACTAGTTGTCTGACGATCTTGACCGCTGCTACGGCACGGCGCTCCGGATTCTGCGAACCCGCTTCAACAGCACCGCGGAACTGAAGCGAAAGCTGCGCGCCAAGGGTTTCTCGCGCGAGGAGATCGAGCCGGCCATCGAGCGCCTGGCGAACGAACGGTGGCTCGATGATGAACGCTTCGCCGGCGCGTTCGTGCGCACCCGATTGCGGAAACGCGTCGGACTTCTGCGCATCCGCCGCGAGCTGATCGGCGCCGGCGTGGCCGGCGAGATCATCGAGCGGGTGCTGGCGGAGAACGCCGAACCGGAGGGTGAACGCGCGCGCGCCGTCGCCGTGGCGGAACGGCGGCTTCCGATCCTGATGCGCCGGCACGCGGAGGCGGTGGCCCGAAACAAATTGACTGTCTATCTGTTGAAACAGGGTTACGATTCCGCGCTCGTGCGCGCGGTGCTCAAGGAGATCAAGGTTGCCCACCACTGACCAGATTCGCAAACAGTTTCTCGATTACTTTGTCCGCAAAGGTCATCGCGAAGTGCCGAGCTCCTCGCTCGTCCCCGCGGGCGATCCGACGCTGCTGTTCACCAACGCCGGCATGAACCAGTTCAAGGACGCCTTCCTCGGCCGCGAGCAGCGCGAATACACGCGGGCCACAACCTCGCAGAAGTGCGTCCGCGCGGGCGGGAAACACAACGATCTCGAAAACGTCGGCCGCACCGCGCGCCATCACACTTTTTTCGAGATGCTCGGCAATTTCTCGTTCGGCGATTACTTCAAGAAGCAGGCGATCGAATTCGCCTGGGACCTGATGGTGAACGTCTGGAAGCTCGAGGTCGAGCGCCTCTGGTTCACGGTCTTCGAAGGGGGAGACGGCATTTCGGCGGACGATGAGGCGGCGAAACTATGGGTGAAGGCCGGCGCCGCGCCCGAGCGAGTGCTGCGATTCGGCAAGAAAGACAACTTCTGGTCGATGGGCGATACCGGTCCGTGCGGCCCCTGCTCGGAGATCCACTATTTTCGCGGCGACGATCTGTCGAAGAACATCGCCGCTCTGGTCAACGGTCCGGGCGACGACACGATGGAGATCTGGAACCTCGTGTTCATGCAGTACGACCGCGACGCGGCCGGCAATCTGAACCCGCTTCCCGCGCCGTCGGTCGACACGGGGATGGGACTCGAGCGCGTGGCCAGCGTGATGCAGAAGGTGGCCACGAATTACGACATCGACCTGTTCAAGCCGATCATCAGGGCGATCGCCGAGGCCGGCGGCCACCGTTATGGTGGAAGCATGACCGACGATCGCGATACGGCGATCCGCGTGCTTTGTGATCACGCGCGCGCGGCGACCTTCCTCGTCTCCGACGGCGTGATTCCATCGAACGAGGGGCGTGGCTACGTGCTGCGGCGCATCATCCGGCGCGGGATCCGGTTCGGACGCAAGTTGCCGAACGCGGTCGGGCTGGTGACGCTCGTCGATCCGGTAATCGCGGCGATGGGAACGGCGTATCCGGAGCTCCAGGCGCGCCGCGAGGCGGTTCTTCAGACGCTCGGCGCCGAGGAAGAGCGTTTCTCGCGCACTCTGACGACGGGGATCGAGCGCGTTGGTCAACTTCTTGACGAAATCCGCGCGCGCGGCGAACGGACGATCTCCGGCGAGGAAATCTTTCCTCTCTACGACACGCACGGAATCCCGACCGATCTGATCGCGGAAATGGCCGAGGAGGAAGGGGTCACGCTCGATCACGAGGGATTCCAGGCCATGATGGCCTCGGCGCGCGCGAAGGCGAAGGCGTCGTCGAAATTTCAGACTTCCACCGACGCTGCGACCTTCGCTCGCATCGCGGAGAAGGCCGGCCCGGTCGAGTTCGTCGGCTATGACCGCTTCGTCGATGTGCCCTCGACCGTCAGAGCGATCGTCGTTGACGGCGAGGCGCGCGATGCGCTGGATCACGGAACCGAGGGAGACATCGTGCTCACGCCAACGCCGTTCTACGCCGAGTCGGGCGGACAGATCGGCGACAGCGGCACCCTGGAGTGGAAGGGCGGACGGGGCACCGTGCTCGATACGCAGAAGCCGGTCGGCGATCTGATCGTGTCGCACGTGCGCGTCGATGAAGGCCACCTCGCGCATGGCACGACCGTTCGCGCCTCGGTGCCGAGGCGGGCACGCCTCGACACGACGGCGAATCACACCGCCACGCACCTCCTGCACAAGGCGCTCAAGGACATCCTCGGCGAAACGGTGCAGCAGGCGGGATCGCTCGTCGCTCCCGACCGTCTCCGCTTCGACTACACCTGGCACCAGCCGCTGAGCGAGGAGCAGACCAAGACCATCGAAGGGCTGGTCAACGACAAAATCCGCGAGAACCTCGAGGTCACCAAGACCGTCATGCCGATCGCCGAGGCGAAGAAGAGCGGCGCCGTGGCGATGTTCGGCGAGAAGTACGGCGAGATGGTGCGCATCATCGCCGCCGGCGACTGGTCGCGCGAGTTCTGCGGCGGATGCCACGTCAATCGCACCGGCGACATCGGCGTGTTCAAGATCGTCTCCGACCGCTCGCTCGCCGCAGGCGTGCGGCGCATGGAGGCGCTCACCGGGCGCGGCGCGCTTGCCTATTTCCAGAATCTCGACGATTCCGCGCACGCACTGCAGCAGCAGTTGAATGCGCGCCTCGACGACATCCCGGCCCACGTCCGGGTGCTCCAGGAGCGGCAGAAGACCCTGGAGAAGGAAATGAAACAGCTTCGGATGCGCCTGGCAAGTGGAGCGACGGCCTCTCACGCCGTCGAACAGCCGATCGATGTCGACGGCGTCAAGCTCCTCGCGCGCCGCGCGGACGACATCAGCGGCGGCGATCTTCGCAACCTCGCCGACGAACTACGCTCCCGGATCAAGAGCGGCGTCGTCGTCCTCGGCAGCGCCACGGACGGAAAGGTCACCCTTCTCACCGCTGTGACCCGGGACCTTGTTGACCGCGTTCCGGCGAATTCGCTGATTCAGAAGCTGGCGCCGATCGTCGGGGGGAAGGGCGGAGGAAAGCCCGATCTGGCCCAGGCCGGCGGGAAGGATCCCGAGAAACTCGATGAAGCCCTCGACAGCGCCGCTGCCGCGTTGAGAGAAATCCTGAGCGCATGAGCGCCCGCTCGATTTGAGATAAATCCCGCATTTGTGTACTCTTAGGCTCGGTCCCCAAACCAAATTCGAGGAGGGGTGGAGAGATGCTGAGCCGAGGAACTTCGCTGCTTTGCGCGTTGGCTGCGGCTGCCTTGCTGCTGCCGGCAATGGCCCTGGCGCAGACGCCGGCGCCGACGGGACCGCAGATTGTGACCATCGCGGGAGATCCGCTGAAGATCAACGTCGCCGCGGACGGATCGTTTCAGGTCTTCAACGCCGCGGTGCCCGGCAACGGGCAGATCTTTCCGACGACTTGCCAGTACGGCGACATGGGCGTGTTCGCCAGAGTCGGGACAACGCTGATCGCGCCAAATTTCAGGGCCCACACCTGCGGTACCGCGACCGGCAACCTCGGCACCTACACTCCATGGACTCCGGTGTCCATCAGCCAGGTGCAGGGCAGTGGTGATGCCACGTCGCCGTTTACCGTCACGGTCAGTTTGTCGGGCGGCGGTGTCAGCGTCACCGTTACGGTTACCTACGTCAACGGTGACAACTTCTTCCGTTTGCGCAAGCAGTTCACCGGGGT
>JBGPFD010000247.1:0-4844 GCA_041483175.1 Thermoanaerobaculia bacterium | reverse complement strand
GTGCCGCTTGCGGCCGAGATGCAAGGAGCGAGGAGGAGGCGATGTGGTGACATCGTTGACGACGAGCGACGCCGCAGATCGGCCGCAACCGGCACCAGCCCAGAGGGTTGCGGGCGCAACGAAACGCTGCGTATCTCTGACTCACCACACTAGAATGCCCGCGTGAATCCGAACCGCGCGACGGCGCTGGTCATGGCCATCATGGCCGCGATCGTGGCCGCCGTGGTGCACGTTGGTCGTGGCCCATCACCGGTTCCGGCGAGCGCCGGCGAAGAGCGATTCTCGGCCGATCGCGCCCTGGGCGCGCTGCACGATATTCTCCGCGACGATCTTCCCACCCGGTCGGAACGACGGCCCACGATGCCGTGCGCGACCGGATCGCAGCGCACTTTCAGGCGCTCGGATATCGGACTTCGATGCACCAGACCGTCGCCTGCAACGCCCACGCGATGTGCGCCCCGGTGGTGAACATCATGGCCCGCCTTCCCGGCGACGCGCGCGCCGACACACTGGCCGTCGTCGCGCACTACGATTCGGTCGCCGCCGGACCGGGAGCATCGGATGACGGCAACGGCGTGGCCAGCGTGCTGGAAGTGGCGCGCGCCATACGTCACCAGCACTTCCGCAACAGCGTTCTCTTTCTCATCACCGACGGTGAAGAGCTCGGGCTGCTCGGCGCGGAAGCGTTCATCGCCAATCCCGCGATCTCGCGGGGAGTTGCGGCCGCGATCAACATCGACAATCGCGGGACGTCCGGCCGCAGCTACCTCTTCGAGACCAGCACGCACAACCGCTGGCTGGTGCAAGCGGTGGCCCGTGCGTTGCCGCGACCGGCGGCCAGCTCGCTCTTCTACAACATCTACGAACTGCTGCCCAACGATACCGATCTGTCGGTCTTCAAGCGGGCCGGTATGACGGGAATCAATTTCGCGTGTATTCGCGAGGTCGTCCACTATCACACGCCGCTCGACAACCTGCGGCACGTCACACCGTCCACGGTACAGGATCACGGCGATCACGTCCTGGCGATGACCCGCGCGTTGGCGAACAGCGATCTGCGTCAGGCAACCGACGACAACGCCGTGTTCTTCGACGTGTTTTCGCTGGCAATCCTCTGGTGGCCGCAGGCGTGGACGCGCTGGATGACAGCGGGCGCGCTCCTCTTGCTTTTCGTCGCCGCCGCCATTCGCATGCGCGACGGCGAGACGACGCCGGGAGGCATCACGGCAGGCGTGATGTCGTTTTTCCTCGCGGTCATCGCCGCCGCGGTCTCTGGCGTCGCGGCGGCGTGGATCGCATCGCTCCGCGCGCCTTCGGCGATGTGGGTGGCCCAGCCCGGACCATCGATCGCCGCGATGTGGCTGCTCGGCGTGGCCACGGCGATCGTTTGCGCCCGCTCGAGGGTCGCGCGCGCCGGCTTCGACGGGCTGTTCATCGGCCACGGCCTCTGCTGGGCGGCGATCGCCGTCGCAGCGACCGTCATGCTGCCGGGCGGAAGCTATCTGGCCGTGGTGCCGGCGATCGCGTTCGCGCTCTGCACGACGCTCCGCGCCACGCTCGGATTCACCGCGGCATGGGCCGTGGTGATCACCTCGGCGGTCACGGCTATTCTCTGGTTTCCGATCGTCCTGTCGCTCTACGACATCATGGGACGGCAGATCCTCGGCGTAATCGCAGTGGCCCTGGCGATCGTCTCCACCACGTTCACGCCGCTCGCCGCCTCGGCCGGCTGGATGCGCCGATCGGCAGTGGCCACGATGGTTGGCACAGCGGCCGCCTGCGTCGCCATGCAGCTCATGATTCCGGCGATCACACCGGAGTCGCCGCGGCGGCTCAATGTCGGCTATGTCGATGACGACGCCGCGTCGCGTTGGCAGGTCGACGCCGTTCCTGCGGCGATGCGATCGCAGGCGGCATTCACGAAGGCCGAGCGCGCGTTCACGCCGTGGCTCGAGAGGCCGCCGAATACGTACACCGCTCCGGCACCCCGCCTGCCGCTGATGCCTCCCGAGGCGCGCATCGTCTCCGATGAGCATCTCGGCGGGCGCCGGCTCACACTTCAATTGCACTCCGTGCGGGGCGCGAACGTAATCGCTCTGATCTTCCACGCGCCAACGCTGGCCGCGCTGCGCGTCGACGGCGTCGCGCCGCCGCAGCGTCCGCCGAAATTCGTGACGCATCTTGCAGCGGGCTGGCACGCGGTGAACGTCACTGGCGCGCAGCAGGCTTTGATCGACATCACGCTGCACACCGACGAACCGATCGATGCGATCGTCTCCGATCGATCGAGCACGTTGCCACCGGAAGCCGCTCCTCTGGTGCGGGCGCGCGACGCGTCGCTCGGCGTCCCGAGCGGCGGCGGCGATGCGGTTATCGTGCAGCGTCGCGTGCACTTGTAGGGCACGGCTGCTCCGTGCCGCACCCCGGAGAACGGCACGGCGCAGCCGTGCCCTACTTGGCCGTTTTCTTCGGCGAGGTCTTTCTCTTCGGAGTTCGTTTCGTCTCGGCGGGTTTGGCGGTCTTCTTCGGAGCTGCCTTCTTCGGCGCCGTCGTTTTCTTCTTCGGCTTTTCCTCTGCCTCGGCTGCGGCAGTCTCCTCCGACCCTTCCTTCTTCGCCGCGGCTTTCTTCGCCGCGCCCTTCTCTTCCGCGGGGGTCTTTTCGATCTTCGGCTCGTAGCCGACGAACTCCAGGATGGCCATCTCTGCAGCGTCGCCGCGGCGCGCGCCGAGCTTCATGATGCGCGTGTAGCCCCCGGGACGCTCCGCGAACCGCGGTCCCAGGATGTCGAAGAGCTTGGAGATCAGACCGTCATCGCCGACCAGGCGCCCCGCCTGGCGGCGGTTGTGCAGGCTGTCGTTCTTGCCGAGCGTCACCAGACGTTCGATCTGCGGCCGAAGCTCCTTCGCTTTTGGCAGCGTGGTGATGATCCGTTCCTTGTCGATGAGCGAGGCGAGCTGGTTGCGGAACAACGCGGCCCGATGACCGCTTGTCCTTCCCAGCTTTCGATTCGCCATTCCGTGTCGCATAACTCACTAACCCCTTCCCGCGTGAGGATCGGACTTCTCGGTCCTCATCACTCTATTCGCGGATCTCGCCGCGCGTGGAGGCGCGGGTCATGCCGAACGAAAGGCCGAGGCTGGCGAGAACGTCTTTGATCTCGTCAAGCGACTTGCGGCCGAAGTTCTTGGTGGAAAGCATCTCGCGCTCGGTGCGCTGCACCAGATCGGCGAGCGTGCGGATGTTGGCGTTCTTGAGGCAGTTGGCCGAGCGAACGGAGAGATCGAGCTCTTCGATCGGCTTGGCCAGCATCTCCGACAGCCGGGGATCGACTTCCGGCTGCGCTGCTTCTTCCGCTTCCTCTCCCCGAGCCTCGAAGGTGCTGAAAATCCGCAGATGATCGCCGAAGAGATCGGCGGCCAGCCCGACGGCTTCCTGCGGCGAGACCGCGCCGTTGGTCCAGACTTCGAGAATGAGCTTGTCGTAGTCGGTCATCTGTCCGACGCGCGCGCCCTCGACGTGATAGTTCACGCGGCGGACGGGCGAGTGGATCGAATCGACCGGAATGTAGCCGAGCGGCAGGTCGCTGTCGGCGTTCCGGTCGGCCACCACGTAGCCGCGGCCGCGCTTCAGGCGCGCCTCGAGCTTCAGATTGCCTTCCTTCGACAGCGTAGCCACGTGCGCCGACTGATCGAGAATCTCGACATCCGAATCCTGATCGAAGTCGGCGGCGGTGACCACGCCGGGTCCCTTCTTCTCCAGGTACAACGTTTTCGGCCCTTCACCATGCAGCTTGAAGGGAATCTGCTTGAGATTGAGAACGACGTCGGTCATGTCCTCGACCACGCCGGTCAACGAGGAAAATTCGTGAAGTACCCCTTCCACGCGCAGGGCCGTGATCGCCGCTCCCTCGATGGAGGAGAGAAGGACACGACGCAGTGCGTTGCCGACGGTCGTCCCGAAGCCACGCTCGAACGGCTGGGCGATGAAGCGGCCGTAATTCGCCGTGAGAGTTTCGGGATCGTAATCGAGCTTCTTCGGTTTCTGAAAATCTGACCACAACATGTGAGCGGCCTCCTCGCCATGTGTAGGGCCGGCTTCAGCCGGCCGATCGCCCGTAAGGCGGTCCTACACGCATTGTTTACTTCGAGTAGAGTTCGACGATGAGCTGTTCCTGAACCGGGAGCCGGATGTCTTCCCGTTTCGGAAGATCGAGCACCGTTCCGCGGAACTGTTCCGGGTTTAGCTGGAGCCATGTCGGAACGCCGCGCCCGCTTGCCGTCTCGACGGCCTGGCGGACCTGTTCGTTCTTGCGGCTCTTTTCGCGAACCTGAATTGCATCTCCCTTGCGTACCTGATACGAGGGAATGTTGATCTTCTTTCCGTTCACCTCGATGTGTCCGTGCCGGACGAGTTGCCGCGCCTGCGCGCGCGACGAAGCGAAACCGAGCGAGTAGACGACGTTGTCGAGCCGCAGCTCGAGTTGACGAAGAAGGTTCTCGCCGGTGATCCCGGAACGCTGTTCGGCGCGCTGGAAGTACAGCCGGAACTGGCGCTCCAACAGACCGTAAATTCTCTTGACCTTCTGTTTTTCGCGAAGCTGAATGCCATAGCCCAGGACTTTGGAACGACGGCGGCCGTGCTGACCGGGAGCGTAGTTTCGGCGCTCGATGGCGCACTTGTCCTTGAAGCAACGATCGCCCTTGAGGAACAGTTTCATGCCCTCACGCCGGCACAGCCGGCAAACTGGATCGGAATAACGAGCCACTTGACCTCCTGTTGTTCGGACCCGCTCCACCATGGAGCGCTCCGCATACGGCCGCAGCTGCAGGCCGTAACCTGGGCG
>JBGPFD010000246.1:0-4879 GCA_041483175.1 Thermoanaerobaculia bacterium | reverse complement strand
TTCGATCCGCCACACCGCGAATGCCCCGAGGATCATGATGGCGATGCTGATCACGACCATCCGAGTCGTCAGTCCCTGACCCATGCCGGTCATCTGGTCCAGATTGGAAACCTGCTGGCGCCGGTGCTCGTCCACGAGCGTGCCGGCGAAGTCGGGAGCCGAACGGCGGATGGCAGCCGCCTGCAGCATGAGTGCATTCGCCGCCGCCGGCTTGCCTTCCTTCATGGCCTCGATCTGCTGATCGGTCAGGGTTTTGATCTGGGCGAAGTGCCTCCGGAACTGCGCGACCAGTCGAGCGTCGGCCGGTGACGTCGCCAGCCGTGCGCCGGTGATCGCCTGCTTTTCGAAATCGCGAACGCCATCGTCATCCTGCTGCAGGAACTGTGTCTGTTGTGTCAGCAGATATCCGCGCGCGGCGCCAAGGATGGCCACCACGTCGAGATCCATATGCCGGACAGCATCGAGCAGCGGCGCGGACCCGTGGACGATCTGATCCTGCTGCCGTTTTCCGGTCTGGAGGATGGTCACCGTCAGGCCGAGACCAATGGCCCCCAGCAGCGTCAGGATGATGAACGCGCCCCAGAGGGTGCGTCGGATGATGGAATCCATCGACGGTCAGATAGCGGCTGGCATGCAAAATCGACGCCGCTGCCCTATCCACCAGAGCAGATCAAGTCTCACTAGTTCAGCGATTTGCACCTGAAGCGCGCTGGAACGGCCGCGACGAAGGCGGAGGACGTACACTTCGATCTGCCGCATGAAAGGATCGCTGCGCGCAAGCGAAGGCGCTCTGATCGATGTCTGACAGGCTCAAACATTACCGGCAGATGCGCGACTTCGGCGCGACGCCGGAACCTTCGGGCGCAAAGAAGACGCCGGCATCGAAACTTCCGATCTTCGTCATCCAGAAGCACCACGCCTCACGTCTGCACTACGACTTCCGCCTGGAGATGGAGGGCGTACTGAAGTCGTGGGCTGTACCGAAGGGGCCCTCGTACGATCCGACGGTTAAACGCCTGGCGATGATGACCGAGGATCATCCGTACGACTACGCGTCGTTCGAAGGGGTCATCCCGGAAGGGAACTACGGCGCCGGCAACGTGATCATCTGGGACGCCGGTACGTGGGAATTCATCGAGCCGGGCGACGATCCTGTCCGCGCACTCGAACAGGGAAAGCTGACCTTTCGGCTGTACGGGAAGAAGATGTTCGGCGAGTGGGCGCTCGTGAAGATCAAGGGGCGTTCGCCGAAAGGCAACGAGTGGCTCCTGCTGAAGCATCGCGATCAGTACGCGAATGCCAACGTCGACGTCACCGAGGTCGCGCCGCGATCGATCGTGTCGAATCTCGACGTCCACGAGATCGGCGGCGAACGAATCTGGGACAGCAACCGAAAGACGACGCGCGGTCGTGGCGCGCCGACGCCGGGCAGCCGTCTGGCCGCGGACAAGCGGACTACGAAGACGCGGAAGAAGCCTGCTTCGCGATCGTCTCCAGCTCCTGCTGCGCGATCTCGAGCAGCTTTCTCTCGGAGGGGAAGCTCGCGCGCCGGATCGCCTCGGGCAGCTCGACCCACTCGACGTCGTCGACCTCGCTGAGCTGCGGCTGCAGCTTTCCGCCGGTGTGCAGCATGAGGTAGAAGTCGACTTTCTTCCTGATCAGGGTCCCGCCTGCGCGAAAGAAGTACTCGATCGTGTCGAGTGGTTTCACGATCTCCGCTTCCAGCCCCGTCTCCTCCAGCACCTCCCGCAACGCGGCGGCTTCCGATGTTTCTCCTTCGCCAACCGCCCCTTTCGGCAATCCCCAGCGCGTGCGGCCCCGGGTGGCGATGAGCGTGACGAACGGGCGGCCGTCGCGTACGGAGATCACAGCCCCTCCGGCCGAATGTTCGTCGCGCGTCTTGCTCGCCGTTCCGGGCATGGTTGGCATTCTAACGCGCTCCTTCACCGCGTCTGGCGGAGCTTGCCGATTTGGCGTAGGATTTTTTCCGTAATGCACGACGACAAAGGAGGTCCACCATGTCTTTGGCAACCATCACCATCATCGGAGTCGTCGTTGTGGGTGTCCTGTTCTGGCTGTTCGTCCGCACTCGATCGAAGGATCTGATCGACGAGATGATGGTCAAGCGACGCCCGTCGTCGCGTCTGGTCTCTCGTGCCGATTTCGTCGAGGGCCCGACACACATTCCCGTGGCGCTGTCGTTAGGCTCCGACACGATCTGCTACGAGAATTCCGATCTGGACGCCTGCCTCGAGCTGGGGCGCATCGAGGAGATCGAGTACGACGACGAGACGGCGACCGGACAGTCGGTTACCGGCAAGGCACTGCGCCTGCGCGCGCACGGCCAGACCTTCGAGTTCGTGCTCGATCCGGCCGTCGCGCGGCAGTGGGAGTCGACCCTCGCGGCAAAGCATTTCGATCAGGGAACAGCCAGAGCGGTGTAGCTGTTGCGCGCGGGAGTCGGGGTGTAGCGCAGCCTGGTAGCGCACCTGCTTTGGGAGCAGGGGGTCGGAGGTTCAAATCCTCTCGCCCCGACCAATATTCTCAGGCGTTAGGTGTCAGGCCCTAGGCGGTAGGTTCAGGCCCCAGGCGGTAGGTTCACCTAACGCCCAAGGCCTAGCGCCCAACGCCTTGTCCCCGTAGCTCAGCCTGGACAGAGCAACAGCCTTCTAAGCTGTGGGTCGCAGGTTCGAATCCTGCCGGGGACGCCAATCGTTCATTCCTCTTCCGCGAGGATCGCGTTGGCGATCCGCGCCGCGGCCTGCATCACCTCGCCGGTGTCCTGCACGATGTGGGGGGGCGCACAACCGCTGAAATGCATCAGGGCCTGCGCGTGAACGAGTTCCCACGGGCCGCGAGAGACGGTCCGCACGCGCCCGCAGAACGGGCAGAGGAACGTTCCCGTGTCGCTCTTCCTGATGTCCATGCCTGACGAAACTGCCGGCGTGCGGCCCGCCGGGCTGGGCTGCGCACGCCGGTTTCAGAGCTCGTTACGGTTTCGGTGTCCCGAGGCCGTCTCCGACGTCGGTTGGCGTTGGCAGCAGGTGACGGACGATCTTCTTGATGATGCGGATCGGATCCCAGTCGCGGCCGTGGCCACTGTCGCGCATGAACGGCGCAACCGTCATCAACAGAGTGCTCATGAGAATGGTCGCGAAGATGCGGCGCATAAAGTCCCTCCTTTCGCGTCCGGACACACGCCGGGCGCGGGTTTGCGGTTGATCGGAGGGGGCGCCCCGAGTTCAGGAAGTAGTGACTGGGAAAGGCAAAGTGCTACCCACCCGCGCTAAAAAAACTCCGGCGGCGGCCAGGTTTAGTCGGAAAGGGGGAGGAAGACGCGGGCGGGTTCGAGGCGGAGCTGCTCGATGTAGGTGCGGACGTGGCGCACCGCGCGATCGGATTGCCAGGCTTCGGGGAGGTCGCGCAGGTAGGCAAGAGCTGTGATCGCCCGCTCGTTGAGGTTCGCAGCGCGAAACTCGGCGAGCACGTTCTCAGTGATCTTCCGCGCTTCGGCCGGCTTCTCCGTGGCGATCAGCGCTTCTACAAGATCGAGCCCGGCGAGGCCGGCTTCCTCCGGCATGGAGCGCGCGAGAAAATCGACGCGCGTGCCCTCCAGAATCGGGATGGCGCGATCGAATGCGCCGGTGCGGAGGAGTGCGCATGCGAGCGCCCACTCGGTGCGCGTCACTTCGCCGCTCATCTTCAGCTCGACGAACAGCGTGCGCGCGTGGTGCAGATTGAGCATGGCTTCGTTGGTTTCGCCGAGCTCCGCCTGCGCCCGGCCCACGTTTAGATACAGCGTGGCGCGCGTCTGCAGGTCGTCGTCGGCGACCTCCCGCTGCGCTGATTCGTATGCGGCGCGCGCCTCTTCGAATCGCCCCTGCCGCTGCTCGATGATGCCGGTGAGCATCACAGCCTGCACGACCCGCCGTTGATCGCCGAAGCTGCGCAGAACCGGCACTGCATCGTCGAGAACCCGCCGTGCATCGGTCTGCCGTCCCATGTCGGTGAGAACGATGGCTCGCGCAAAATCGGTAATGGCCAGATCGTGTGCCAGCGCGCTTTCTCTGCAGAAGCAGCTCTGCGCGGCGTTGTAGGCCCGCAGCGCCGCATCGTACTCGCTGCGATAGCAATGCGCAGTTCCGATTTCCTTCCACGCCGAACCCTCGAGTTGTGCCTGCAGCGGCGGCGGGTACGTATCCGGCGGAATGCTCGTGGTCACCGTCAGCGCCAATTGCGCAAAGACCAGACTCTGGCGCGGATCGTTCTCCAGCGTTTCGATCGCGACACTGATCAGTTCCTGCGCGAAACCGGCAGTACGCCACGACTGCGGCAGTTCCCGTTCCCACACCAGCGCCGCCGAGGTGCGCAGCTCCTGCACGATCGGACGGGCCGCGGTGCGTTCCGCGTCGATCTGCGCGACCGTCCTCAAAAATTCATCCTTGCGATCGGTCGCGTCCACGATTCTCCTTCGCGGCATACCGCTGCTTTGCCTGCCGTACACAACGGCCAACCAGCTTTTGTGCGTATCGCGCGGTGGTGTCCAGTTCGGCTGCCAGCTCCGGAATGCTGTAGCCCTCGAAGTAGCGCAGCCGCAACGCCAACTGACATCGCGCCGTCAGGCAGCAGATGATTTCGCGCGCCACCAGTTGATCAGGCAGCGATTGCGCGGGCGACGGGGTCGGGCTCGCGGTTTTTTCGTATTCCGGCGGAAGGGTCACCTGCCGGGCGCGGGTCCGCAGGTAGTGCTTGCTGGCATTGCTGATCGCGCTCAGCAGCCAGGCGCGCGGGTGCAGCACCTCTTGCGCCTTCAGAAAATAGGCGAGAAAAACCTCGTGCGCCAGCGTCTGCGCGTCCATCTCGCAGATATGAAAGTGTT
>JBGPFD010000245.1:0-4887 GCA_041483175.1 Thermoanaerobaculia bacterium | reverse complement strand
TGCACCGAAGATCCTTCGCCTTCGGCTCAGGACAAGGTGAAAACCGGACGCGGGATCCCATCGCGGCCGACGGCGGCCGTTCCCTCGCCCCAAAGGCCCGGAATCGGCGTGCCGCATGACGCGCAGTTGCCGTCCTTCAGGCGATAGGACGTCACGCTGAACCCGTAGCGGCCGATCACCACCGCATTGCAGTTCGGGCAGTGTGTTCCTTCTTCGTCGCCGAACGCGCCGGGGATGTTGCCCGGGTAGATATAGCGCAGGCCGGCGCGCTTGCCGATCGCGTACGCCCGCTGCAGAGTGGCCACGCTGGTGTTCGCGTTCTCAGTCATCTTGTAATCCTGATGGAACGCGGTGATATGCCACGGGATGTTCGGATCGACGCCGGCAAGGAACTCGGCGATCCTCGTCAGCTCTTCGTTCGAATCATTGAAATCGGGCACGATCAACGTGACCACTTCGAGCCAGATACCGCGGCGCTTCAGCCCCTGGATGGTGTCGAGCACTGGCTGCAGGACGCCGCCGAGGTCGCGATAGTGGCGCTCGTCAAAGCCTTTGAGATCCACTTTGTACATACTGATATAGGGCGCGATGTAGTCGAGAACGCGATCGGTCCCGTTGCCGTTCGACACATACGAGCAAACCAGCCCTGATTTCTTCGCTTCCTTGAACACCTCGACCGCCCACTCCGAGGTGATCAGCGGCTCGTTGTAGGTCGAGGTGATCACTCTTGCGCCATGGCGTTTCGCCAGATTCACCAGATCGGCCGGCTCGATGTCCGTCGGCGGCGCTCCGGCGACCGGGTCGCGCAAGGCCTGCGAGGTAACCCAGTTCTGGCAGTAGCCGCAGTGATAGTCACAGCCGAGCATGCCGAATGACAGCGCCAGCGCGCCGGGATAAGCATGGAAGAACGGTTTCTTCTCGATGGGATCGACCTGCAACGCGGCCACGTATCCGCGGGGCACCTTCAGCACGCCGTTCTCGTTGTAGCGCACTTTGCAGATGCCGGTCAGGCCATCGGGAATCTTGCAGCGATGCCCGCACGCGTAGCAGCGCACCGCCTTGTTCTCCAGTTTGTCGACCAGCTCCGGCGCCCCCTCGGTCGTCCGTTTCGAGAGAATCTCTCCGAGCAGTGCAGTCACGCCACCGAAAACGTTTGCGCGAGCTCCGGTATTGCCATCAGTCGTGCGTAGGTGCGGGCGTCCCCGCCCGCACAGCGGCGGGCGAGGCTCCCGCCGCCACACCGCGAGAGGCAGCGAAGTAGCAAGCCAGCGCCAGAGCGACGCCGGCAATCGAATCGATCAGATAGTGCCAGCCGGTGATCACCGAGCCAAGAAAGATGAGGATCGCAAAGACAGCAAAGGCGATGGTTCCCACGCGTGATACCCGGCGCATCCAGAGGTAGACCAGCACTTCGAAGGCGACGTGCAGGCTGGGAAAGGCGGCGATGCCGAAGAGAATGTTGCCCGCGCGGTCGCGTAATACATGCTGATAATTCGTCATTAAAATATGTTGTAATCCCTGGGTGTGGGCCAGCATCGCCGCGAGCGGGAGCCACACTTCGGGGAAGCGATACGCGGGACCGAGCGACGGTACGAGAACGTACAACCACGCGCCGGCGATCCACATCAGCGTGTTGGAATTCATGAATCCGATCCGCAGCCGCCGCTGCGGCGCGGAGAGAAAAACGATCGAGGCGATGTTGATGCTGGCCACGAAAACGTTGGCATACGTCCAGTCGAAAAAACCAAGCAGCGCCGCCGGCCTGGAGAAGAGATCGAGAACGAAGATGTTCGGCGAGTGCCCGAAAAAGAGCGCCCGGTCGACGTTCCACAGGGTCTGATCGAACAGATGGGGATGCATCAGGGGGATGGCCAGCTTGATCCAGCCGTAGGTGTGGACCGACAGCGCGCTGAAAACCACGAGACGCGCGGTGTCGGCCAGCCACTCCGCCGACCAGATCGCACGCAGGTAGTCTCGCCGGCGCCACATCGCACGAATGGCCACGCCGATCGCCGTCTGGATGAGAAACAGCGGCAGCAGCGTGACCAGCGAATGCCCCAGCGTCGTCAGCGGCGCCGGTGTGATCCGCAACAGGGCGATGTCCAGCGCCGCAAAATTCACGATCGTGAAAATCTCGAAGAAGTACGGTCGCTTCATGTCTATGGCAGAAAGTACATCGCCACGGCGATGATGGCGTACACCGCGAGGAGCTGGATGCCCTCGTACCAGTTCGTCTCGCCGTCCATGACCAGATAGGCAAAGATCGCCACGCCGAGTACCACGGCCAGAATCTCAAACGGCGTGAAGAGCAGATCGAGCGGGTGGCCGAGCGGATACGATAGAAAGACGAGCACCGGAGTGACGAAGAGCGCGATCTGCACGCTCGACTGCATGGCGATGTTCAGCGCCGTGTCCATCTGATTGCGCATTGCCAGCATCACCGCCGTGGAGTGCTCCGCCGCATTGCCGACCACCGCCAGCACCACGAATCCAAGGAATAGCTCGCTCATTCCCCACGCCCTCCCCACCTCCCCCACCGCCTCCACCAGCCCCTCGGCCACCACGGCCATGAGCACGCTGGCCACCAGCAGCAGGGCCAGCGCTTTCTTCACGGTCCATTGATTTTCAAGCGGCGGTTGGTCGCCCGAGGAGAGGATCTGCCGGTGCGTTTTGAAGGTGAAGAGGAGTCCGAGAGCGTAGGAGACCAGGAGGATCACCGACGTGCCGATGGAAACCTGATGAATCAGCTCCGGGTGATGCGCCTCGATCGCCGTGCGGAAGAAGAGCGCCGGCACCAGAAAAGCGCTCACGGCGAGGATCAATTGTCCGGCCTGCGATTCGGCCGAGAGCGCGTTGAACTTCTGCGTCGGCTGCCTCAACCCGCCGGCGAACATCGACAGCCCCGCGACGAAGAGGAGATTCCCGACCACCGAGCCGCTGAGCGAGGCGCGGACGACATCCGCCAGCCCCGCGCGGATGGCGAAGATAGCGATCACCAGCTCCGCGAAATTGCCGAAGGTAGCGTTGAACAGCGCGCCGTAGGTCGGTCCCATGCGATGCGCGAGCTGCTCGGTCCCCAGGCCGATCCACGCTGCGAGCGGCAGCACCGCGAGGCAGGAGAAGACGAACAGCCAGACCCGGTCGCCATGCGTGACCTCGAAGTACATGGCCACGGGAATCGTCGCGTAGAGGGCGTACGTGGCGGCGCGCTTCACGAGTTCAGTTTATCCCGAGCGCAGCGAGGGATCTGCGGCGGCGCAGCGACAAACGCGCGTTCATCGCTAAACATCGAGGCGCTGGAGATGGGGATGATCGATCTTCCTCTCTGTCGGCACGATCGAAAGGATCGCCGCGTTCGTGCGCGAGCCGAGCGCCTGACGCCTAACGCCTGCCCCGATGGGAGCTGGAGCAGGCGATGACCAGCGTCTGATCGTCCTTCTGCGGCGCGGCACCGACGAATTCCTGGACCGCGCCGGCGATGCGGTCGCGCAGCTCCGCGGGAGGGCAGCCATCGGCGAACAACGCCTCCAGCCGCTCATTGCCGAACTCCTCCCCCGCCTCGTTCTCCGCCTCGGTGATGCCGTCGCTGTAGAGAACCACGGCCGATCCGGCCGGAAAGGGGCGGGTCTGCGTGTGATAGTTCGACTGCGCCAGCATGCCGATCGGCAGCCCGTGCGATTTCAGCATCTCCAGCCGCCCGTCGGTCAGGATATAGCCGGGGTTGTGGCCGGCGTTCACGAACTCGAGCGTCTCCGCCTCGCGGTCGATGGAAGCGATGATGAAGGTGACGAACTTGTTTTCCGCCGACCAGTGGTGAATGTGGCGGTTGAGCTCCGTGGCCACCTCGCCGAGCTCGCGCCCCTCGCGGACGAGAAGCTGCACCGCCGCGTGCAGCGCCGACACGAGCAAGGCCGCGGGCATCGATTTGCCGGAGACGTCGGCCACCAGCATGGTCAAGCCGTTTTCGATCTCGAAGAAGGCGTGATAGTCGCCGCCGACCTGGCGCGCCGGCCGCGATAGCGCGGCGATTTCGATCGCTTCGACAGTGGGGATCGACTTCGGCAGAATGTCGCGCTGAATCGTCGCTGCGAGTTCGAGCTCCCGCTCCATCGCCTGTTTCTCCAGCGCCCCGCGGTGCAGCCGCGCGTTCTCCAGCGCGATGCCCACCTGATTGGCGAACAGCGAAAGCAGCCGCAATTCGTTTTCTTCGAAGGATCCGATGCCGCCGGCGCGCGTCTCGCGATCGGCGGCGGCGAGAACCCCGATGACCTCGTCGTTGCCTTTGATCGGAACGGCGACGAAGGTCTCACAGGAGGGAAAGATGCACTCCGCTCCCGCCTCGAACGAGATCGGCCGGCCGGTCTCGAGGATCTGCTGCGTCAGCTCGTCGTCCAGGAAATCGGATCGCACCTCGCCGTACGATCGATAGACCTTGAAGCGGCGGCCGTCGCGGAGGAACAACGCGGCGCGGCGGGCGTTGATCAGCGAGATCATGCGGAAGAGAATCTCGTCAGCGAGCTCCTCAATATTCAGTGTGCCGGCGATCGACAGACCGATGTCGTAGAGCGTCTCCAGCTCCCACAGCCGGTACTTGAGCTGGAAATCGCCCTCGCGCGCTTCCTGCGTCAGTCGCTGGTTGGCGATCATGGTGCTGAGAAACGCGGCCCCGGCACGTACTACGTCGAGGTCTTCCTCCGAGTAGTCGCCGGCCGCCAGGGCCAGCACACCGACCGGCTCGCGGCCGCTGCGCAGCGGCACGATGACCCGGTCGGACGAGGCGATCAATTCCGACGGGGGATCGTCATCGAGGATCTCGGGGGCTACGAACTGCTGTGACTTCGCCGCGAGGCGCAACGTCGCGTCGCGATCGCGGAGGTAGACCGCTCC
>JBGPFD010000244.1:0-4923 GCA_041483175.1 Thermoanaerobaculia bacterium | reverse complement strand
GAGCTTCTTTTCGATCAGCGCGTTCGTCAAACGCGAACGGCCCATCCCGTTCGGGTAGACGATGAACAACTCCTTCCCTTTTTCGCGGATGACCTCGGGGCCTCGGATGGCGGCCTGCAGTGCTTTCACATCGCTCGGCTGGGGTGCCTCCTTGAGAAACATCACTATAAGGCGGCGCGGATCGCGCTCCGCCTCCTTTGGAAAGGGGTTCCGCGCAACGATGGCCGTCCATTCGTCCACAGTGCGCACAATGAAATCGGTTTGGAGGTCGAGGCGCTTCGCGGCCTCCGTTTCGAGCAGGCGTTCGAGTTGCGCGGTCGTGCGGCGGTCGCCTCCAAAGACCAGATTGCCACTCTGAAGCAGCGAGCGCACGTTGTTGAAGCCGAGCTGCGTGAGGAGATCGCGCAGGTCAGCCATCGGGGCCGGATTGTGTCCGCCGACGTTGATGGCTCGGAGCAGCGCTACGTACGTGGTCATCGGCGCTGCGGCTTTACTTGTGCCACCCACGCCGCCGTCGCGGCGGCCCTCTGTTCAGCCCGCCACGGCGGGCCGGCGCTTCGGCCGAGCGCTTTCAGGTGTGATTGAACCGCACGCGGCGAGATGTGCAGTTCTGATGCGGCCGACGCGATGAGCGTGGCTTCGGTGAATGCCCGGCTGGGAAGATGGGCCTTCGCCGCGGCAGTTTCCAGGACCCGACGAAAGAGGATCCCTTCGGCGGCATGCGCTCGAATGTGCGGGTTGCCGATCTTCGCCAGGTCCCGATCCGCCGATCCGACGATCCCCACAGCGCGCACGATGAGATCGCGGGAGCGGAGGTCCTCCCGCAAGGTGTCGAGCGCCCGTGCGGCGGCGGCCTCGATGGCGGCGACGATCGGCGCAACGGCCCGCATCGATTCCGCCCATGGCATTTCCATGACCTCGTGGTACGGCTGCGCCGTTTCGGGGACCCGTGGATCAACAAGGGAAATCTCACCGCGCCATTCAAATGCTGGAGCGCGGTCGTCCTCGGAAAGTACAACCGCAATCGCGCGGCCTGTTTTCGCACGAAAGCCCAGCGCCACGCGTGTCATCTATCGCGGCCAGAGCCAACCGAATGTGCCCGCAGTGAGAAGCGCGTAAATCAGGCCGTCGATGGTGGACTTGATCGTGCTGCTCCAGGCCCGGCGATACCAGATCGACATCTGCCAGAGCGCCACCGCGTAGCCGAGAAAGGCGGCGGCTCCGATGAAGCGGAAGACCTGCAGGTATTGCGTGCCGGGAGGGAGTGCGCGCCCGGCGATGTAGCCGGCGAAGATCCCGACGACGATGGAGTAGAGAAACCAAAGAATGAGGTTGCTGGCCATGGACATCGACCCGCCCGGGTACACCGTCATCATCATCACAGGCCCTTTGTTCAACTTTTCGCGAAACTCGGGCGAGCGCATCTGTTCCATGTTTTCAGGGCGAGGGACCATGTAGTCGCCGGGCGGGATGGCCAGCGGGCGAACGGCATCCATCAGCGCGTCTTCATTCGCCACGCGCTTGTAGTCGCCTTTGTGCCATGGCGTGGCCATATGAATGATCGAGCTGACCACGAAGACGATCACTGCGGACAACAGAATCGGCAGCCAAAGCGCGACAAGCGTAGTCATGGGACCTCCGATGGCGAGATCGTAACGCAGTCCCTGTTTCACCCCTAAGTTGGCGACTTTTGTTCCTTCGAGCACGTAGTGACCCCGATCAGGGTGTAGAGCGGGCAGAAGCCGATGGCGCCGGTCAGCACCGGCGCGATGCCGATCAGGCCCCATAGCGTCTTGGGCCCGACTACCGTCAGGCTCAGAATCGCCAGGCCGAGGATCACACGCAGCGTCCGGTCGAGAACTCCTTCATTGATTGTCATGGCACCCTGATATTACCCCCCAAACGGAGGGATGTGTCGGTTGTCACACCGGGACGTTCAACCCGTCACCGCCCGTTGTTTACCCCCGGCCACATCATGCCCGCAGCGGAGGTTCACCCAATGATCAGCCTCACCAAACTCCTCGGCGGCGCCTCCTACTTCGGCGACCGCCTCCGATACGACGACCAGTCGTCCAAACAGAAGAGCGGCGCGCGCCCCGGCTCGGGCCCGGTCGTCGTCTGGAACGCTACCAAGACCTGCAATCTCGAATGTGTCCACTGCTACGCCGACGCGGAGATCAAGCATTTCCCCGGCGAGCTGACGACCGGCGAGGCGCGGGCCATGATCGAGGATCTGGCCCGATTTAATGTCCCGGCTCTGCTGATCTCCGGCGGCGAGCCGCTGGTGCGCCCCGACATTTTCGATCTCGCTGAATACGCGACCTCCCTCGGCGTGCGCGTCACCTTCTCCACCAACGGCACGCTGATCGACGAGAAGAAAGCGGAGCGGATGGCGAACATCGGCGTGACCTACGTCGGCATCAGCGTCGACGGCGGCGAGGAGCGGCACGATCGCTTCCGCGGGCGCCGCGGCGCGTTCCGCGACGCAATCCGCGGCATCCGCCACTGCCGCGCGGCGGGCATCCGCGTCGGCATCCGTTTCACCGTCACCCAGGAAAACCTGCCGGACCTCGGCGAGATCTTCCACACCGTCGAGCAGGAGGACATCGGTCGGCTGTGCATTTATCACCTCGTCTACTCCGGCCGCGGTTCGTATCTGTCGGGCATCGATCTGACCACGCCGCAGAAGCGGCAGATGATGATCCGCCTGATCGAGCAGGTCGAGTGGTGGGAGGAGCGCGATCGTGAAATCGAGGTGATGACCGTCGACAACCACGCCGACGCGCCATTCGTCTACCTCCGCCTGCTCGATCGCAATCCGACGCGCGCCGAATACGCCCTCTCGCTGATGAAGAACAACGGCGGGAACCGCTCGGGGATCGCCATCGGGGCCATCGACAGCTTCGGCTTCGTGCACCCCGATCAGTTCACGTCGCACCACACCGTCGGCTCGATCAAAGAGCGGCCGTTCTCCGAAATCTGGCGCGATTCGCGGATCGAGCTGCTCGGCGGCCTGCGCCAGCGCAAGGAGTTGCTGCACGGGCGCTGTGCACACTGTCGCTGGTTGCCGATGTGCAACGGAAACTTCCGCGCACGCGCCGAGGCGGCGACGGGAGATTACTGGGGTTCGGATCCGGGCTGCTACCTGCTCGATTCGGAAATCGCCGCGGAGGTCGTGGCGTGACGGCAATCGTCGAACGAGAGGTTCCGGTCTCGCCGCGCGACCCGATCAACCGGCAGATTCTCGAGGTGTCGGAGGATCGCATTCGCGGGTTTGTGCGCGACCCAATCGCGGAGATCGCCCGTTGCGCCGATGTCCACGGCTCGATC
Source organism: Thermoanaerobaculia bacterium (assembly GCA_041483175.1). Lineage (GTDB taxonomy): Bacteria > Acidobacteriota > Thermoanaerobaculia > Gp7-AA8 > Gp7-AA8 > Gp7-AA10. The sequence continues at coordinate 1,593 of JBGPFD010000244.1, read as the reverse complement.
GCCATTGAGCGCATCCGCGCGATGCTGCGGGCGGGGACGGTTCGCCGCGTGCGGCAGACGCTGCTGGCGACGAATCTCGCTCAGGGAGCGCTGATCGCCTGGAAAATCGACGACGCGCGCATCGAGAGCGCGTTCCAGTTCATCGCCACCCGCGATCCGTTCTCCGGTCACGTGGTGATCCGCAACAGCGAAAACGGAACGACCGACTGGCGGCTGTGGACCACGCTGAAAGTGCCGAGCGCCTTCTCGATCGAAAAGCATTGCCACTATCTGCGCCGCGCGATCGGTGCCGAGAAGTACCGCATCATGCCCTCGCTGCGGGCCTTTGTCCTCGGTGTCGGGCACATGCGTCGGAAAGGGATGAAGCCGGGGCAGATGTCGCCGGAGCTGGCGGAGTCGATGGAGCCGGCGATCGTCGATCTGTCGGAGCGCGACTGGGAAGTGCTCGTGGTTCTGAAACGCGATTTCACGCCCGAGGAGATCGGCGAGCGGATGTGGGAGCGGCGCGCGGCCGGGGCGGGCATTCCGGCCGAGGTATTTTTCGAGGTGGCCGAGGATCTCGATAAACGAGGCGTGATCGGCCGCTTCTCAACGTTTCTCGAGCACGCCAGGCCGGTGGCCGGCGAGGAGCGCCTGTCGAGCTTCAACGGGCTGTTTCACTGGGCAGTGGAGCCGGGGCGAGAGATCGAGGCCGGGCGCGAGATCGGACGCTTCGACATCCTCACGCATTGCTACTGGCGCGATGCCGGGCCGGAGCTGAACAACGTCAACATCATGGCCGTGGCACACGGCGAGTCGAAGGATGACGTGATGGCGCACAAGGCGGCCATCGACGCGCACCTGAAGGCGATCGGCATCGGATGCGGCTACAGCAATGTCTACTGGGGCGGGCGCGCGGAGATCAAGCCTTCGGAGGTTTCTCCCGCCGCCTACCGCGACTGGGCCCGCCAGGTGGGGCTCTTATGATCGATTTCAATCTGAACCCGTACGTGGTGATCTGGGAGAGCACACGCGCGTGCGACCTGGCGTGCGTGCACTGCCGCGCCGCTGCACAGCCGCGCCGCAGCCAGTTCGAGCTGACCAGGGAAGAGGGATTCCGGCTGATCGATGAGATCGCAGTGATGCAGCCGAAAGTGTTCGTCATCACCGGCGGCGATCCGCTGAAGCGCGAAGACACCTACGACATGATTACCTACGCCAGGGAGCACGGCCTGGAGCCGTCGCTCACGCCGAGCGCCACACCGCTGCTGACCGAAGAGGCGATCGCCAAGATGAAGCGGCACGGGCTGGCGCGCCTGGCCATCAGCCTCGATGCGTCCAACGCCGTGCTGCACGACAACTTCCGGCGCGTGCCCGGCTCGTTCGATCTGACCGTGCGCGCGCTGCGCGCCGCGAAGCGGGAAGGAATTCCCGTGCAGGTCAACACCTCGGTGACGCGGAAGACGATCAGCGATCTGCCGCGGATGGTCGATCTGCTCGAAGACACGGGGATCGTCATGTGGAGCGTCTTCTTCCTCGTTCCGACCGGACGCGCGAAAAGCTCCGATCTGACCACGGCCGAGGAAGTGGAGGAACTGTTCGGGTTTCTCTACG
>JBGPFD010000243.1:0-4931 GCA_041483175.1 Thermoanaerobaculia bacterium | reverse complement strand
GGGCGGGTGATCTACGACGACAAATACGCCGACGAGCTGACCGAATCGCTGGGCCAGACCGCGACGTCGATGAAAACCATCACCGCGTCGCTGCAGAAGAGCTTCGAAAACGAGCAGGGGGCCATCCCCGCGCTGCTGAACGATCCCGAAGGCAAGAAGCGCATTTTCGAGCTGGTCGAAAACCTTCGTCTCACCTCCGCGAATCTGGCGGCGTTCACCGCCGCCATGCAGAACGGTCAGGGAATCGTCCCGCGCCTGATGAACGACAAGCAGTACGGCGATCAGACCCTCGCCGAGTTCTCCTCACTGGTCCACCAGTTGAACGACGCGGTTGGCAAGCTGAACGCCGGCCAGGGGACCGCCGGAAAACTGATCAACGATCCATCGGTGTATGAATCGATCAACGACGTCCTGATCGGCATCAACGAATCGAAGCTGCTGCGCTGGCTGATCCGCAACCGGCAGGAACGTGGCATCGAGAAACGCGTGCAGGTCGAGCAACAGGTCGTGCGGCCGATCCCCACCGCAACGGTGGCCAAGGACGGTGCGACGAACGCCACCACGACGTCGCCCCCGCCGAAGCAGTAGGGCACGGCTGCGCCGTGCCGTTTTCCCCGGGTGCGGCACGGCGCGGCCGTGCCCCAGGTCGGCCGGCATTCTCATCGGCATCAACGAGTCGAAGCTGTTGCGGCCGCCCCCGCCACGTCAGCCGGACCACCGCGGGTGACGTGGTACGATCCCTCGCGCTTTGGACATTGCCGTCATCGGTACCGGCTACGTCGGGCTCGTCACCGGCGCCGGTCTGGCGGACTTCGGAAACGACGTCGTCTGCGTCGACATTGACGAGAAAAAGATCGAATCTCTCAACCGGGGAAAGATCCCCATTTACGAGCCGGGGCTCGACAAGATCGTCGCCCGGAACGTGAGCGAAGGCCGCCTTCGTTTCAGCACCGACCTGCCAGAGGCGATCCGTTCGAGCCGGGCGATTTTCATCGCCGTCGGCACGCCGCCCAAGCCGGACGGCTCGGCCGATCTCCGCTACGTCGAGCAGGTGGCGCGCACGATCGCAGAGTACATGAACGGGCCGAAGCTGGTGGTCACCAAGTCGACCGTTCCAATCGGCACCGGGCGGATGATCGAGAAGATTCTCAACGAAGCTGGCAATGGGTTTCACGGTTCGGTGGCATCCAATCCGGAGTTTCTGCGCGAAGGGTCGGCCATCGAAGACTTCATGAAACCCGACCGCGTGGTGATCGGCGCATCCGATCAGGAATCGATCGACCTGATGAAGCAGATCTACGCGCCGCTGCATTCGCTGGAAATCCCCTTCGTGGTCACCAACGTGGAATCGTCGGAGCTGATCAAGTACGCCTCGAACGGTTTTCTGGCCACAAAGATCTCCTTCATCAACGAGATCGCCGTGCTCTGTGAGCTTCTCGGCGGTGACGTCCAGGACGTCGCGCGCGGCGTCGGGCTCGACTCGCGCATCGGCTCGAAGTTCCTCCAGGCTGGCCCCGGGTTCGGAGGCTCCTGCTTTCCGAAGGACACCTCGGCCGTGGCCGACATCGCCCGACGCTACGGCTATGAGTTTCAGATCATCGAAGCAGTGCTGCGCGTCAACGACAACATCAAGGAGCGCATGGTCGGAAAGGTGAGCGGCGCCCTCGGTGGAAACGTGAAGGGGAAGGCGATCGCTCTGCTGGGTCTGGCGTTCAAGCCGGAGACCGATGACATGCGCGACTCGCCGGTCATTCCGCTGATCACCGGCCTGCAGAAGCAGGGGGCCACCATCCGGGCCTACGATCCGCAGGCCATGGAAAACGCCGGAAAGATCTTCAAGAACGTGAACTTCTGTCGCGACGCCTACGAGACCGCTGAGGGCGCGGACGCGCTGGTGATCGCCACGGAGTGGAACGAGTTTCGCTCGCTGAAGCTGGAGAGGATCAAGGCGCTGCTCAAACAGCCGTTGATCGTCGATCTGCGCAACGTGTACGACCCCCAGCGGATGAAGAGCGAGGGCTTCACCTACGTTTCGGTGGGCCGGGCGGGGCGCTGATGGCGCGCGCGCTCATTACCGGCGGCGCGGGATTTCTCGGATCGCATCTCTGCGAGCTTTTTCTCGCCCGCGGCCACGAAGTGATCTGCATGGACAACCTGATCACCGGCAATCCGGCGAATATCCAGCATCTCATCGGCCGGGATGGATTCACGTTCGTCAAGTACGACGTCACCAACTACATCCACGTCGATGGACCGCTCGACTACGTGCTGCACTTCGCCTCGCCGGCCAGCCCCATCGACTACCTCGAGAAGCCGATCCAGACGTTGAAGGTCGGCTCGCTCGGCACGCACAAGACCCTGGGGCTGGCGAAAGCCAGGAAGGCGCGATATCTGCTTGCCTCCACCTCAGAGGTCTACGGCGACCCGCTCGTCCACCCGCAGAAGGAGGACTATTGGGGAAACGTGAACCCGGTCGGACCGCGCGGCGTGTACGACGAGGCCAAGCGCTTCGCCGAGGCGATGACCATGGCCTATCACCGGTTCCATGGCATCGACACGCGCATCGTGCGGATCTTCAATACCTACGGCGAGCGGATGCGCATCAACGACGGCCGTGTGGTACCGGCATTCATCTCCCAGGCGCTGCGCAACGAGCCGCTGACCGTTTTCGGCGACGGCTCGCAGACGCGTTCGTTCTGCTACGTCTCCGATCTGGTCGATGGCATTTACCGCCTACTGATGTCGAACGAGGTACTCCCGACGAACATCGGCAATCCGAACGAGATGACCGTGCTGCAGTTCGCGCAGCAAATCAAGCGGCTGACGGGCACGAAGGCGCCGATCGAATTCCGTTCCCTCCCGGAGGACGATCCGAAGATCCGGCGCCCCGACATCGCCAAAGCGAAATCGCTCCTTGGATGGGAGCCGCGCGTCCCGCTCGAAGAAGGACTGCAGCGGACGATCGACTATTTCCGAAAAGTCCTTTTGTGATGCGGCGCCCGTCGGTTTCGAAAGCCTCGGGTCGTTCAGCGCGCTCTTCAAGCGCCGCTTCGGCAGCTCGCCGCGACGATTCCGCCTGCTGTCGGCCCCTCACTCGCCGCTTCGCGGCACCCTCTCCCCGCTCCACGGGGCGAGGGAACTCACGCGAGATCCTTCTCCTCGCTTGCGGGGAGAAGGTGGCCGAAGGCCGGATGAGGGGCGCTCAGGATGACGTGCGCAGGATCGTCTCTTCCCGCCGCGGCCCGGTCGAGACGATGGTGATCGGGCAGCCCGTCTCGTCTTCGATGAAGCGGATGTAGTCCTTTGCCGGCTGTGGAAGTTTCTCAAATTCGGTGATGCCGACGGTCGGCCGCTTCCATCCCTTCATCGTCCGGTACTCCGGCTTGTAATCGTGATGCGCGACGGCGAACGCCGGAAAGGTCGTCCAGCGTTCGCCGTGGACGTTGTAGCTGGTGCAGACGGGGATCTCGTCGAAGTCATCGAGCACGTCGAGCTTGGTGAGAGCAATGGCGTCGAGTCCGTTGAGCATGATTGCCGTGCGCAGCACCGCGAGATCGAGCCACCCGGTGCGTCGCGGGCGTCCGGTGACGGTGCCGAATTCGTTGCCGCGTTTGCGGAGGTGCTCGCCGGTGGCGTCGTTCAGCTCGGTGGGGAAGGCGCCCCCGCCGACGCGCGTGGTGTACGCCTTGCCGACGCCGAGGACGCGATCGATGTGCTTCGGAGCGACGCCGAGACCAGTGCAGATTCCTCCGGCGACGGTGTTCGATGAGGTGACAAACGGGTACGTGCCGTGGTCGATGTCCAGCAACGTTCCCTGCGCCCCCTCGAACATCACGCGCTTCCCATCGCGAATCAGGCTGTTGATCAGCACCGGTCCGTTGGTGATCCGTTTGGCGAGCACCTCGCCGTAGTGCATGTAATCGTTGTAGAGCTTGGCCGGATCGAACGTGGCCTTCCGGTAGACCGTCTGCAGGACTGGATTTTTCTCGGCGCAGGCGAAGCCGATCTTTTCGCGGAGCACGTCGGGATCGAGCAGATCGGCGATGCGAATGCCGTAGCGGCTCACCTTGGTTTCGTACGCCGGGCCGATGCCGCGCCCGGTCGTGCCGATCTTCGAGGCTCCCGCCGCTTCCTCCCGCGCCAGATCGAGCGCTTTGTGATACGGCAAAATGCAGTGCGCCGAGTCGCTGATCTTGAGGTTCGAATCGATCTGCACTCCGAGCGCGCGGAGGCTCTCGATCTCCTCGAGCAGCGCCTCCGGGTCGATGACCATGCCGTTGCCGAGGATGCACAGCTTGCCGGGATGGAGGATTCCCGAGGGGATGAGCTTAAGCGAGTAGTGCTTCTGGCCGAAGCGGACCGTGTGGCCGGCGTTGTGGCCGCCCTGATAGCGGGCCACCACGTCGAAGCTCTCGCAGAGGAGGTCGACGATTTTTCCCTTTCCCTCGTCACCCCACTGGGCGCCAATGACGGCGAGATTTTCCCTCTTCCCAGCCATAGAGGACGGCGGAGACTAGCACAGTTACTTTGGCGACGCGGTGGGTCGTGGCGGATACGACAAATCGGGACGCACCGTCGCCTCGCGCTGCTCGAAGCGGCGCGTGATGGCCATCGCTCGCGCCTGCAACGGGCGCACGTCCGCGCCCAGCGTGGTGTTGATCCGCTCGTCCGCGGCAGCAAGATCCGACGCGCTCTTCGCGGGAGCCGACGCCACCAGAAGCGGCAGGTCGTTTCCCATGGCGCCGATGTAGATCGCGTAGCTCTCGGTGATGTTTTTCGCTTTGAACAGCGCCACGTAGTCGCGGGCAATCGCCTCGGCCTCTTTCTCTTTGCCGGGCATCAGATAGTAAAAGTCCCAGCGGACGTACTTGCCATCCTGCATCGTCAGGCGCGGATTCGCCGGCGTGTACGACAGGTCGCCGCGCCGCATG
>JBGPFD010000242.1:0-4975 GCA_041483175.1 Thermoanaerobaculia bacterium | reverse complement strand
TCGAGATTGTCGCCGAGGGCGATGATGTCGCCGCGCGCTTTGCGCGGATCGGGGAAGCGGGACATGGCTACGGAAGCTTCGTGAGGAAGGGGGGACGGGTGATCGATCTGGCGCAGGAGTCGTCGAGTCGTTCGAACGAGCCGGCGGCGAAAAACGACACTTCAAGCGCGACCGCACACGGATTCGTTTCGACGTGACCACTGTTGGCCAGGATGATGGTCCGCGCGCGTTTCGCGCGTGTCTCGATCGACTTCGCCCAGCGCGCAGGCGTGACCGGATCGATGTCGCCGGTGATCATGAGAATCGGCACATCGACATCGGTTCGGACGTGCACGCGCGGCACGGTGCCGGGCGCCCACTGTTCACAGGCGGCGATCTGCCGCCGTACGCGGTAATCGCCGAGGAGCGTGCCGGTGGTTGCCGTAGAAATCTCGTTCGGATCGATTGCCCGGATGTCGGTAGGGCAGGTGACGGCCATGAACGGGCCGATGGTGTCGTACCACGCATTGCGATAGTGGACGAAGAGTGGAGCGATCGACGTCCAGTCGCCGGTTGCCGCGAGATGGATGACCAGCGGCAGCCTGGACTGGTTCTCGGCAGAGTACAACATCGAGCGGAAGAACTCGCCGAATGCGCCTCGCGTGATGCGGAGGTGATGATCGCCGTCGACGACTTCCGCCGGCTTCTGTTCCAGTCCATCGAACACGCGGCGCAGCTCAGTCGAGAAATCGGGAAACGTGGCCGCAGAATCGGCGATCAGACGATCGATCGCCGCCTGTGCGTCGCGCGGGAAATAGAGCGGTGGAATGTTTTCCGGCGCGAGCGGCCCGAGGAGCAGCATGGAGCGGACGGATCGCGGATGGCGTTCGAGAAATGTGAGCGCGGCACGCGTTCCGTAAGAAAGGCCGACGATATTGATGGGGCCGTAGCCCAACGCGCGGCGCAACGCCTCGACGTCGTCGGTGAAATACGGAAACGAGTATGCCGCCAGATCCGCGTGCGTCTCGATCTCCCGGCGGCAATCGGCGACGAACGAAGGCGGAAGAAGCTCGTCCTCGAGCAGCGCCCGCTGATGCTTCTTCATCGCCTCGGCGCACTGAAGCGGTGCCGAGCCGCCAGTTCCGCGTTCGTCCACGAGCACAACATCGTGAAGTCGGCGTTCCGCCGCGAACACCTGGACTTCAATCCCCGCGCCCGCCGTCACCGGCTGACCAGGGCCGCCGTCAAACGGAAAGATCGCAGATTCGCTGTGATCGGTTGCCGGCACGACAATCACCTTCAGCGCCAGCGTGCGCGACGATCGTGACGACTCCGCGACATCGAACGTGCCGCAACGCGCCGCGGCGCCGGCGACAATGCACGGCGAAAGATGAAGCGACGGCGAGGTAGTAGCGCAAGCGGCGAGGGCGAACGCGAAGAGGGCGTACCTCACCAGCGCAGTTGCAATTCGTTGCCTTCGGCGCCGACGACGACCTTCCCCCCGCTCTGCAGCGTGCCGAACAGAATTGCGTCGACCAGCGGCTCCTTGATCTTCTGCTGGATCAGCCTGGCCATCGGACGCGCGCCGAACGAGCGATCGTAGCCGTTCTTCGCCAGCCACGCCCGCCCCTCCTCGCGTAGCTCCAGCGTGACATTTTTCGGCGTGAGCTGCGCTCGCAGTTCGTCGATGAACTTGTCGACCACGCGCTCGGTGGTCTCGAAGCTGAGCGGATCGAAGGCGATCCAGGCGTCGAGGCGATTACGGAATTCGGGGGCGAACGTTCGCTCGATGGCTCCGCGCCCTTTGCCGGACGAAGGATTGTTCTGAAACCCCATCCCGCTATCGCTCAACTCGCGGGCGCCGGCGTTGGTGGTCATGATCATGATCACGTTGCGAAAGTCGGCCTTCTTGCCGTTGTTGTCCGTGAGCGTGGCGTGATCCATCACCTGCAGCAGGATGGAGAAGAGATTTGGATGCGCTTTTTCGATCTCGTCGAGCACCAGCACGGCATACGGCGTGCGGATGATGGCGTCGGTGAGCAGACCGCCCTGATCGAAGCCGACGTATCCAGGCGGCGCGCCGATCAGCCGCGAAACGGTATGCGGCTCCATGTACTCGCTCATATCGAAGCGGATGAACTCCACACCGAGCGTGAGCGCGAGCTGTTTGGCCAGCTCCGTCTTGCCGACGCCGGTGGGGCCGGAGAAGAGGAACGATCCGATCGGCTTTTCGGGTTGCCCGAGGCCGGAGCGGGAGAGCTTGATGGCGTTGACCAGCTGCTTGATGGCGTGATCCTGCCCGAAGATGACGCGCTGCAGATCGCTTTCGAGATGCTGGAGGCGCGCCTTTTCGTTCACCGCGATCGTCCGCGGCGGAATCTTCGCCATCCGCGCGACGACCTGCTCGATCTCGGCTTCGCCGATGGTCGTGGGGGCCGCCGCGGCCGCCGACGGCTCTCCACGGAGCATCCGCACCCGCGCGCCGGCTTCGTCGAGGACATCGATGGCCTTGTCAGGCAGATGGCGGTCGTGGATGTACTTCGCCGACAGATCGGCGGCGAGGGCAATCGCATCATCGGTGAAGGTCACGCCATGGTGCTCTTCGTAGTAGCTCTTCAGCCCCTTGAGGATCTCGACCGTCTCAGGGATGGTCGGCTCGCCGATCTCGATTTTCTGAAAACGCCGCGCCAGCGCACGATCGCGTTCGAATGACGCCTTGTAATCCGCGTACGTCGTCGAGCCGATGCAGCGCAGCTTTCCGGAGGCGATCGCCGGCTTGAGGATGTTCGATGCGTCCATCGTTCCGCCGCTGACCGCTCCGGCACCGACGATGGTGTGAATCTCGTCGATGAAAAGGATCGCTTCCTTCTTCTCCAGCAGGGCCGCGATCACCGCCTTCAGCCGCTGCTCGAATTCGCCGCGGTACTTGGTTCCCGCCAGCACCGCTCCCATGTCGAGCGAATAGACCTCGGCGTTCTTCAAGATGGCCGGCACTTCGTTCTTCTGAATCTTCAGCGCCAGCCCCTCGGCGATGGCCGTTTTTCCGACGCCCGGCTCGCCCACGAAGAGCGGATTGTTCTTGCGACGCCGGCAGAGCACCTGAATGGTGCGCTCCAGCTCCGGCCCGCGCCCGATCAGGGGATCGATCTCTCCGTTCTTCGCGCGTTCGTTGAGGTTCATGGCGAAAAGCTTCAGGGGATCGCCGCTGACTTCGTGCGTTTCCTCGTCCGGAGCCACGAACGCCGGCCGCGTCGCGCCGGACGGGCTCTTTCCGATGCCGTGCGACAGATAGGTGAGAACGTCGAGCTTGTTCACTCCCTGGCTGCGGAGGAGGTAAACGGCCTGCGAGCGCTCAGCCTGGTACAGCGCGGCGAGCATCTGCCCGGTATCGACCTCCTTGTGCCCGGAGCTCTGCGCGTGCAGTTGTGCGTATTGGAGGATCCGCTGGAGCATCGCCGTGAGCACCGGCTGCACGTCCGTTTCCTCGGGCAGCGATTCCAGCGTGCGGTCCATGAACTCGTCGAGCTGCTTTTTCAGCACCTCGATGTCGCCTCCGCACTCGCGGATCGCCGTAGCCACATCGCGATCGTGCAGCAGGGCGTAGAGCAGATGCTCGAGCGTCACGTATTCGTGGCGCCGCCGTATGGCGTCGTTCAACGCGAATTCGAAGGTCTGCTGCAAGGGCCTGGCAATCATTTTTGTAGGGCACGGCTGCGCCGTGCCGCTCTCCCGGGGTAGGGCACGGCGCAGCCGTGCCCTACGCTTTCTCCATCGTACACAACAGCGGAAACTCCTGTTCTCTTGCCATGGCCGTGGTGCGGGTCACTTTCATCTCGGCGATCTCGAATGAGTAGATGCCGGCGACGCCAACGCCGGTCAGGTGAACGTTCAGCATGACCTGGATGGCCTGATCCACCGCCATGTTGAAGACCAACTGGAGTACGTGCACGACGAAATCCATGGTGGTGTAGTCGTCATTGTGCAGGAGCACCTTGAAGAGCGGCGGCTCCTCGGTTTTTCCCTCGCTTTCCGCGACGAGGGCCTCTTCGAACTGCGAATCGGGAAGCATCTGGGCAGCTAAAACGACAAACCTCGTTAACCGTTAGCGGTCAACAGTTAACAGGTGGCAAACTGCTCTGTTAACTGTTAACTGTTAACTGTTAACTGTTAACTCTCGTTCCCAATCACCCACTTCTCATAAACCTCCTCAGGCAATTCACGGACGAACCGCGAGGGCTCCATCAGCACGTCCATGCCGCCGCGGTCGCGGGCCATCACCGGGAAGACCAGATAGAGCTCCTGTTTGGCGCGAGTCACGGCGACGTAGAAGAGGCGGCGCTCCTCTTCTTCGCCGGGAATGACGATTTCTTTTTCATTCGCGTCGGGCAGCATGAGGGCGAATTCCTGCGGTACGTTGGCCTCCGGCACGCGCACGATCCCACCTGGCACCCGCAGGGCCCGTTGCGAGGGGAACCGCCCGTCGGCGAGCCAGATCACGAAGACCACGCGCCATTCGAGTCCTTTTGCCTGGTGCACGGAGGACAGAACGATCCGTTCGTCTTCGGGGCCGACCACCGCCACGTCCTCGCCGGCGAGCGGATTCGCCAGGGCCACTTCTTCGAGAAAGGCGTTCACGTCATCGTAGCGCAGTGCGTATTGCGAGAGCTGCTCGAGGTCGTCCAGGCGCGCTTGCGCGTTCGGAAATTTCGAGCGCGCATAATCGGCGTAGCCCTTGTCCACCACCAGGCGGATCGATTCGGAAGGGTTGCGTTTCATGGACTCCGTGGACAGGGGACGAAGGACGGAGCGGAGTGAGTCGAGGCTTTTCTCGACCGCCCCGCGACGTAGCGCCGGCTCTCCAGCCGGCGTGGACCGGCTAAGAGCCGGTCCTACGTGGAGAAAGGCCTCCAGCGGATCGCGATCCTTCGCCCCGCGACGTAGCGCCGGCTCTCCAGCCGGCGTGGACCGGCTAAGAGCCGGTCCGACGTGGAGAAAG
>JBGPFD010000241.1:0-5020 GCA_041483175.1 Thermoanaerobaculia bacterium | reverse complement strand
TGCGGGCCTGCGGGTCGTACCGGGCAAGGAGCGCGCATGACCACGCTGTTCATCCTCAATGATCCCCCGTACGGGACGGAGCGAAGCTACAACGGCCTTCGGCTCGCATTCAGCCTGGCCAAGCGCGAGGGCGAATCCGTGCGCACGTTCCTGATCGGCGACGCGGCGGCCTGCGCGAAACGCGGGCAGAAGACGCCGAAGGGCACCTACAACATCGAATCGATGCTGAAGGGCCTCGTGAGCCGCGGTGCCGAAATCGGGGTCTGTGGAACCTGCATGGACGCACGCGGAATCGCGGCCGAGGATCTCGCCGAGGGCGCGCGGCGCAGCACGCTGGAAGAGCTCACCGATTGGACCCTCGCGGCCGACCGGATTCTCGTGTTCTGAGGAGAAGCCCATGCCAGGATCATCGATCGTCATCATCGGGGGCGGCGTCGGCGGGCGCGTTGCCGCGAACGAACTGCGACGCCGCCTGCCGCGCGAGCACCGCATCACCGTCGTGGAAAGGAATCCCGTTCACGCCTTCGCTCCGTCGTTCCTCTGGCTGATGGTCGGTACCCGGACGCGGGCAGAGATTACCCGTCCCGTCACGGAGCTCATCGATGCGGGCGTCGACGTCAGAATCGGCACGGTTTCGTCGATCGATCGCCAGGCGCGGCACGTATTGGTCGGAAGCGAAGTCTTGAGCTACGACTATCTCATTCTCGCACCGGGTGCCGAGCTGGCGTTCGATGCAACTCCAGGTGCAAGCGAGGCACACACCTTCTTCACGCTCGAAGGATCGGAGCGGCTCTTCGGCGAGTTGCGTTCGTTCAAAGGGGCGAAGGTCGCTGTGGTCGTCGCCGGAACGCCGTACAAGTGCCCGGGCGCTCCCGCGGAAGGAGCGATGCTCATCGCCGGCTTTCTCCGGCGGCGAGGCCTCAACCCGACCGTGAGCCTCTTCACGCCGGAACCGCAGCCGATGCCGGTGGCCGGGCCCGACCTCGGTGCCGCGGTGCAGAAGATGTTGCGCGATCGGTCGATCGCGTATGAGCCGCAACACCGGCTGCGTGCCATCGAAGAGAGGACGCTGCTGTTCGAAGGTCGCGATCCGATCCGGGCCGACCTCATCGCCGTCATTCCGGCGCATCGCCCGCCCTCGTTCCTGCGCGCCACCGGCCTGACGAACGAGGCGGGATGGACGCCCGCCGATCCTGCCACGCTCGCCACGGCCGATGACCGGATTTTCGCCATCGGCGATTGCACGGCGGTTCCACTGCCCGGCCGCTGGGATCCGTCCGTGCCGCTGGCCCTCCCGAAGGCAGGCGTCTTCGCACACGCGCAGGCGCTGGTCGTCGCGCGGAGGCTGGCTGCGAAGCTCGCGCATCGAGAAACGAGCGAGACCTTCTGCGGCGACGGTTTCTGCATGCTGGAGGCGGGCGGAGACCTCGCCGGGTTCGCCTTCGGAGACTTCTTCGCCACTCCCACTCCGGACATTCACCTCCGCACGATCGGACGTCGCTGGCATGTCGGCAAGGTGTTGTTCGAGAAGTGGTGGCTCAGCCGCCCCGGACCGATGCGCAGCGCGCTCGAACTGACATTGCGCGGAGGAGCGCGCGTCGCGGGAATGCCGTTGGATCTGTAGGTCCATGGCGCGGGTTATGCTTTGGCGGGACGGGGAGGAAAACGATGCCACACATGTGGGGCGGCGGAATGATCAGCGGGATGTGGATCTGGACAATCATCGGCATCCTGCTAATCATCCTGCTCGTTATCGTCATTGCCAAACTGTTGCGTAAGTGACGGAATAGGAAGACTGTCATGCGGCTTGCACGCGGTCAGCAACGGAATGCGGATTCTGACCCCAATGACCTGCGCGACCGCGCTCTTCACCACCGGAAGCGCGACGCGCGCTTCCTGCGTCTGCTCGCTGACAAACAAGAAGACTTCCGCCTGCCGCTGTAAGTCCGCGGAATCGAAATGAGGCTGCTGGGCGCATGGAGAGACCATGGCTCCGTGCCGCGCTGATCCTCCTCGTGGTCGCCGGTGCCGTGGCGTGCTGTTCCCGGCATCCGACTCCGTCGTTCACGCTGGGGACGACGACGAGCCTGCAAGGATCAGGACTGCTGCAAGCTCTTTCGGATGCGTTCCGGCGCGATTCGGGCATCGAAATTCACGCCCTGGTCGTCGGATCGGGCCTAGCCCTGAGGCTCGCGTCACGCGGGGAGGTCGACGTGACCATCACCCATGATCCCGATGCTGAGCGCCGATTCGTGGCCGCGAGGCATGCCCGGCTGTACCGGCAGTTCATGTGGAACGATTTCGTCATCGTGGGCCCGGCGGCAGATCCGGCGGGAATCCTCGGCGCGCCAGCAGCGGCCGTGGCCCTCCAGCGAATCGCGCAAACGCGGAGCCGATTCTGCTCCCGCAACGATGAGTCGGGGACCCATGTGAAGGAATTGAAGCTGTGGCAAGCGGCCGGTATCCGCGCGGAGTCGAATCCGAATTACATGAAGATGGGGCAGCCGATGGTCGCGCTTCTTCACGCCGCCGATGAACTGCAGGCCTACGCGCTATCGGACCGGGCGACGTACGAACAGCTCGCACGCTCGCTGCATCTCTCGCTTCTTTACAGCGGAGATCCGCAGCTTCGGAATGTGTACGCCGTCACGCTGGTGCAGCTGCCGAAGGGAGCGAGAGGCGAGCCGGCGAACGGCGAGAGGTTCGTCCGCTGGTTGCTGTCAGCACGCGGGCGTTCGGTGATCGAGAACTTCCGGATCGCCGACCGCCCGGCGTTTCACCTTCTGGTGAACACTCGTGCCCCGATCACGATCGAGTGCACATTCAAGCCGGGGTTGCGTCCGGTCAGCCCGCCGTTGGAGATGTGCGAGAAGCGATAGCCGAGACGGAGCGGCGTGTGCGCATGTGCAAAGAGCACGGCGCCGAATCCGAGCTGCGAATCCATGTTGAAGCGTGAGGTCGCCGCGGGCACGCGCCGGTTGGACCACATCGGGCCGGTGCCGAGTTCCACGTAGGGCTGCAGATCTCGCCCGTCGCGCCATGGTTTCCGCACAAAGAAGTACGTAGAGACGGCGCGCACCCAGTCGTCCGGATCGCCATAGCGATAGCCGAACCAGCTCCGCGCCTGATGGATGTCGCTATAGGAAATGGATGCGCCGGCGCTCGCCCGGCGGATCCACCGGCTGACGAACGGGGAGTCGCCCACCACTTCGAAGTGGATCGAGCGCCAGACGGAGTGCCCGTGGAAGTTGCTCGGGCTCTTGCCGCCGCTCAGGCCAACGTTGAATTCACGCGGTGCGAAGTCACTCGCTCGCGCGCCCGGAGCGGCGGCCGGAATGAGGATCAGCAACGCTAGGAGCGACCGCCGCATCGGCGGCAAGATGGTCGCCCAACCCGGCACGAATGGCAAGAGCGCCTCCCCCGAACAGAGGAGGCGATTTCCTGCATTTGTGTGATGGCTCTGCCGGCGCGCGAAAGTGGACCATTGCCCAAACGAAAGGAGCCCCCTCATGCGCATGCCCGGACTGAGACTCCCCTCCCTGGCCTTCCTGGCCGGATCGATACTCCTGGTCTTCCATGTCCCTTCGGCGAGCGCGATTCCGGCGTTTGCGCGCATTCACCGGACGTCGTGTCAGACCTGTCACGTCGGTTTCCCGAAGCTCAATCCGTTTGGAGAAGCGTTTCGCCTGAACGGATATCGCATGCCCGGTGAGATGCAGCCGGAACAAAAGCCGCAGAGCCTGGGCGCCGAGGCCTACAAGAAGATGTGGCCGAAGGCAATCTATCCGAGCGACATTCCCGCGTCCATCCCGCTGGCGTTCAACGCCAAGATGGCCAGTGTCTACGAGTCGTCGACCGGTGAAGACGGACGTCAGATCACGCACAACGATTTTCAGTTCCCCCAGGAGGTCAACCTCTTCGCCGGCGGCACGCTGGGAGAGCACATCGGCTTTATCGGCGAGCTCACTCATGCAGAGAACACCGACGGAAGCACGGAAACAGAAATCGAGCGCATGCAGTTGCAGGCGGGATCCTTTATCGGGCCCAAGCATCTCTTCAACGTAAAAATCGGAAAGTTCGCCCCCGATCTGGAAGACGGATTCCAGGAGATGTGGCTGTCGACGAATAACGGGGTGGACACGCTGTTCACGTTCAATCCGATCGGATTGCACGGCGGAACCGGATTATCGGAAGAGGGTGCTGGCATCGCCCTTCCCGGCAGCGTGAAGGGTGTCGAACTGTACGGAGTGGGCGCGCACCGCTTCTTCTACACCGTCGGTGTGGTCAATGGTCTCACCCCCGCCAGCTCGAGTTCGACGAAAGACATCTATGCCCGCGCCGACTACAAATTCGGCGGCATGGGGCTCGACGGCGACACGACGGGCGTGACGCTGCCACCGGAGAACTGGAGAGAGCGCTCGATCCGAGTCGGGCTCCTCGGCTATCACGGCAGCGGAAAAGGAACGGATTTCCCGCTGACCGATGAGAACGGCGAGATGCTCAATGTCCAGGATCGCAACTTCAACCGTGCCGGCATCTACGCCTCGTGGTACTTCGATGATCTGAACGTCTTCGGCGTGGCCATGAGCGGCCGCGATCGGCTCGATACGTTCGATGCCGAAGGTGCCCTGGTGAACACGGCGAGCAATCGATACACCACCTGGTTCATCCAGTCCGACTACGTGATCCTGCCGCCGCTGCAGGCGTCGCTGCGATACGAGAGCCTGACGCCGCCGCGCTCCGCGGATGTGCGATCGCTCCGCACGCTCAATGCCGGCCTCAGCTACTTCTTCTACGCAAATGTTAAGGGAATGCTCGAGTATCGCCGCGATCTGCGCGAATCGAAAAACTATTCATTGAACACCATCCTGCGATTCGCATTCTGAGTCGCAGATCAAAGGAGATCAATCTATGAAACGGTTCATTCCACTCGCAGTTTTCGCTCTCGCGGCAATGCCGCTGCTCGCCGGCAATATCCACGGCAAGCTCGTAGCGCACGGCGTACACAACGCGGCCGACG
>JBGPFD010000240.1:0-5027 GCA_041483175.1 Thermoanaerobaculia bacterium | reverse complement strand
ATGCCTTCGCCCCCGCGACGCGGGGGAGAAGGTGGCCCCTTCGGCTTCGCTCAGGGCAGGCTCCGGCCGGATGAGGGGGACGCCCTCACCCGGCGCTTCGCGCCACCCTCTCCCGCGCTGCGGGAGAGGGAACTCGAACTTATGCAGAGGTTCCCTCGGCCGCAACTGCGCGTTCTCCGCAAACATCCACCGTTCGATCGCGCCGAGGTGCCGGACGATGTCGCCGACCGTGTACTTGCCCGGCTGGTACGTCCACTCGATCTGCTCCGAGGGGATGCAGGCGATCACGCGCATCGTCCGGTCGCGGACGCGACCAAAGTAGTCGACGATGTCAGTCATCGCGTCCCTTCTTGTGCTTTGCCTCGCGTCCGACCCTTCGGCGCTTGTCTTGCACCACGCGGGTCTGGATGATGGGGGCTCGTTGTTGCGGGCGGAGCTTCCCGCGCGGGATGACCAGGGGCGGGGGCTTTCGGGCCATGCGAAGATTGTAATCAGATGTCGCTGCGTTTCGCCTTCGTGCTCGCCCTTTTTGCCACGACCAGCGTCGTCGCGCAGGAATGGAATCCATTCCTCGACGGTGCGGCGTTCGGCACGTACGGAACGGAGACCGGACCGAAGAAACCGCAGAACCGAATCTTTTCGACGAACTGGCTGATGGCCGGCGCGGAACGCGACATCGGAAGTGGCGGCATGATCCTCGCCCGCGCGCGCTTCTCGCTCGAGCCGTTCACCATCCCGAAGGAGGGCTACCCGCAACTGCTGCAGTACGTCTCGGCGCGCAGCGGCGGTCCTCTCGTGGATGCCATGCGCGCGCACGATCTGATCGAGGAAGTCGCCGTCGGATTCGAATGGCGTCCTCTGGCGCTGCGGCTCGCGCCGGTCGGCGAGCCGCCCCTCGGCGCGCAGGCGTACGAGCAGCGCCCCTCGTCGATCGATTTCGCCGAGGCGCCGTTCGGGTATGACGTGCAGGAATCGTTTCACCGCGCCACGCGGGTGGTGTCGGCAGGCATCACCACGCGCACGATCGACCTGGAATACGGTGTCTTTCACGAATCATCATCGACCGGCCGGCACACGTCGATCGACGACGGCAACATCGATTCGTGGGGGGCGCGCCTGACGATCGCGCCGGAATCGCGGCTTTCGGCGCAGATCTCGACCGGCCGTCTAGGCGACGCAAAATCGAAACTTTCCAGCGCGTCGATCTCGTACAACGGCACGGCGCTGGCCACCAGCGCGATATGGACGAAGCGCGAGGATCTGAGCGCCTGGTCGGTCGAGTCGTCGCTGCGCGCCGGCCGCAGCGTGCTGATGGCACGCGCCGAATGGGTCGACCGGCCGTTGGGGATCTTCACCACAACGGAGAAACGGACGGCGCACGTGACCGCCGGCTATATCTTCGACATTGTTCGCAGGGGCCGGCAACGCGCAGGAATCGGCATCAATGCCGACTATCACAACGCCTCGCGCACGCTCGAGCCGAGCTACGGACACAAGCCGCAGAACGTGTACCTGTTCCTGCGGTGGCGAACGGAGCGGATCACTCCCCCAGTTTCGCCTTGAGCGCGCGGAGTTCTTCCTCGAGCGCCGCAACACGTTGTTCAAGACTCAGTGTGCGGGTGCCGGCTTCAGCCGGCACAGGCGGGCTGAAGCCCGCCGCTACATCGCTCAAGACCTGCACCCATCGCGACTCCTTTTGCCCCGGGCGCCGCGGAATCTCGCGCACCAGTGGATCGAGCCGGCGCAGCGTCTCTTCGACCGCGCCGATGCTGTCGAATGCATGAAGCCGGTCGCTCCGCCCGCGCAGCTCGCCGGGCGTCTGCGGGCCGCGCAGAAGGAGCAGCGTGAGCGCGGCCTTCGACGGCCGGTCGAGCTGCAGCGTGGCGTCGAGGTTGTGTTCCCACCTCACCGCCCGCCCGCCCATCACCTTCCACACCAGCTTTTCCTGTTGCAGCCGATCGAGCGCGCTCTGCACTTCCGCTTCGCTGATTTCCATCACCGGCTCGCGATTCGACTTCTGATTGCACGCGGCGACGAGCGCGTTGACGGTCAGCGGGTAGTACTCCGGCGTGGCCATCTGCTTTTCGGCCAGGCTGCCGAGGATGCGGACCTCGATCGCGTCGAGCTCGCGCGCGGGCAACGTGCGCGGCTTCCGCTCGCCACTCAGATCGCTCACCGACGAATAGCTCATCGCGCAAACTCCGGCTCACGCGCAGGGCGTGGCGTTCCGAAGTAATTATCGACGCGCACGCCGACTTTGTGTCCGAGAGACATGAACGTGGTCATCTTTCCCCCGAAAACATTGATCAGATTTCCGCGGCGCTGGACGCGGTACTCGCGCCCGATGGCGCTCGGATTCGACGCCCGTCCGACCAGCGGGCGGACACCGGCGAAGGTCGAGGCGATGTCATCGCGCGCGATCGGCTCACGAATGTAGCGATTGAATCGGGTGATCAGATAGTCGATCTCCTCGTCGGAGGCCTGCACATCGTCGAGCGTTCCGCGTTGCGCCACCTCGGTCGTTCCCACCAGCGTCGTCCCCTTCCACGGCAGAACGAAAAAGACGCGGCGATCGGAGATCGATTGCAGAAGCATCCCCGCGTCGCTGACGCGGCGTTTCAGGATCAGATGCGAGCCGCGCACGAGCGACAGGCGATATCGCGAACGGATGCGGTTCGCTTTCAGCAGGTCATTCATCCACGGTCCGGCGGCGTTGATGACCATCGCAAATCCCGACTCGTCGCCGCTGTCGGTGCGAATGATCCATCCGTCGCCCTCGCGGCGCAACCCGACCACCGGCGTCATTTCGCGGACGGTCGCTCCTTCGCGGCGAGCGGACTCGACGACCGTGCGCACCAGCGCGGCGTCGTCGACCTGCGCGTCCCAGTAACTGAATCCTCCGCGCAGACCCTGCCGCACCAGCGGCGCGAGCGCCGTCAGCTCTTCGACCGATCGCGAAATGTGACGCGGGATGTTGTCCCGCCCCGCGAGAACGTCGTAGAGCGTCAGGCCGATGGCGATGATGAATCGACTGCGCGGGCTGTCGTCGTAAATCGGCAGCAGGATCTCGATCGGTTTCACCAGTTCCGGCAGATGCTTGAGCAACCACGCGCGGTCGTGCAGCGACTCATGGACGAGCTCGATATGCAGCCCTTCCAGATATCGAAGGCCGCCGTGGATCATTTTCGTTGTCGCCGACGATGTCTGACCGCCGCAGCGGCGGCGCTCGAACAGGGTCACGTCGTAGCCCTTGCGGACCAGCTCCCAGGCGATTCCCGCGCCGTTGATCCCGCCGCCGACGACCGCGATGTTCACCGTCCGATCCACCCTTGCAGCAGACGCGAACGGCGCCTGGCAGCTTGTCTGAAATAGCGCACCGTTGTGAGCGTACAGGAATTCATTGCTGATCGAGATCGGCGAGAAAGATATTGAGTCCCGGATCGACGAGTTGGGCGCGTTCCTCCGCGCCATGGCCTGGGGGCCGCGCTCCCGCAACCCACGCCGGCTCTGGCTTTGCTTTTCGCCATTCACAAACGAACTTGCGATAATGCGAACGCCTCCATGGCCTTGCTTCGAATCGAGCTCCTCGGTGATCTGCAGATGCGATCCGAATCCGGGTCGCTGTTCACGATTTCGGCGAAAAAGTCGCAGGCGCTTCTCGCCTTTCTCGGCGTGAAACCGTCGCAGCGCGTTTCGCGCGAGAAGATCGCCACGCTTCTCTGGAGCAGCACCGGCCCCGATCAGGCGCGCCAGAGCCTGCGGCAAACGCTGTCCACGCTGCGCAAGGAGCTGGCGCAACTCTCCCCCGACGAGAAGATTCTGGTGGAGGAGAACGATTTGCTCGGCGTCGATGAGTCACTCGTGGAGTGCGATGTCGCCTCATTCGAAGCGCTCGTCGCCGCTGGAGCGGAAGAAGCCCTGGCGCGGGCCTCGCAGCTCTACCGCGGCGATTTTCTCGACGGGTTTCAGATCAACGAAGAGCGATTCGATCAGTGGGTAACCGCCGAGCGTGATCGCCTCCATCGCATGGCGCTGCGCGGAAACATGCAGCTGCTGGAGATGCAGTCGCGGCGCGGCGCAATCGACGAGGCCATCGCCACCAGCCAGCGTTCGCTGCGCATCGACATCCTCCAGGAGCCGGTGCACCGCGCGATGATGCGCCTCTACATGCAGAGCGGCGATCTGGTGAACGCGCTGCAACAATACGAAACGTGCGCGAAGGTTCTGAAGCGCGAGCTGCGCATCGAGCCCGACGCGGAGACGAAGGCTCTG
Source organism: Thermoanaerobaculia bacterium (assembly GCA_041483175.1). GTDB lineage: Bacteria > Acidobacteriota > Thermoanaerobaculia > Gp7-AA8 > Gp7-AA8 > Gp7-AA10. The sequence continues at coordinate 755 of JBGPFD010000240.1, read as the reverse complement.
CACAAGGAAATCGTCCAGCTCCGCGCACGCGTCAGCGCGCAGGCCGCCGGATCGGCCGAGGAAGAGCGGAAGAGCGTCCTGGTCGTGGAAGACAACGTGCTCAGCCGCGAGCTGACCAACGCGCTCCTCAAAGGCGCCGGTTACAGCGTGCTGGTGGCAAAGGACGGCGCCGAGGCGCTGATGGTCATCGGACGCGAGAAGGTCGATCTGCTGCTGCTCGATGTCGACCTCCCCTTCATCGACGGCCACAGCCTGCTGCAGGCGATCCGCGAAAACGGCTTGGAGATTCCGGCGATTTTCGTTTCCGGCCTGCCGGGGGAAGAAGTCGAAGTCAAAGCATTCGACGTCGGCGCGACCGATTTCATCCGCAAGCCGGTCAAGAACAACATCCTCCTGGCGCGTGTGGCGAAGGTGCTGAAGAACGACCGCTGAGTTTGCCCATGGCTTCGTGTGGAGCACCGGCTTTGGAGCACAGTCGGCTCGGCGCCGGCTAAGGGCCGGCGCTACGTTATGTCCTCCCCTTCGACCTCCGTTCGTGCTCGACAGCGAAGACGTAGAGCCGACTCTCAGTCGGCTCGGCGCCGGCTAAGAGCCGGCGCTACGTTGTGTTCCCCCCTTCGACCTCTGTTCGTGCTCGACAGCGAAGACGTAGAGCCGACTCCGGCTTTAGCCGGCCCTACACTCCCGAACGGCAACAACAGCATTTCCCCGAATCGCAACTCGCGCGCATTCTTCCAGCCTGGAACGCCAATGGT
>JBGPFD010000239.1:0-5099 GCA_041483175.1 Thermoanaerobaculia bacterium | reverse complement strand
CTTCCGCCCCGAATTTTTCACGGCCGTTCGCCAGCTCTGCGACGAGAACGACATGCTTCTGATTTTCGACGAAGTGCAGACCGGCGTCGGGCTGACGGGAAAGATGTGGGCCTTCCAGCACTTCGGCATCGAGCCGGACCTCTTCTGCTTCGGCAAGAAGACGCAGGTCTGCGGATTTTGTTCGAACGACCGCATCTTCGACATCGCAGAGAATGTCTTCACCGTTAAGTCGCGCATCAACTCGACATGGGGCGGCAATCTCACCGATATGGTGCGCTCGCAGCGCTATTTCGAAGTCATCGATGAGGAGAAGCTGGTCGACAACGCGGCGCGGGTCGGCGCGTACTTCGTCGGCGAGCTGCAGCGCTTCAGCAGCGAGTTCCCGAAGCTGGTCTCGAATGTTCGCGGGCGCGGGCTGATGGCGGCATTCGATCTGCCGAGCGGGGAGATTCGTGCGGCGGCGATCAAGGCGATGATGCAGAATGACGTGATGGTGCTCGCCTCGGGCCATCGCTCGATCCGCTTCCGCCCGCCTCTGAATCTATCGATCGAGGAGGCGGCGGAGGGCATCCGGCGGATGGAGAAGGCGCTGCGGCAGTTGGCGTAAGGTGACGCCCCTCACCCGGCCCTTCGGGCCACCCTCTCCCCGCTGCGCGGGGCGAGGGAACTTTTGCATGAGATCCTTCGCCCCGCTTGCGGGGAGAAGGTGCCGCGCAGCGGCGGATGAGGGGGGGCGCGCTCTCGGGGTGACAAACCACGCGGAGCCGTGCGATCCTCGCGCATCAACGAGCGCTTCACGCGTCGCGACTGGATTCTGATCGCCGCCTGCTGCGGACTCGCCGCCCTATCGCTGTTCATCATCTTCAACTGGTTTACCGCCGCCTTTCCCGAGGCGTCGATTGACTTCCGCTACGAGCGGAGCTCGTCCCTTCCCCTCGCCCGCGCCGTGCTCGACGGGCAACGGGTCGATGTCCGTGGACTGAAACACACCGCGATCTTCGACGGCGACGAGATGGCGAAAATCTTTCTCGAGCGCTCGCTGGGGCTCTCGCAGGCCAATCGCGTGATGCGCCGCGACGTGCGGATCTGGTGGTGGCGGCACCGGTGGTTCCGGCCGCTGCAGGAGGAAGAATACGAGGTGCAGGTCGCGCCCACGGGCGAGATCGTCGCCTTCGACGACAGGATTCCCGAGAATCGCGCACTGCCGGCCATCGACGCGGGAACGGCACGGCGGACGGCGGAAGTATTTCTCGCTCGGGTGGGCGTGAAGCTCGGCGATCTGCAGCTCGTCGCCCAGAGCGAGCGAACCCTTCCGCACCGGAACCAGCGGATCTTCACCTGGGACTCGCAGTCGGTGCATCCGGCCGGTGCGCCGTATCGGTACGAGGTCCACGTCGACGGCGATCGCGTCAGCAGCTACGCGCAACGCGTGAAGGTTCCCGATCAGTGGCAGCGCGACTATCGCGATCTGCGCTCGAAGAACCTTCTCGCCGGCAACGTCGACATCGTTTTCTTCATCGTCACCATGATCGCCGCGGTCAGTATCTTCATCATCCGCCTGCTGCGCGGCGACGTGCGCCCGCGGCTGCTTCTTGGAATCGGCATCGCCAGCGTTGTGCTGGTCACCGGGGTTTCGCTGAATTCGTTTCCTACGGCGCTGGCCGACTACAACACCACCTCGTCGTATCCGGCCTTTCTGACGCAGTTCGTCCTCGGGGCGCTGCTGCAGGGTTTCGGTGTGGCCATGCTGCTGGCGGTGATCGTCGGTTCGGGCGAGGTCCTCTATCGCGAGCGGCTCCCACAGCATCTGGCCATCCCGCGGCTGTGGCAACGGCGCGCGCTGGCATCGAAGCGCGTCTTTCTGTCGTTCGTCATCGGCTACACGCTGGTGACGTTCTTCCTCGCCTACCAGGTCGCGTTCTATCTGATCGCCGAAAAGTTCGGCGCCTGGGCTCCGGCCGACGTGCCGTACGACTCGATGCTGAACACCTCGTTCCCATGGATCGCAGTTCTCTTCGCCGGATTTTTTCCGGCCCTTTCCGAGGAGTTTCTCTCACGCGCATTCTCGATTCCGTTTTTCGAACGCATCTTCCGTTCGCGGCTGGCAGCGATTGTCGCCGCCGGATTCATCTGGGGCTTCGGCCACGCGACGTATCCGAATCAGCCGTTCTACATCCGCGGTCTCGAGGTCGGTCTTGCCGGCGTGCTCCTCGGATTTCTGCTTTTTCGTTTCGGGCTGCTGCCCCTGCTGATCTGGCACTACACCGTCGATGCCATCTACACCGCGCTGCTGCTGTTCCGGTCGGGAAACGCGTACTACGTCGTCTCCGCCGGTCTGGCCAGTCTCGTCTTTGCCATTCCCATGCTGATCGCCATCGCGCTCTACTTGCGCAACCGCGGCTTCATCCCTGACGGGGATCTGTCGAACGCGTCGATGCCGGTGCGTCCGGCGCCGGTTCGCCCGGCAAAGGAGACGGTGGCGGTGCTCTATCCGACGCCGATCGGCATCACGCGCGGCCGTCTCACACTCTGTATCGCCGTCGTGGCCATCGCCTCGGCAATGGCGGCAATTCGTCCCGCTTCGATCGATGATGTGATCGACTATCGGACCACAACCGAACGAGCAAGAAATATCGCCTCGCCGTTTCGCGCCGGCGTGCGCACAGCAGTCGCTCCCGTCGAAGGATTTCGATCATGGGACCGCGAGTCGGACCGCGAAGAGGGAGGCGGGCCGGCGTCGTTCGACTCCATCGCCGCGGACTATCTGCTCCATCACGGCCTGCGCATCGCCGCGATCGTCGAGGTCATGAAGACGAAGATCGTAGCCGCGACGTGGATGGTGCGCAGCTTCACACCCATGCAGAAGGAGGAGACTTTCACGGAGGTCGATCCGCGGGCGTCGCGCGTCATCGGCTATCACAAGTATCAGGCGCAGCAGAAACCGGGAGCACGTCTGGAGCAGCCGGCCGCGCTGGCCATCGCCCGGACCGCCTTTCCGCGATTCGGCGTCGACCTGCGCGATTTCGATCTGCAGGAAGCGCTCGCCTTTCAGCAGCCGAACCGGCGGGACTGGCTCTTCCACTTTCAGCAGCGGCAGCCGATCACCACCAACGCGTACCGGCGCATCAGCGTGCGCGTGGCCGGAAACGATGTCACGCAATTCACCGCCACGATCAAGATTCCTGACGAGGCGTACCGCGAAGCGACGGCCCAGACGCTGCTCAATGTGGTGGTGCTCGTGCTGCGGATGATCGGCGCTCTGGCGATCCTCAGCCTGATCATCGCCGGTTTCGTAGTCGCCGCCCGCAAGAGTCACTTCCCGTGGCGGCGGCCGCTGGCGTTCACGGCCGTCCTGGCGATCTTTCCGGTCGCCGCCACGATCCTGCATTGGAACCTGTCGCTGTTCGAATACAACAGCTCGATCCGCTGGGACACGTTCGTCACGGGACAGATCGTCACCGCGGTGCGGAACACCGGCCTGCAGATCGGGCTGCTCTTTCTGGCCTTCGCTGGAATCGATGCGGCGGTTCCTCACGCTCTCGACTGGCTGCGGCGCGAAGGCCGTGGACGCTTCGGGCGCGCCGCGCTGATCGCCGCGCTCACCGCGCTCGGCATCGCGCTGATCCGGCGGTTCGGTCTGCAGTGGCTGGAGCAGGCCTTTCCGGCATACGGCAGCATCGACGGCTTCAGGGTCCCGCAATCAGTGGCCATGCCGTTTCCGGCGTTTCTCGACATCGGCGGCGCGGCGATCCGAGCGGTGGAGGTCTCGGCCGCGATCGCGCTCTTCGTCGCGGCGCTCCGTGGAATACCAGGGAAACGGTGGGTTCCCGATGTCGTAGCGGTCGCGGCGATCTTCTTCATAAGCTTCGACCCGAACGTCACCGCACAGCGACTGCCGCTGATGCTCTTCGCCGCGCTCACCGGCGCTCTGGTGGCATGGCTGCTGGTGCGCTTCATCCTACGGGAGAACTTCCTTGCCTACCCCGCGGCCGTGGCGCTGGGGCTGCTGCTCGAAAATGCGGCCACTCTGCTGCAAAACCACCGCGCGGACCTGATCACCAATGGCGTCATCGAAGCCGTCGCGGCGCTTATTCTCGCCGCATGGCTGGTGCTGCCCGGGAAAATTACCGAGCATGCCTGAGTCAATGGCCTCCCGCCTGCTCCGGTGGAAGTTCAACCTGTTTCCGGCCTACCGAGGTACGGGAGCGCGCGTGATCTACGTCGCGAGCGATTTTCGCGAAATCCGCATTCGCCTTCCTCTTTCGTGGCGGACCCGCAATGCGGTCGGCACCATCTTCGGCGGCAGCATGTACGGCGCGGTCGATCCAATGTACATGATCATGCTCATGCGCCTGCTGGGCCGCGCCTTCGTCGTCTGGGATAAGGCCGCGGAGATTCGTTTTCTCAAACCGGGACGGAGCACGCTGCACGCAACGTTTACAATCGACGAGCAGGAGCTGCAGGCGATTCGAAACGAGGCGGCGCACGGTCCGATCGATCGCCACTACAGGGTCGATCTACTTGATGAACATGGAGTTGCGCACGCAACGGTCACGAAAACGATCTATATCCGTCAGCAGCGGCCCCAATCACACGGGGACGTGACCGATGTCTCTTTGAACAGAATCTCGTCATGAGAGCCTGTGTTTACGGGAGAACAATGAAGCTCGGAATCGAGGATTTCCACTACAGCGACCTTCAAGATTACAGCCGGCTCCACGATCTGGCGGCATCCTTCGATCGGTTCGTCGCTGGGCACGATCCGGAGCTGTTTGTCCGATTCGACTCCTACCGCTTCGCGGTTCAGAGCGCCATCGCACACGGTGGACTGAGCGAACCAGAGGGATCGGAGCTGCTGATCAGCGTCGCGCGCCACCTCGGCGCGTTTCTGGCGCAGCTCTTTCAGACTGACCCGAGCCCGATCAAGACACGCACGCAGCGCGACTCCCAGGTTGCGCGATTCAAGAAGGAATTTGTCAGCAAACGCGCGGCCAAGGTTCAGAACCCCAACCCGGACGCCGAATCGTTGACCGCCGCGGCGGAGACTGCCATTCATATCCTCTCCGGCGCGGCGGATCACGATCCCGAATACGCTTTCG
>JBGPFD010000238.1:0-5137 GCA_041483175.1 Thermoanaerobaculia bacterium | reverse complement strand
TCGAGATTCTTGGCATGTTGAAGGAGAAAACAGCCGGAAATCTCACGCCGGACGAGGAAGACTTTCTGAGCACACATCTGGGAGAATTGAAGCTAGCTTTCGTCCAACGAACGAAAAGTCTGTAGATGAACGCCGGCTGGGGTGTTCGTGGTTCTCCACAGGGCGCTGCGCGCCACAGGATAAACTGTTGCCGATGAAACCCGGCCTGATCGGTTTGCTCGTCGGTTCGCTGTGCTTCGTTGCCGGAGCACGCGCGGATCAGGTCGCGCCGCGCGACATCTGGCCTCAGGCGACCGCTGCCCTTGACAACGGCGACGTGGACACCGCGTTCAAGAAAGCAAGCGAGCTCACCGATCTCGGAAAACAGTACGGCATCAAGAGCTTTCCGGTGTACGCCGAATCCGCGGCGGCGTTCGCGCGGCAGGCAGCGAGCAAGAGAAACACGCTCGGCGCCGACTGGGGCAACCGGGTCTCTGACCAGCTCGATCCGCGCTCGCCCTGGGTAGCCTTCAGCAAGGCCGAGGCGGCTTCGGAACAGAGGCTGTGGGCGCGCGCGGTCCCGACCGTGCTTCACGGTTACGCGAACGTCATCGCCAGGTATCGCGCCAGCCTGCTGAGCCGTTCCGATTTCTTGATCGTCATCATCGCTGCCGTGGCTATCACCGCGGCGATCTTCGCGCTCGCGTTGTTCGTACGCTATGGACGGGCGATGGCCCACGATTTCCGCGAAATGCTGAGCCGATGGACCAGCGGCGGCGCGGTGACGGTCCTGGCCGTCGCGCTTCTCTTCCTGCCGATCTTCGTCTGGTTCGGTCCGATGTGGCTGATCTTCTACTGGTTCGCGATTTTCTTCGGCTACGCGGGCATCAGCGAGCGCCTGGCCATCGTCGTGTTGGCGCTGCTCGTCGCCGCCGCGCCGATCGCTCTCGATCTGGCGGCGCATTGGATCGCCGGCGTGGACAGCCCGGTGGTCGTCGCGGCCATCGCCAGTGAAGAGCAGAGCTACCATCCGGAGGCGCTGCGGCGTCTGCAGGAAGTGGTCAACATCGTTCCCGACAGCGCAACGCTCCACATGCTCCTCGGAAATCTGCTCTTGCAGGACGGCAACGAGCAGGACGCCGCGGTGCACTATCGCCGCTCGATCGATCTGCGCGACAACGCCGGCGCGCATGTGAACCTCGGCAACCTGCACTTCATCGACAACGATTTCGCTGCGGCAGTCACGGAATACCAGCGCGCCGAGCAACTCGATCCGCGCCTGGCCATCGCCTTCTACAACCACTCGATCGCCAGCGGCGAGATGTACCGCTTCGACGAGCAGGCGCAGAGGCTGGATCAAGCCAAGCGCATCGACCGCAACCTCATCGAGCATGTGATGTCCAATTCGGCCTCGCAATTGAAAGTCGCGATGTACCGGCCGCCGATTTCGCAGGCCTGGGACGTCTCCACTGTCGTGGCCCGCAAGGGCGTCGCGCGGTCGTTGTTCGGAAATTACTCGTGGTTCGATCCGATCGGCAGCGCGAAGAATCCGGTCACCCTCGGCGGCCTTCTGGCGGCGATTCTCGCGCCGTTATTCTTTTTCAAACGGCGCCAGGCCGGCTTCGCCGGCTCATGCATCAAGTGCGGCCGCACGTTCTGCCATCGATGCAAATCGGCGCGAGAGAGCACCACCTACTGCACGCAATGCATTCACATTTATCTCAAGCGCGACGGCGTCTCCGTGGCCACGAAACGCTCGAAGCTCGACGAGGTTGGACAGCATCAGAGCGGGATGCTGCGCCGTAATCGCCTGTTTGCCACCATCCTGCCCGGTTCCGCTCAGTTGCTGGAAGGGCGGACCATCGCAGGGATCGCCGGGCTGTTCGCCTTCGCCTTTTTTGTTTGCCTGGCGATCCTCGTCGGCCGGTTGGCACCCGTACTCGGGCCGGGCGAATTGGCGAAAACGATCGTGCGCGTGCTGGCGATCATTCTGGCAATCGCGACCTGGGTTCTGTACGCCGTTCCGATCTACCGCAGGAGGGCGGTAGCCTAGATGGCTCTTGAAGGAACTCTTCGGGACTTCAGCCTCGCCGATATCTTCCAGCTCATCGGCCTGCAGCGGAAGACCGGGGTGCTGACCCTGCGCGGTAAGGACGACACCGTGACGGTGACCTTCCTCGACGGAAAAGTGGTCGGCGCCGACTCGGAGAGTCACCGGGTCGAGACGCGTCTCGGCCACGTGCTGATGAAGAGCGGCATGCTCACGCAGGACCAGCTCTCGCGCGCGCTGGAGATCCAGAAGGAGACGCTGCAGCGGCTCGGGTTCATCCTCACGCATTACCAGATCATTTCGTCCGATTCGCTGAAGCAGGCGCTGCAACTCCAGATCATGCAGATCGTCTATCGCCTCTTCCGCTGGAAAGACGGCGACTATCACTTCTCGCAGGAAACGACCATCGAGTATGACCGCGACAACGTCACCCCCATCAGCGCCGAATCGATCCTGATGGAAGGGGCGCGGATGATCGACGAATGGCCGATCATCGAGAAGCGCATCCGCTCCAGCGACATGGTCTTCCGCAAAAAGGCCAGCGGCCAGGAGCTGGTGGTCGTGGGCGGAGACGACGTCGACGAAGTGGACTTCGACGCCAATGCGGCCCCGGCGGCGCGCAAAAAGAAAGTGCCCGGCGCGGGGGCGGAGAAAATCCGCATCTCCGAAGAGGAAAAGCAGGTTTTTGACCTTCTCGACGGGAAACGCACCGTGTCGGAAATCATCGAGATGAGCCGCGTCTCGGAATTCGACACCAACAAGGCGCTCTATGAGCTGCTCACCCGCGATCTGATCGAAGAGGTGAAAGGACAACGCGCCGCCTCCGCCGAGGCGCCGGTCGACGAAACCGAAGTCGCCGAGACACCGGTTCCGCTTCCGCTGGTTCTTTTTCTGGCGGCGATCGCCGTCGCTTCCCTGGCGACGTCATTCAAGAACCCCCTGAATTCTTTTCGGCCGCTCCTGGCGAAACCACCGCAACCATCAGCCACTGTGGAGACCAGGAAAGCGATTTCCATTGAGCGGATTCATACCCTGGGCGATGCGATCGAGAAGTACAACCTGATCAACGGACATCTCCCGGCGCGTCTGCAGGAACTGACGCCACTCTACGTCTCTCCCACGCTGCTTTATGATCCATGGGGCACCCCGTACAAGTACCTGCAGCAGCCGACGCGCTATCTGGTGATCGGATTCTCGCCCGACGGAAAAGCGGATACCGATCTCTTCCTGTCGCGCGGAGTCGACACCGGCACGACCGCGAGCACGCCGACCAAACAGGAACGCGGCGGCATCACGCTGATCGATTGATCTCAGCGCAAGATCGAAAATTTAGCGCGCCCACACCGGTTCCGGCAACGCACTACCCCACACGCTTCGTGCGATCGAAATCGTGCGCTCATACAGCATTCGGGCAAGCACGGCGGCCAGATTCCATGGCAGCGTCCTTCGCCGGGATTCTCACGGCGCGATGATCTGCAGTTTTTCGCTGGCGATTCTGAAACGCACCGGCGTGATCGTCAACGGCTCGCCGTCGGCGAAGACGTCCAGCGCAGTCTCCGATTCGACAGTGAATTCCGCGCCACGCCGCATCTCCACGAACGGCTTCCGCACGTGCGTGCCGTTGTAGGCGCGCGGCAGCGTGGCCAGAAGCTGCCATCGCGATGTGCGGTGGACGATGCAGGAGTCGAGCAGGCCGTCGTGCAGGGATGCGGTCGGAGCGATCCGGATTCCGCCGCCGTACTGCGGCGAATTCCCGAAGACGGCGAACATGATTTCTTCGTCGCGACCGTCGATGCGCACGGCATGCGGCCGGAAGCTCGGGAGAATGCGAAGGATCGCGTAGAAGTAAACCGCGGAGCCGCGGAGCAGCTTCACCTGCTCGTTCGCGTAGCGTGCGACCTCAGAATCGAACCCGACGCCGGCCACTCCGGAATAGCGAAGATCGTTTGCCAGCGCCACGTCGACTTCGTGCGCGCTGCCGCGCACGGCCAGCTCGCAGGCGGCGCGAACGTCGCGCGGAATTCCGTTGACGTGCGCGAAATCGTCGCCTGAGCCGAGCGGAATGATTGCCAGCGTGCCGCGCCGCAGGTCGAACTCGCGCAGGGCGAGGTTGACCGAGCCGTCGCCACCGCAAAGAAGGATCCGGTCGCAGCCGCCGCGGGAACTCTCGGCTGCCGCGCGCGTCAAATCGCCGGGACTCGTACTGGCGTACGTTTCGAATTCCGCTCCCAGCGCGCGAAGATGCTTCTCGACCTCGCCCATGTGCCGCCGCGCCCGTCCGCGTCCGGCAGCGGGGTTGTAAATGACTTTGAAATGCATCGGGATGCTTTCAGTGTATCGTGAAGTTCCCGGCAACCGGCAACCGGCAGCCGCGAACATTGAACTCATGAAGGTTCTCCGAATCCTCATCATTCTTTCTTGCGTCATCGCCTGTAAGCCGATGGCGGAGTCGCAGACGGTCCAGGCGCAGCAGCCTCGTCAGGAACGCGCGCCAATTCCGGCCACGGTGAGCGCCGCACGACGCACTCCGATCGTCATCGTCGCGCACAACGTCCTTCCGTCGGTGGTCAACATCCAGACCGAGGCGACGATCCGGCGCCGGGAGATCGATCCGTTCTCCGATCCCTTCGGCATTTTCGGCGGTGGCGGAACGTACACGTCGCAGGCGCTCGGCTCAGGCTTCGTCTGGTCGCCCGACGGCATCATCGTCACCAACAATCACGTCGTCGAGGGAGCGTCGCGGATCAGCGTCATCTTTCAAAATGCTACCAAGGTCCCCGCGCGTCTGATCGGCGTCGATCCCGACAGTGACCTCGCCGTACTGCGCGTCGACAGCAAAGGCCTGCAGGCGGCGCCGATCGGCACGTCATCCGATCTGATGATCGGCGAGACGGTCATTGCGGTCGGCAATCCGTTCGGCCTCAGCGGCACCGTGACCATCGGCGTGGTCTCCGCGCTCGGGCGCTCCGTTCCGTCGAAGGAAGCGGGGCGCACCTTCACCGACTTCATCCAGACCGACGCGTCGATCAATCCGGGCAATTCCGGCGGACCGCTGCTGAACATCGACGGAAAAGTGATCGGCATCAACACGGCGATCTACGCCAACGC
>JBGPFD010000237.1:0-5217 GCA_041483175.1 Thermoanaerobaculia bacterium | reverse complement strand
CGACTTCATCCAGACCGACGCGTCGATCAATCCGGGCAATTCCGGCGGACCGCTGCTGAACATCGACGGAAAAGTGATCGGCATCAACACGGCGATCTATGCCAACGCGCAGGGAATCGGATTCGCCATTCCCGTCGACCGGGCGAAGAAAGTGATTCAGGACCTGCTCCGCTTCGGCCGCGTGCACAGCGCGTGGATCGGCGCGGTGACCGCAACAATTACACCGGAGGAGGCCAAGCGCCTCGGAATTCGCGCCACGCGCGGGGCGATGGTCGCACGGATCTTCGCCGGCTCGCCGGCGCAGGCCGCGGGATTACGCATCGGCGATGTCATCACCGCAGTTGGCGGAAAGCCGGTCGACTCGCGCGAGGCGTTCTCCACGTACACGGCCACCGTTCCCGGTGGCGCACCGGTGGCCATCACCTTGATACGTCAGGGAATCGCGCAAACGGCCACGGTCCGTCCCGCCGATCCGCCGCGCGATCTCGGATTGCGCATCCTGCGCGAGATCGCCGGATTGCGCGTCGCCGACTCGCGCGGCGTGGTCGTCGAGAACGTCGACAGCGGATCGCGGAGCGCCAGCCTTGGCCTCGCGCCGGGCGATATCATCGTCGGCGTGAACGGGAACGAAGTGGGCTCCGTCTCCCAGCTAAACACCGAGCTGACGAATTCGTCCGAGCGCTCATCGATCGTTCTCGACGTCGCGCGCGGACGGTTCATCTACAGCCTGACGTTCCCGATGGCGATGTGACCGATCAGAACAGCGCCAGTTGCGGCGGCGCCTCGCGCACGCGCCCTTCGCGGCGCATCCGGCGGCCGAGGAGCACGAAAAGGTTCCGGCGGATCCATTCCTGCGACTCGCGGAAATAGTGGAACTTCCGCTCGCGCGAATGAAAACGGCGATTGTGGTTCGGGCCGAGCACGTGGTGCAGGTATTCGTGATGGATGATCGACTGGATGAAAAACGCCGGGATGTGCGGCGCGTTCAGCGACGGATGAATGCGGATTTCCGTGGTCACGTGATTGTACGAACCGAGGCGGATGCTGCGGCGCGACTTGCGACAAATCTGATGTCCCCAGCGGACGCGCAGCGGCGAGTACTCGAAAAAGTAGGTCCGGTGCACCTCAGCGGCGAGCGACGCGAGGTAATGATGCCCGTGGTCCGGCAGCGCCAGCGGGAGCGCCTCCGTCTCCATGCCCACTATTGTGCGGACGCCGGGCAATCCGCGCAACCCTCAGGCGTTTGACGAACCCCCAAAATGATCCATGACCTGGCTGACGTTGGACATCGCCGCTGACGTGACGAACGACGTCCCGGCGGCGATGACCTCGTCGCCTTTCTTCATGCCGAGCCAGATTCCCACGCCTAGGCCGAGAAGGATCGCGGCGATCGGAAATTGCGCGATGTGCTCGCGCCACGACTCCGGCAGAATGTTCTCGACTTCATCGAGCAGGGCCTCAGGGCCGTTCTCCCCGAAGGCCGTGCCGAGTTTTGAAGCCTTTTCGCGAAGCGGCGAATCGTAGTCCATTCCGGCCGCGGAGCGTTCGTGATCGTTCTCCTGCGTTGGCATCGTCGACCTCTCTAATCCTCATCCTCGTCGCTCCGGCGAAGGAGCAGACCGATCAGGAACCCCACGCCCACGGAGATCAGCAGCGCCTTCCCCGGATTCGAGCGCACATACCCGCGAACCTGATCGGTGATCTCGCCGAAATCGACGTCGTCGACCTTCTCGCGGACGCGGTTGTACTGGTTCTTCATGGCGTCGGAGGCGGCAGCGTATTTCTCATTGACGAATTCGCGCGCACGGCCGAACCGTGAATCGTCGTCTTCAGGAGTGTTGCCCGTTGTGGTTGACTCGTCCATGGCGGTACCTCCGCATGCGGAGCCTATCACCGGCCCCGCGATCATCCAAAGGGTCGCAGCGTTTGTGCCGGTAGAATCGGCGCGCGTGCGCGTTCGAATCGATGCTGTTTCACACGTCTATGGAGCCTCCGACGAATCTGCGCCGGTCCAGGTGCTGGACGACGTGTCGCTGGAAATCGAGAGCGGAGCGTTCGCGGTGCTCATGGGCGCCTCGGGCAGCGGCAAGTCGACGCTGCTGAATCTCATAGGGGCCGTCGATCGGCCGAGCCGCGGCAGCATTTACCTCGGCGATCGCGAAATCTCCGCCTTGACCGAGCCGGAGTTGACGCTGCTCCGGCGCACCTCGATCGGCTACGTCTTCCAGTTTTTCAATCTGATCCCCACGCTCAACGTCTTCGAAAACATCGCCTTTCCGCTCTTGCTGGCGCGCGTGCCGCGGCGGGAGGTCGAAGCGCGCGTCGGACAGATGCTCGAGCGCATCGGATTGCCGCAGCGCGCGCGCCACTTTCCCAACGAGCTTTCCGGCGGCGAGATGCAGCGGGTGGCCATCAGCCGGGCGATCATCCATCGGCCTGCGCTGTTGCTCGCCGACGAACCGACCGGCAATCTCGACTCGCACACCGGCGACAGCGTGCTCGATCTGATGCGCGACGTTCATCAAACCGAAAGGCCGACGATCGTCCTGGCCACGCACTCCGATCGCGCCGCGGCGCGCGGCGACTACATCATCCGTATCGCCGACGGGCGAGTGATCCGATGATCGTCCTTCGCGCGCTGGTGCTCCGGCCGATGGTTCGAGAGAAAATTCGGACGCTGCTGACGCTGCTGGGGATCGCGGTCGGCGTCGGTGCCGTGGTCGCCGTGGCACTCGCCAATCGGAGCGCGCTGCGCGCGTTTCGCGAGTCGGTCGAAGCCGTGTCCGGACGTGCCAACTACCAGATCGCCTCAAACGCCGAAATCGACGAGACCCTGCTGCTGCGGTTGCAGGCCTTCTGGCGGCGCGGTCTGCGCTTCGCTCCGGTCATCGACGTCGATGGAGTCCTCGAGCCCGAGCAGTTGCCGGTGCGGCTTTTCGGCGTCGATCTCCTGAGCGATCTTCATTTCCGCGACTACCGTTACGCGACGATCAGCGGAGAACCGCCGCCTTCGGCTATCGACGCACAGGCCCAGGCGCGACACCTCTCCGCTGCGCTCGATCTCTTTCGCCGCGACTCGATCGTCGTTCCGGCAGTCTTCGCCCGCGATCACCATTTGCGGCTCGGCTCACAAGTCGTTCTCAACGTTTTCGGCCAGCGCGCGACGATGACCGTGCGCGGAATTCTCGAGCCGCATGGACCGGCCACCGCGTTCAACGGAAGCATCGCCGTCGCCGACATCGCCACGGCGCAGGGTCGCTTCGGCATGAAAGGGCGGCTCACGCGCATCGATCTGCTCGTGCCCGACGAGCGTCTCATTCCGGAAATTCGCCGCGCGCTGCCGGCGAGCGTGCGGCTCGAGCGCCCGTCACGGCGCAGCGAACGCGTGGAGGCGATGTTGCGCGCGTTTCGCCTGAATCTCTTTGCGCTCGCCGGCGTGACGCTGCTCGTGGGCATGTTCCTCGTCTACAACACCGTGCTCATCTCCATCCTGCGCCGCCGAAAAGATGTCGGCGTGCTCAAAATGCTGGGCGCCTCGCCGCGTCAGATCTTCGTCGCCTTTGTCAGTGAAGGATTGCTGTTCGGCGTCATCGGCTCCGTGGCCGGCGTTGCGCTCGGGAACGCCATGGCACGGGGGATCCTGCGCATGATCGGTCAGACGATCAACGAGCTGTACGTGGCCTCGCGCCCTGAAGCCGTAGAGCTGACGCCCGGCATCATCGCCGTCGGAATGACCGTTGGCGTGATTCTCTCGATGCTTTCGGCGATGCAGCCGGCCATGGAGGCCGCGCGCGTGCGGCCGACGATCCTCATCCAGCCGGGATTGCACCAACGCGTCGCGCGCCGGATGCAATGGTTCCTGGCGATTGCGGCGATTCCCTGCTTTGCCGCGGCCGCCGCCGGTTCGCTGACCCCGCCCTTTCGCGGCGTGCCGGTCGGCGGCTACATCGCGGTGTTCCTCGTCGTCATCGGCTTCTCCTTGCTGTCGCCGTTGATCGTCACCTCCGCGTCGTCGGCGCTCGAGAAGCCGCTCCGATGGTTGTGGGGCATCGTCGGCCAACTGGCGTCGGCATCGATTCCGGCGTCGCTGCGAAGGACCGCCGTGGCGACCGCGGCGCTGGCGCTGGCAATCGGAACGATGGTTGCCGTGGCGCTCATGATCGGCAGCTTCCGGGAAACGGTGCGCATCTGGGTCGGGCAGACAGTCAGCTCCGATCTCTGGCTGCGCCCGTCGAAGCTGCTATCGAATGCGGACGCGGCTGTTTTTCCCGCAGAGATCGGCGACGAGCTGCAGCGCGTTCCGTTCATCGCGGCCATCGATCGGATCCGCGGCCGCGACATGGTCTATCACGACCGCATCATCGCCGTGGGCAGCGGCGACACGGCTGTGGCGCTGGCGCACGGCGATCTTCCGATGGTCGCGCCGCGCTCGGGGGCCACGGCCCTGCGCAACGTGCTGGCGCGCCACGGCGTGCTGGTATCGGAGAGCTTCGCCGTCAAGTTCGGCAAAGGGGTCGGCGACACGGTCGACCTCCCGACCGCGCGTGGCATCGAGCGGTTTCCGATCACCGGCATCTATCGCGACTACTCGAACGATCGCGGGGTGGTGTTCATGGATCGCAGCGTGTACGTTCCTGCGTTTCACGACGATGCGATCAACACCGTGGTCATTTACCTGCGCCCGGGCGTGCAGCTCGAGGAGGCGCGCGCGAAACTGGAAACGATGTTCGGCCCGAAGTACCACGCGTTCACGGTTTCCAATCGCGAGATTCGCAGCGAGGTGATGAAGATTTTCGATCAGACGTTCGTCATCACCTACGCGCTGCTGGCCATCGCTCTTGCGGTCGCCGTGCTCGGAATCGTGAACGCGCTGACCGCACTGATCCTGGAGCGCAATCGTGAGCTGGCGCTGCTGCGCATCGCCGGGATGACCGCCGCCGAAGTCCGGCGGATGCTCTTCCTCGAATCGTCGATTCTCGGCTTTACATCCACCGTCACCGGCGTGGCCATGGGGTACGTCCTGTCGTGGATTCTGATCTACGTCATCAACAAGCAGAGTTTCGGATGGACGATCGAATTCCACACACCGCTGCTGACAATCGTCGTCTCCTCGATGGTGACGTTTCTCGCGGCGGCGCTGGCCGGCGGGCTTCCGGCGCGGTTCGCCTCGCGTCTCGATCTGGCGGCAGCGGTCAAGATTGAATGACGTTATTATTT
>JBGPFD010000236.1:0-5272 GCA_041483175.1 Thermoanaerobaculia bacterium | reverse complement strand
TCGCCGGCGGTGGTGGCGGTGGAAACTCCTTTCGCCGGCCACAACATGAAGAGCCTGATTCAGCTCGCGCACGCGCGCGGCGTCGTTCTGCTGGCCGCGCATGGCGCGAAGCTCCCGCTGTTCGAGTATTCGCCGCGGTCGGTCAAGAGCGCGGTGGTGGGATACGGTGCCGCGGAGAAAGAGCAGGTGGCGAAGATGGTGCGCGTCCTGCTGCCCGCGTGTGCGGACAGCATCCTGTCGCCGGACGCATCGGATGCGCTGGCGGTGGCCATCTGTCACGCGCACACCCACGCCACGGTCGCCAGGCTGAAGATCGCGCGATGAGTGCTTCGCTTCCGGAGGAAGAAACAATCGAAGCCGAAGCGCGCAAACGGCCGGGCCGTATGCGCCGGACGTTCAGCGCGCTTCAGTACCGCGAATTCCGCCTGGTGTGGATCGGCGCATTCACCTCCACCACCGGCACGTGGATGCAGACCGTGGCGCAGGCGTGGGTGGTCTATTCACTCACAGGCTCCGCGCTGCTCCTCGGCGTCGACGCGTTTCTGAGCACCGGCCCGATGCTGCTCTTCTCGCTGTTCGGCGGCGTCATTGCCGATCGCATGGAGCGCCGGAAGATCATGATCGCCTCGCAGGTGCTGCAGATGTTGTTCGCCTTTGTGCTGGCGGCCCTGTTGTGGACGCATACGGTGCAGATCTGGCACATCTTCCTGCTGTCGTTTCTCACCGGCAGCGCGCAATCGTTCAGCGGGCCGGCGTACGCCTCGCTGCTGCCGCTGCTGGTCAAGCGCGACGACGTGGCCAACGCCATAGCCATGAACTCGATGCAGTTCAATCTGGCGCGGGTCATCGGCCCGATTCTCGGCGGCCTGGCGCTGACCGCCTGGGGAGCGGCGGCCTGCTTCTGGCTGAACGGACTCTCGTTCATCGCGGTCATCATCGCCTACCTGATGATCCGCACGCCGATCATCCGCGGCAGCGGGGAGACGAAGACGATCATGGCCGAAATGAAGGAAGGCTTCGCCTTCGTCATCGGCCGGCGCGGGCTGCTCCTGCTGACGTTCCTCGCCTTCGTCGGAACGTTTCTCGGGATGCCGATCGTGACCTTTCTGCCGGTGGTGGCGAAGGCCATCTTCGCCGCTGGCCCCAAGGCGTACACGTATCTGCTGAGCTCCTATGGCGTCGGGTCGGTCGTCGGCGCACTGTTCGTGGCCGCCAGCAGCCACCTGCCGCACAAGGGGCGGATCGCTCTGATGCTGCAGTTGACCTTCGCGGTGTTGCTGGTGGCCTTCGCACTCTCGCGCGTCTTTCAGGCGAGCCTGCTGATCGCCTTCGGCGCCGGCGCGTGCATCGTCGGGGTGATCTCGCTCTACAGCTCGCTGGTACAGCTCATGATCGCCGACTCCATGCGCGGCCGGGTTATGTCGATTTTCATGCTGGCCTTCCGGGGTGGAATGCCTTTGGGCAACCTGCTGGCGGGCTTCATCGCGCAGCGCTGGTCGATCTCCATCGCCCTGGCCGCGAACGGCATGCTTCTCGCCCTCGTCGCACTCTTCTTCATCGTCCGCCGCACCGATCTCGACGCCCATCTCTCTCAGGCGTGACTCAACGGACCAAATCCTGAGCCGCGCGGCGAAGGATCCCCGGCGGTGGCCAGGCGGGGCCCATACCGCTTCGCGGAGGCTTGATCTCTCTCAGGCGTGACGCGGCGCACAGATTTTGTTTAATCTATAGTTTCGCCGATGGCCAAGCAGAAAGCAGAAGCCACAGCCACGATGGACCCCGCTCCCTGCGCGCCGGAGTGGACGGACATCCTCCGGCAGATGATCTTCATCCGCCGCTTCGAGGAAGCGAGTGAGCGCGAGTTCCGCCGGGGCAAGATCGGTGGCTATCTGCACGTCTATACCGGGCAGGAAGCGGTGGCCAGCGGAGTCCTCAGCGCTCTGCAGAAGGATGACGTCGTCTTTACCGGCTACCGTGACCACGCGCAGGCGCTGTCGCGTGGCGCCGATCCCGGCCGCGTCATGGCTGAGTTGTTCGGAAAATCGACCGGCCTGTCGAAAGGGAAAGGCGGATCGATGCATCTGTTCGACGTCGAGCACGGGTTCTACGGCGGCTACGGAATCGTCGGCGGCCACGTGACCCTCGCTGCCGGCGCGGCGTATGCGCTGCGCTATCGCGGCACCGATCGCATCGTCGTCTGTTATTTCGGCGACGGCGCCATGAACATCGGCTCGTTTCACGAGGCCATGAACATCACCGGACTGTGGGGTCACCAGGGAATGGCCCCGATCGTCTTCGTCATCGAGAACAATGGCTACGCCATGGGCACGTCGGTGGAGCGGCATTCCGCGGTGACCGATCTCGCGGCGCGCATGCGGGCGTACGACATTCCCTCCGAAAAGGTCGACGGCCAGGACGTCTTTGCCATCCGCGGACTCGCCGATCGCGTGTTCCGTCAGGTTCGACAGACCGGAAAGCCGTATTGCATCGAAGCGGTGACCTATCGCTTTTCCGGTCACGGAGCGGCCGACGTCCTCCAGCCATATCGATCGAAAGACGAAGTCGAAGAGCACAAGCATCGCGATCCGATCGTCATCCTCCGCAAGCGCCTCGCCGAGGTTTGCAATCTCAGCGATGCGGACGTGGTGAAGATGGAGGAGGAGGCAAGCGAACGGGTGGCCAGGGCGGTAAAGTTCGCGGAAGAGAGTCCCGCGCCAGAGCCGGACGAGCTCTACCGCGACGTGGTGGCGGAATGATTACGCGTGTCATCCCCAGCGGAGCGAGGGATCCCCTCGGCAGGGGCGCGGGATCCTTCGCCGTCTGTGCGGCTCAGGATGACAGTGGTGCCAAATGAGTGAGAAGAGTTACCGCGACGCGATCCGCGAGGCGATGATCGAGGAGATGGATCGCGACGCGAACGTCCTGATCATGGGCGAGGACATCGGCGTCTACGAGGGTACGTTTCGCATCACCGCCGGCATGCTGAAAAAGTACGGGCCGAAGCGGGTGATCGACACGCCGATCGCCGAGGCCGGGATGGCCGGAACGGCGGTGGGGATGGCCATGCTGGGCCTGCACCCGATCGTGGAGATGATGACCATGAACTTCGCCATCGTCGCCGCCGATCAGATCCTCAATCACGCCGCAAAGGTTCGCTATTTTTCCGGCGGGCAGGTCGACGTGCCGGTGGTCATCCGTGGACCGCAGGGCGCCGGCGTGCAGCTCTCGGCGCAGCACTCTCAATCGTTCGAGTCGTTTTACGGGCACTTTCCGGGTCTGAAGGTCGTCGCGCCGGCCACGCCGGCCGATGCGAAAGGAATGCTGAAGACGGCGATTCGCGGGCGCGATCCGGTGATCTTCCTCGAGAGCGCCGCGCTCTATGGCATGAAAGGGGAGGTGCCCGAGGATCCCGACTTCACCGTGCCGTTCGGCCAGTCGCGCGTGGCGCGCGAGGGCACCGACGTCACCATCGTCTCGTACAGCCGGATGCTGCAGCTCTCGCTCACCGCGGCGGAGCGCCTGTCGCAGGAGGGGATTGAAGCGGAGGTGATCGACCTTCGCACGCTGCGCCCGCTGGATCTCGTGCCGGCGTACGCGTCGGTGGCCAAAACGCATCGCTGTGTCGTCGTGCAGGAGCAGTGGAAACCGTTCGGCGCCGCCGCCGAAATCGCCGCCAGCATCACCGAAACCGTTTTCGACGATCTCGACGCACCCGTCGAACGCGTCACCGGCGAGGATGTACCGATGCCCTACGCACGCAATCTCGAACTACTGGCGACTCCACACGAGGAGCAAGTCATGAGTGCTGTAAAACGAGTCATGTACAAGTCCTGAGTGCACTAGGCACGAACATGTCGGAAATCATCATGCCCAAAGTGGGCGACGCGATGACCGAGGGGAAGGTCGTCCGCTGGTACAAGAAAGTGGGCGAGGCAGTGAAGAAGGGGGAGCCCGTGCTGGAGATCGAGACTGACAAGGTCAATCTCGATCTCGAAGCGGAGCAGGACGGCACCATCGGCGAGCTCACGGCGCAGGAGGGACAGGTGGTGCCGGTCGGCGGGCGGGTGGCCACGATCGTCCGGCCGGGCGAGAGCGCGGAGCCGCAGCGCCGCGCGCTCGACAAGAAGGACTCGGTCAAGCACACCACCGGCGAGTACGCCGAGGCGATCGAGATGAAGGGGCCGCCGCGGAAGGATCGTTCCGCCCCGCTGACAAACGTCGTTGCCATTCCGCGCGCGGAGGGTGGCCGGCAGCGCTCGTCGCCGCTGGCGCGCAAGATTGCGCGCGAGATGGGTGTGAGCCTCGATGCCATTCAGGGAAGTGGCCCGCAAGGGAGAATCGTGGCGCGGGACGTGCAGAACGTGGGGCCGGCTCTCAGCCGGCCCGCGCGGGCTGAGAGCCCGCGCCACGTCGAAACGAAGCAGATTCCGCTCTCGGCGATGCGGCGCACGATCGCCAAACGCCTCGCGGAGTCGACCGGCCCCATTCCGCATTTCTATCTGACCGCCGACCTCGACGTGACGAAGCTTCTGTTGTTGCGCCAGCAGCTCAGCGAAATCGAGGACTCGAAACTCAGTATCAACGACTTCATCATTCGCGCCGTCGCGCTCGCGCTGCAGCATCACCCGAACGTGAACGCGAGCTGGGGCGAGGAGGCGATTACCCAGCATGGCGAGATCCACATTGGAGTCGCCGTTTCGACGCCGGAGGGTCTGATCACGCCGGTCGTTCGCAATGCCGATCAGAAGTCGGTGATGGAAATTGCGATCGAGGTACGGAGCCTCGCGGAGAAGGCGAAAAACCGCAAGCTGATGCCGAACGAGTATCAGGGCTCGACGTTCACGATTTCCAACCTTGGCGCCTGGGGGATTGAGGAGTTCACGGCGATCATCAACCCGCCGAACTCCGCGATTCTTGCCATCGGCGCCGCGAACGAGCAGCCGGTGGTCATCGATCGGCAGGTGGTCGTGCGCGACCGGATGAAGGTGACCATGTCGTGCGACCACCGGGTGGTCGACGGCGCCGCCGGCGCGGAGTACCTCAAAACGTTGCGGCAGTTCATCGAGCAGCCGGTGAGGCTGGTTTTGTAGTTGCCGATTCCCGGAATGTGCTGGCAACCGCCAGTGTGGTGAGTCAGAGATACGCAACCCTCCGGGCTGGTGCCGGTTGCGGCCGATCTGCGGCGTCGCTCGTCGTCAACGATGTCACCACATCGCCTCCTCCTCGCTCCTTGCATCTCGGCCGCAAGCGGCACCAGCGAAATGCTGCGTAT
>JBGPFD010000235.1:0-5330 GCA_041483175.1 Thermoanaerobaculia bacterium | reverse complement strand
GTGACCCGATCGCCGATTTTGAGATCGTTGTTTCCAATCGACGGCGAGACTGTGATTTGGAAACTTCGCTCCAAAACGTTGTACGTTTTCGTCGCCGGCTGATTGACGATCGGCGTTCCGCCAGAATCGGCGGACATGGGGATGAATGTCGGATCGATCGTCCCGTTGTCCACCACGGAGGCATAGGCGAAGATCGGCTGGTCGGACGAGAAGCTGACCCAGGCGTCGGAGAGGTCGGCGCCCGGCGCGCTGAAGACGCTCGTGATATTGATCGGCGTGACGACGCCGAACGGCGGAATGGCCGCGGGGACGGCGGACGTATTCACCGTTCCGACCACGGCGTTGTTCTTGTCGTACAGATGCCAGGTGACGTTCGCCAAAGTCCCATTCGGATTGACCAGGCCGATGTTCGTCCGGAACGAGGCGCTCGATTTCAACTGGATGAGAACGCCCTGCTTGGCCGCTGTCGACACGTCGAGCCCGGGCACGAATTGCCCCAGCGTGCCGACGCATCCGGCATTCGACTGCGCATAAATCCGCTGCGTGGCGATGAAGTCGTCGTCGGATTTCAGCCGGATGGCCGCCAGAGAAACGCCGCTGTTGAACAGCGACTGCACGACGTCGTTGTAAACGGCCATCTGCCGTTTGGGCACGGTGATGGTGGTCGGTTGCGCGCCGCTGTTGTCTCCACCGAACTGGGGCGTCGGCGGCAGCAGCAGGTACGCCTGAATCTGAATGTCCTTCGTCGTCGAAGGATTGAAAATCCGCGCGTCGGTGTGAAACACACCGGCACTGCCGCCGATGCTAAGGAAAACATCTTTTGCAAAGGCAGAAGTTGCAAGAGTTAGTAGGGAAATGACTAGTAGCCGTAGGCGCATGAGAGAGATCCTTTCTTTCTTGGGCTAAGGATTCTCCCTTTGCTCACTTGTAAGGGTGACAACGGTCACATTTGCGGAAAACAGTTCGGTGACGGCTACGGCATCGCAGGCTGAAATTTCCGGCGTGCAAGCGGACCCATCAGCGCCACTCGAAGGGCGAAAACAACAGCGCTCCCGGGCGATTATCACGCACCCCGAACAAGCGAACTCCATAGAACAGACCGAGATACGACTGCGCCTCGATGAGGCCGGACTAGTCCTCAGTCCACGGTGCTCAAAACAGCGCCGGCTCCTCATAGGTTCCGAAGACGTCGCGCAACGCGTCGGCGATCTCGCCGACGGTGGCGTAGGCCTTCACGCAATCGAGGATGAACGGCATCGTGTTCACCTGCGGTTCTCTGGCGGCGTTGCGCAGGCGTTCGAGGCTTTCCTCCACGGCCCGGGTGTCGCGTGAGTTGCGCACACGATTCAGCGACGCAAGCTGGTCCGCGGTCACCGATTCATCGATGCGCAGGATCTCGTACGGTTCCTCTCCTTCCATCTGGAAGGCGTTCACGCCGACGACGACCTTCTCGCCGGAGTCGATGGCCCGCTGATACTGATACGCGGCGTCCCAGATCTCGCGCTGCGGGAATCCCGCTTCGATGGCTTCGATCATTCCTCCGAACTGATCGATCTTGTCGAAATAGTCGAAGCAGCCCTTCTCCATCCGGTTGGTCAACTCCTCGACGTAGTACGAGCCGCCGAGCGGATCGACGCTGTTGATGACGCCCGACTCGTGCGCCAGGACCTGCTGTGTCCGCAGGGCGATGCGCGCGGCGTTCTCGGTCGGCAACGCGAGCGTCTCGTCCAGCGAGTTCGTGTGCAGCGATTGCGTTCCGCCGAGGACCGCGGCGAGGCCCTGGATGGCCACGCGGACGATGTTGATGTACGGCTGCTGCGCGGTGAGGGAGCAGCCCGCGGTCTGGGTGTGAAAGCGCAACATCCACGAACGCGGGTCCTTGGCGCCGAAACGGTCACGCATGACCTTGGCCCAGACGCGGCGTGCGGCGCGGAACTTGGCCACCTCTTCGAACAGATCGTTGTGGGAGTTGAAGAAGAACGACAGGCGCGGTGCGAAGTCGTCGACTTCGAGCCCCGCTCGAATGCCGTGCTCCACGTACTCCATTCCGTCGCGCAGCGTGAAGGCCAGCTCCTGCAGCGCGGTCGAGCCGGCCTCGCGGATGTGATAGCCGCTGATGGAGATGGTGTTGTACTTCGGCACATTGTCCGCGCAGAACTTGAAGATGTCGGTGATCAGCCGCATCGAGGGCCGCGGCGCGAAGATGTATTCCTTCTGCGCGATGTATTCCTTGAGGATGTCCGCCTGCAGCGTGCCGGAGATCTTCTTCCAGTCCGCCCCGTGCTTTTCCGCGACGGCGAGATACATCGCCAGCAGGATCGGCGCGGTGGAGTTGACGGTCATGGAGACGGTGACCTCCTCGAGGTTGATCCCGTCGAAGATCGTCTCCATGTCGGCGAGCGTGTCGACCGCCACGCCGCACTTGCCGACCTCGCCCGCGCTGAAAGGATGATCGGAGTCGTAGCCGTAGAGCGTCGGGAGGTGAAACGCTGTCGATAGGCCGGTCTGGCCCTGCTCGAGGAGATACTGGAATCGATGATTCGTCTGTTTCGGCGATCCGAACCCGGCGAACTGGCGCATGGTCCACAGCCTTCCGCGGTAGCCGGTCGGATGGATGCCGCGGGTGAACGGAAACTCGCCGGGAAACGCGAGATCGCGGTGGAAATCGAGATCGGCGACGTGCTCCGGAGTGGCCAGCGGATTCACGTCCATTCCGCTCACGGTGGTGAAATCGCGCTTCCATGGAGAGTGTCTGGCGACCGCCGGATCGTGCAGCGTGCGCCGCCAGCGCGCCGCGTCTCCGCGGATCGCCTCCAGCGCGTCGGCGGAAAACAGCGGGAGCTGTTCCTCGTGCGCGGCAGGCGGATGCGGCAGAACGGCTGCTTCCCCCGTTTCAGCGTGATTCCGTTTCATCGTCCATCCTTTTCAGCGCAACACCGAGATCAGGCGTGCAAGAAATCCGCCGCCCCGGCTGATCACCTGTTCCAGCTCGCCGGCATCGAAAAAGGTACCGTTACAGGAGGCGCAGCGATCGATCTTCACCCCGTGCAAGTCGATCGTCGCCAGATCCATTCCGCACTTGGGGCACTTCATGAAGTGCAACTCGCGCAGCCGCTGCTTCTCCTCGGTGGCCATCTTGGCCATCTGTTCGCTGGCCCACACTTTCCGGCGTTCGATCTCCTGTCGCGCGAAATATTCATCTTCTGCCTTGCTCGGCTTTTCCAGTTCCGTCATGGCTCACCCCCTGATGAGCCGATTCTCGCATATCCTCATTTTGCCGTGATGGCATCCGTGCCTGCCGAAACGCACCACTGTGACAGTCGACGACCTGGCGCCGCGCAAGGATTTCACGCGTTCGAAGGTTTACGGGTCATCAATCCGCTGCTGAAAAAGGCGCGCTCTTCCGCGCCACCAGCAGCAGGCCCGGCCCGAACGGGATCCACGAAAAGAGACGGTCGACGGCGAAGATCGCGCGCACCATGTTGACGAGCACGCGAGAGCGCCCGGCACGGGCAACGGACTGCAGAGGGGCGTCGCTTGCCACGTTTCGCGCCGCGCGGCGTTTGTTCATCGGCAGCAGGAAGATGGTGTCGTAGAGAAGGACGATCGGAAAACCCCAGAAGCGCGCCTTCTCCACGCGCAGGCCGCCGCGGCGAAAAAGCGAGCGGAATTCCTCACGGGTATAGCGCCGACGGTGCTCGTAGTAATCGTCGCTCGAGGACCACAGACTCCGCAGCGCCGGAACGGTCGAGACGCAGAGCCCTTCGCTCTTCAGAACGCGTCCGATTTCGCGGACCGCCGCGGCGTCGTCATCGAGGTGTTCGAGCGTTTCGCCGCTGGTCACGCCGTCGAATGCCACGTCCCGAAACGGAAGCCGCGTCAGATCGCCGAGGACTGCCGGGATTCCCAGCTTCGTTCGAACGTGGAGAACGGCCTCGAAGGAGGCGTCGATGCCGAAAGGCCGCAATCCGTGATGGCGCAGACGATCCGCGAGCTGCCCGAGGCCCACGGCTCCATCGAGCACGCGCGAACCGGGCGCCAGTTTCGCCGTCTCGCGAAGGATGATTCCGAGACGGTGCTCGTGCCGCGGCCCGAACATCTCGGGCTGCGTTCCCCACTGATGCGTTTGGGTCATGATGAATAGGCGTTCGGTGTCAGGCGCGGGGCGCTGGGCGCTAGGCCCCGCCACCCAAACACCTGATTTCTAACGCCTGAGACCTAACGCCTAGTCGTGCGGCGTGATGCTCGCGGTCTGGCTGTCCT
Source organism: Thermoanaerobaculia bacterium (assembly GCA_041483175.1). Classification (GTDB taxonomy): domain Bacteria; phylum Acidobacteriota; class Thermoanaerobaculia; order Gp7-AA8; family Gp7-AA8; genus Gp7-AA10. The sequence goes on along the minus strand of JBGPFD010000235.1, from coordinate 1,067 downwards.
GCGTACCGCATGCATTGGAGACGCGCACCCAGAACTCCTGCGTCACGTTGATCGCCGGCGTGGTGAACGTCGCCGCATTGGAGTTCGCGATCGGCGTGCTCGTGAAACCTGCATGGCCGGCGTACCACGTGTACGTAAACGGCCCCGGCCCTTCCGACTTCACGCTCAGCGTGACCGTCGATCCGCGCGTCACCGATTGGCTCTTCGGATTGTTCAGTGCCAGGATGAGCGGCGGGTCGCAGATGACTTCCACGCCCACCGACGCGCCCTCGGTCGTTCCTGCCTCATCTGCGCCGATCCCCACGACCGAAATCCCGCTATAGGTCGCCGGGAAGATATCGGGCGACAGCTGCAAGGTCATCTTGGCCGTGCCGTCGCCCGGGGCGGGGATTGTGGTGTGATCAAATGTGGCCGTCATTCCCTCCGGAGCGTTCGGCACTGAGAGCTGGATCGAGGCGTTGAAACCGGTATCTGCGTTGTGCGCCGTGGTGACGTTAAATACAGCGGACTGTCCAGGGAACAGCGAGACGAAGGTGGGATCGACGATGACCACGAACGGCGCGATCGCCAGCGCTGATGGAATGGAGCCGAACGACACGGCGCTCTGCAGCGTTGCGGAGGTGACACCCCGGCTCAGCACGTTGTCCCACTCCAGCGCCGCGCCGTTGTCGACGCAGTCGCCGGGCGTGATGTTGCCGTTCAGCGCACCCTGTCCGATCTGCTGCCAGACCGTACCGTAAAACGCCGTTGTCACGTGATTGGCCTGGCTGGGCAGCGTCGGAATCAGAAGAATGTGATACGTCGGCGGAATCAGGCAATCCACACCACCCGGCGCGTTGAGGTTCGGCTCGAAGAAGAACACGCCGCTGTCGGAGCTGGCCAGATAGATATCCGCTCCGAGATAGACCGTCATGCTCTGCGTCACAACCCCGGTGAACTGCTTGCGCAAACGGAAGAAGTTGTCACCGTTGACGTAGGTAACCGTAACGGTGACGCTGACACCGCCGCCCGACAAACTGACCGTGACGGTAAACGGCGACGTGGCATCACCACTGCCCTGCACCTGG
>JBGPFD010000234.1:0-5374 GCA_041483175.1 Thermoanaerobaculia bacterium | reverse complement strand
CTGACCAAGAGTTCACATCGACGTCAGGGTTTGGCACCTCGATGTCGGCTCATCGCATCCTGGGGCTGGAGCAGGTCCCAAGGGTTCGGCTGTTCGCCGGTTAAAGCGGTACGTGAGCTGGGTTTAGAACGTCGCGAGACAGTTCGGTCCCTATCTGTTGTGGGCGCAGGAGAATTGAGGGGAGGTTTCCTTAGTACGAGAGGACCGGGAAGCACTGACCTCTAGTGTACCAGTTGTCGCGCCAGCGGCACCGCTGGGTAGCCAGGTCGGGAAAGGATAATCGCTGAAAGCATATAAGCGAGAAGCCAACCCCAAGATGAGTTCTCCCTGAAGACCCGTGGTAGATGACCACGTTGATAGGCGGGGTGTGTAAGCGCCAAGCTTCGGCTAGGTGTTCAGCTAACCCGTACTAATCGGTCGTTTGACTTGACCATAATTGTCTTGATTTGATGCTTTCTGCAGCGTGCAGCTCTTTTACAGCCCGTATTCAACACGATTACAAGTTTCCGGTGGTCATAGAGCGGAGGTCACACCCGTTCCCATTCCGAACACGGCAGTTAAGCTCCGCATCGCCGATGATACTGCGCTGGTAACGGTGCGGGAAAGTAGGACGCCGCCGGGATAATTACAAAGGCCGTTGGGCAAAACCCAACGGCCTTTTTCTTTTCTTTCAATGCCCGCGCCGGTGAAACGCCGCCTGATTGACCTTCCGGTGATTCTTGCCAGCCGGAGATCTCAACGCACAGACTCCCACTTCGTCTGTGTCACTTTGAGCGCCGGATGGCTCACAAGAAGATGCCAGACCACCGCGCACAAGCCTTCGGTGTGCGGTGTAATGCGATCCGGCGAGGCCGTGGGAATGACCACGCAGGCGTCGGCCACGCGTTTCGCATAGCCGCCGTCCTTCCCTACGATTCCGAAGATTCGCGCGCCGCGGGCACGCCCTTCGTCGATCGCCCGCACCAGGTTGACGGAGACGTTCTTCTCGACGTTGCCTCCGCCGACGGAGAATACGAGCAGCGCGTCGCGTTCGCCGAGCCGCGAGATCTTCAGCCATTCGGCGAAACAGCTCTCCCACCCTTCGTCGTTGACTCGCGCCGTCAGCTCGGACACGTTGTCGGTTGGCGTGTAGGCTTCGAATCCGCAGATTTTCCGGAAGTCGTTCACCGCGTGGCTGGCGTGTCCTGCCGAGCCGCCGACGCCGACGATGAACAGACGGCCGCCGCGATCGCGCACCGCCGCCAGTCCCTCGGCCAGTCGATCGACCCCGTCCGCGTCGATCCGGCGCACGATGTCGATCGTTTCGTCGAGAAATGCACGGCTGAACGACATGCGCACATCGTATACTGATTTGTGTCGCGGCCCCGCTTCGTCATCGCTCTAATCGCGATTGCCGCCGCGGCGCGTTCCGTCCTGCTCACCTGGCTCCATCCACTCAACTGGGATGAGATCGAGTTTTTTCGCGCCACCGACTGGGTGGCGCACGGTCTCGTGCCGTACCGCGATTTCTGGGAGCACCACAGCCCGCTGCAGTGGTTCGTTTTCGCTCCGATCGCTTCGCGGATTCATGCGCCCGGCACTGCGGCGGTGATCGCCTTGCGATGGGCGCAGGTGCCGCTCTGGATCGCCGCGGTGTGGTTGCTGTCGATCTGGATGCGGCGCGCTGCGCTGCCGTTGACCGTGCGCGCGAGCGCCATTCTTCTTCTGCTTTGCAGCTCGATGTTCATGCTCGCCGCCGTCGAATACCGGATCGACTCCCTCGGCTGCGCGCTCTACATTCTGGCGCTCGTTCTTCTGCAAGATGCGGATCGCAGCTTCTGGCTTGCTGCCGCCGGCGGTGCGGCGCTCTGCCTTGCCGGATTCGCCAATATCCGCCTTGGCCCGCTGCTCGCGCTGACCGCGCTGGTGATGCGCATCGTCCGGCCGCGCGATCGCGCGTGGGGTGGCACAAGGGCGGCCGATGGAATTTTCGCCGGTGTGATCGCCGCGTTTGCTGTCTGCGCGTCGTATTTCTTTGCTACACACAGCGCGTCGATCGCGTGGCGTCGCGTGTGGACCGAAAACTACCTCGGCGACCGTCTGTCGGAAGGGACCGAATGGATTCTCCTGCATCGCCTGGGGCAACCGTTCGGAGTGCAGCTCCTCGTTCGCAGCCAGCCGTTGTTCGACTGGCGTTCCATCGATCTCGCCACTGTGATCATCCTGGTGATCGGTGTGATCGGAGTGGTGCGGGTCCTCGCGGCGAATCGCCGGGCGCCCGATCATCTTTTCGTCCTGGCGTTCCTGCAGGTCGGCAACGTGCTGTTCGTCGCGGCGATGAAGTTCCTCTACATCTATCACTTCGAGATCGTTCTCCTGCTGATGCTCCCCTTCGTCGCGCGGGAAACCGATCGCTTCCTCCGAACGAGCCGGCGTTGGGCCGCTGTGGCCGCGATTCTGTTGCTGGTTTCGGCGATCAACATTTACGCCTCGGTCTTCCGCGGCAAAGAGGCCGATCTCGCCTATCAGGACCTGGTGATGCGCGAGGTCGATCGGAACACTCCTGCGGATGGAAGCGTCTTCGACGGAGTGGGGTGGGCGCTGCGCCGCCGTCCGGCGTATGGACATTGGTTCCTCCCGATGCTGGTCGTCAGTCTCGGGAAAGAGCACATCTTCAGGCCGTATACGCTGCAGGAGATGGCCGGCGATCCGCCGGCGGCGATCATCACCGATTACAGAATGTATGGATGGCTTCTAACGCATCCGCCATTGGCGGCGTTCGCCACGGCGCACTATCTTCCGGTGTTGCTCAATTTGTGGTTGCCCGGCCTGAGTGCGCGCCTAACAGCTTCCCATCGCGCGGTGGAGTGGATCGTGCCGGTCGATGGGCAATACCGCATTTATGGTTCGGCGCTTCTGTCGATTCATCCCTGGTTTCAGCGGCCGTTGATCTTCGGCACATTTCCTACCTCGCACACGGAGATCGCGCTGACCCGATTCCCGCCGGCGGCGACTCTTCCGCTTTCGTGGACGCTCGACGGAGCGCCGATACCGGCGACCGATTCGCTTACGCTGCGCCGGCATCAGCGGCTCGCTGTTCAGTATGGAGGCGACCGGTCGTTCGGAGTGATGGTCGTTCCCAGTGGGATTCGCGATCTCTTTCAGCAGCGGGCTCCGGGCGTCACGCTCGATGCGGCGACGACGCCGGTGACGCACGTGCCGTCGTTTCCGAACATCTTCCATTGAGCGCGACACGCGCTGTGTATACTCGCTCGTAACGTGGCGCTTTCCGACGCTCCGTCCCCGCGCAGCGAAACGAATCGGATCGGATTCCCGGCGGCCGTCATTGCTGCGAGCGTCGCGGCGCGTCTGGTGTCCCTTCATGGCCTCCATCCGCTCAACTGGGACGAGATCGAATTCTTTCGCGCCACCGATTGGGTGGGCCGCGGCTTGGTTCCCTATCGCGATTTCTGGGAACACCACACGCCACTGCAGTGGTTCCTCTTCGCGCCGTTCACCGCGCTGACCCGCTCCCCGGGGGCGGATGCCATCATCCTCATGCGCTGGGCACAACTGCCGCTCTGGGCGGCGATGTTCGCGCTCATGAACACGTGGATGCGCGACACTGGAATCTCGCGGCACGCGCGCTGGAGCGGTATGGCAGTGGCGCTGACCAGCACGCTCTTCATGCTCCCCGCGGTCGAATATCGCGTCGACGTGCTTGCCGGCGCGCTGTTCGTTCTCGGGCTAGTCTGCATGCAGCGGATGGAGCGGGGGATCTACTACACCGTGGCTGCCGGCGCGGCCTTTTGTCTCGCCGCCTTCGCCAACGTCCGCCTGGCGCCGGTGATCGCCTTCACCATGCTGGTCGGCATTGTCGCCGGCCGCGGCCGATGGGCGGTGCAACGGCGTTCGGCATGGATGTTTGGAGGCGCCGTAGCCACCCTCCTCCTCTGGGTGCTGTATTTCGTATTCACCGGATCCGCCGCGATCGCAGTGCGCCGTCTGGTGGTCGATAACTATCTGGCCGATCGTTATGCGCAGGGCCTTCCCGGATTTTTCTGGCATCGCGTTCTGGCGCCGTTCGGGATTCGCGTGGTGTTCATGGAGAACGCCTTCGGCGTCCTGCACAGGCTGGTCACGCCGTTCGGCCTGCAGGGAGTGCAGTTGGAAGGCATTCCGTGGTTCAGCGCCTCGGCGATCGATCCGGGAGGAATCACGCTGCTGATCGTCGGCACGATCGGAATGATTCGCGCGCTGCGACAGTGGCGCGGGCCGGACGCGCTGTTTGTTCTCTCGATCGTGCAGATCGTCAATCTCGTCTTTATCGCCTCGATGAAGTTCGTCTTCAATTACCACCTGGAGATTCCCGGGGTGCTGATGGTGCCGTTCGTAGCAGCGGAGTTTCAGCGCCTGCGACGGCAATGGATTGTCACCGCCATTCTCTGCGTGACAGTCACGGTGAATGTCGCCGTGGCACTGTGTCGGGGCAAAGAGGACGACACCCGGTATCAGAATCTGATCATGCGTGAGGTCGACGCGCGAACGCCGCCGGGCGCTCTTGTGTGGGACGGCGTCGGCTGGGCCATCCGCCATCCGCCGGCGTACCGCTACTGGTTTCTGCGCATGATCGTCACGGTGCTCGAAGGGCGCGGCCGGTTCGAGCCGTACCGTATCGCCGACGTCATGGCCAACCCTCCCGCGGCGATCATCGCCGATCACGACGCGCGGCTCTGGATGTTGCGCCATCCGCCGCTCGGGCGCTTCATGACCGCGCATTACCTGCCGCTGTGGCGCGATCTCTGGCTGCCCGGCCTCAGCGCGCGATTGACACCTGCTCGACCGGCGGTGGAATGGGTCGTTCCGGCGGACGGAATCTATCGCGTGTTTGCCTCCCGGCGGCTGGCGGCGCATCCCTGGTTCGAGCAGCCGCTTTTCTTCGAGACGCGATCGTGGCATGACCCGCGTCTGGTGTCGCTGACGGCTGCCGATCGGGCCAGCGTCGGCAAGCCGCCGCTGTTGTTCTCCAGCCAGCCTGATGGCGACCTGCTGACGTTGCGCAAATCGGAGCGGCTGCGATGCACTCTCACCGCTTCCGAATCGATCGGCGTGATGTTGTTGCGCGACCGGCCGGAGGAGATGTTTCGCCAGCCGCCGGCGGGCGTCTCGATCGAAGCATCGTCATCGCCGCAGTGGCACGTTCCTGATCTGTCGGCATTGGTCTACGCCAAGTGAATAAAGCGCTCTTTCTCGACCGCGACGGCGTGCTCGACGACCTCGTGCAGCAGGAAAACGGCGAATGGGGAGCGCCGCTTGGCCCGGAGCAGGTGCGATTGCTCCCCGGTGTCATCGAAGCGCTGCGACTGGCGTCCGAGGATGGCTGGCTGATCTTCGT
>JBGPFD010000233.1:0-5412 GCA_041483175.1 Thermoanaerobaculia bacterium | reverse complement strand
GCCATTCCGTCCGGGCGTGTATTTCTGGGCTGGAACGCGAGTACTTCTGCCGTTGCCGACGGGACAAGGCTCTATCGCGTGTCGCACCCCGCGCCGAGCGGTGTTCCCTATCCCGAGCAGTTCTCCACGACAGTCAGTAACTCGGCGCTGAGCAGTTGTTCCAGTTGGCCTCATTCGAGCTTCCTCTACAGCACGATCACCGGGACCGATGTCGGCGGCGTCTACGGCGGTAGTTCCGGTTCCCCGGTCATGATTGCCAGCGGCCAGGTCGTCGGCCAGCTTGCCGGCGGTTGCACCACCGGCCCCAATCAGGATCCCTCGGCCGGATGCGATCCCCGCATCTCGACCGTGGACGGCGCGTTCTCGTCCACGTATAGCGCGATTTCGCAGTATCTCGCCGGCACGGGTGGGTCGCCGACCGTCTGTGTTCCGGACGCCAAGACCGCGTGCGTGCTGGGTAACCGTTTCAAGGTGAATGTTCGTTATCGGGCCGGGTTCGACAACAATGCTGTGGACACCGACGCGCTCAAGAAGTCTGTCACCGGTTTCGGCAGCGCGAGCTACGAAACAGCGTTCTTCTACTTCAACAGCGAGAACAATATCGAATTGCTGTTGAAGATTTTGGATCAGGGGAATACCGATTCCCAGGGGCGCCCGACGATCGCCGTGCTGTTCGGCACCGCCACCCCGCTCCGAATCGAAGTGACCGTGACCGATACACGAACGGGCACGGTGAAGCAGTACGCCAGCGTGTTCGGGTCGATGCAGGGGAAAACAGACTTCACCGCGTTCGTTAAGTGATCAGCGCCTGGCGAAGCGAGTCACTGCCTCGTAATACCGCTCCGGCTCGGCGGTGGCGATCTCGCAGTGTCCGGCTGTCTCGGAGATCAGCATCTCTTTCGGTACGCGCAGCGCGTCGTACAACTGTTTGCCGAGCGCGAAAGGGAGCACCTGATCGCGTTTGCCGTGCATCACCAGGACCGGAGCGCCGGCCTGGTTGAGCCATCTCGTGGTGCTCAGGGCGAAGGGAACGAAGATGCCCATTGGGAAAGGGCGGTAGATGGCGTTGGCTATCGCTGCGAGCGAGGGCGTCGAATTCTCGATCACCACGCAGCGCACCTTACGATGCGCGGCGACATACGCGGCGTACGGTCCGCCGAGCGACTCGCCGTACGGCACGATGTCTCCCGTTGTGTGCCCGCGTGCGAAGTCATACGCGGCGACGGCATCGCGATAGAGCGCCGATTCCGACGGCGAGCCTTCGCTCTTGCCGTACCCGCGCCAGTCGAACAGCAGCACGGGGGCACCGCGCCGCGCCAGCTCCGCGGCTGTCGGGGCGCGGTCGGTGATGTTGCCGGCGTTGCCGTGAAACCAGACAATCGTGTAGAGCCGCCTCTCAGGCGGCTCGAGCCGGCTGAGAGCCGGCTCTACAGCCCGGCTGAGAGGCGGCTCTACAGCCCGAAAGAGCCAGCCGTGCAGCCGTATCCCGTCAGCGGCCTGGAATTCGACGTCCTCGGGACGCACGGAGTATGAAGATGGATCCCAGTTGCCCACGGGGTACGTCGACGGGATGAACATCGACGTCCGCCGGACCAGCTGCGCGTAGAGAAAGAGAATGAGGAGGATGATGCCGGCGGTGAGCAGCAACGTGCGCATCAGGCTGTAGGTGTGGGAGCGGCCGCCCTCGGCGGCTCAACGGCGGGCGAGGGCGCCCGCCGCCACACGATCGACCGTGTCACGCCGACAACCGTTCCCAATCCGTGTCCGGCGCGTCCAGAGCCAGCGCCAGGCCGCCATCGGAGCCGACGAAGACGGGATCCTCCATGTAAGTGACCTTGCCGCCGCCGACCTGCTTGAGCGCCTCCTCGAGCGCGCGCGGCAGATTGCGAATCAGTCCGCCGCCACCCGACAGGATGATGTTGTTACGCACGCGCTCCTGAAATTCCGGTTCCACGCGCGATAGCAGATCGAGCATCGTCTCGATCACCGGCGGCAGGATCGTCTCGCACGCCGCCTTGATTTCCTTGGTGATATCGAGCTCCGTCGGAACGCCTTTGACCGGCGCGGTGACCAGCGCGCGTTGCGGCGCATCGCCGACGAAGCTGTACTTTTCCTTCCACTCGCGCACCATGAAGACGGTCATGTTCGCCTGCGGGTAACGCTCTTCGATCAGCTTCAGCAGATGCCCATCGATCGAGTCGCCGGCGACAGTGAGCGTGCGCTGATCCTCTTCACTCGGATAGCGGCCGCGCATGACGCAGAAGTCGCTGGTACCGGCGCCGATGTCGATGATCATCGTGTGCAGGAGCGCGTTGAGTCCGTAGGCGACGGCGAACGGCTCGGAGACGATCATCAGGCTGTCGACGATCCCCTTCATCGAGTTGCGCAGGTACTGCTTGTTCGTGCGCAGCGCGGCGGCGGGGACGCCGACGACCGCGCGGACGTTGTCGACGGACACTTTTCCGTTCTTCTTCACGCCGACAAGGCCGAGGAGATGCCGCAGCAGCTCGCGGACGGCTTCGACGTCTTTTTCCGATCCTTCCTTGAGCAGGCCGCGCTCGAGTGGCCGATGCAGATCGAGCATGGTGCGGTTGGTCACCGCTTCATGTCCGATGAGCACCGTCCGCTTGAGGATTTTTTTGGCCACCATGTCGGCAGGCCATCCGACGAAGCTTTCGACGACGAATCGCTCGCCGTTGGAGGCGGAAATCGAGCTGCGGGACGTTCCGAGGTCGATTCCAACGTGGAGGATGTCCGAGCTTGCCATGCCTCAGGTTCCTTTCCTGGCATACGCGCCAATGCCTTGGAAGAGTGCCTGCGCGATCTGCTGTCGGTAATCCGGCCGGCTGAGCATTGCCGCCTCGCGATCGTTCGAAAGACATCCGACTTCCGTCAACACGGCCGGCATGTCGGTGCCCACGAGCACGATGAACGGCGCGCGCTTCACGCCCCAGTTCTCCAGACCGGGATCGGTCGCGCGAAGATTGGCGTAGAGCTGCTGCTGCACGTCGGACGCAAGACTGCGGGACTCGTCGCGGCGCACGTCGGCGTAGACGCGATCCAGCAGCGTACGCAGATCGGCGATCGAATAGCCCGACGTGCCGTTCTCCTCCGCCGCCAGTTGCGTGAGCAGCGGGTCTTTCGTCGGGCCGAGGTAGTAGGTCTCCACGCCGTGGCTGACCCTGTGATCGCGAATCGAATTCACGTGAATGGAAACGAAGATGTCGCCGTCCGAAGTATTCGCCAGCCGCGCGCGTTCGCGCAGCGGCACGAGGCGATCGTCGGGGCGCGTGACCACGACCTGGAAACCGTTGCTTCGCAGCAGCACACCCAGGCGCTGCGCAATGTCGAGCGTGATCTGCTTCTCGGTGAGCTGTGCGGAGGCCGATGCCCCCGGATCGCTGCCGCCGTGGCCGGCGTCGATCACGACACGCCGCACCGCCAGCGGAAACGCCGCTGCCTTGACCGGCTCGGTGGAGTCAATGGTTGCCACGTTGCGGGGTTCCGTTTTGATCGCTGTTGTCACCGGCGAACCGGATACAACCGGAGCCTCGTGACTTCGCGACCCCATGAAGACGCTCGACCCGAGCAGCGTCAGTGGGATCAGCAACAGCAACGCGCGCCAGACCCAGGCGTTCCGCGGCGCCCGCGCCGGCCAGACGCGCTTCGGCGGCAGACCTCGAATGGTCTCGAAGTTATCCGTGACTGCATCGCGCAGCAGTTGGCGCTTTACGCGATCCTTTCTGGCCGCTTTCATTCCACACACCCCGATTTTGTCGAAGCCGAACAATAATACGCTGCTGGAGGGCAACTATGGCTGACAACAGAGTTTACAAGCTCGTGGAGATCGTCGGGACGTCCGAACAGTCGTTCGACAAAGCGGTTACCCAGGGCGTCCAGCGGGCCTCGAAGTCGCTGCGCAATCTCGACTGGTTCGAGGTGACCGAAATGCGCGGGCGCATCGAAAAAGGGAAAGTGTCGCAGTTTCAGGTGAAGATCAAGGTGGGCTTCCGGCTCGACGAGTAGACGTGTAGCGGCGGGCGTCCTCGCCCGCCGAGGGCGCGCGAGGACGCGCGCCCCTACACGTCACTTCCGCAGAACCATATCCTCGAGGAACTGCATCATCGTCTTCCGCATCTGCGTGACAAGCAGCGGATCGGTCACGCCGTGACGCGATTTCGGGTAGACCATCAGGCGGAAGACCTTGCCCGCTTTTTCCAGCTCGTACACCAGTTGAATCGTGTTCTGCATATGCACGTTATCGTCGATCGTGCCGTGCAGCAGAAGCAGGTTGCCATGGAGATTCTTCGCCGCGAATCGTGGAGAGCTGTTCTGGTAGCCCTCGGGATTGTTCTGCGGCATCAGCATGTAGCGTTCGGTGTAGATCGAGTCGTAGTCGTGCCAGTCGGCGACGGTCCCGCCGGCGATTCCCGCCGACCACATCGTGCTGTGCGTCAGCGCGTAGCTGGTCATGAAGCCGCCATAGCTCCAGCCGTCGAGCACGACGCGCGAGCCGTCGACGTACGGTTGCGACGTCAGCCACTTCAGTCCGTCCTCCAGATCGCGCAGCTCCAGCTCGCCGAAATGTTTATAGACCGGCCAGGTCGATTCCACTCCCTTCCCGCTGGCCGTCCGGTTATCGCAGATCCAGACGATCATTCCGCGCTGCGCGAGCAGTTGCCACCAGAGAGACTGGGAACCGCGCCAGGCGTTGCGCACCGACTGCGCATGGGGGCCGGAGTAGGTGTACTCATACACGGGGTACTTGTGCGACGGATCGAAGTCCGGCGGTTTGATCATCATCGCTTCCATGGCGAAGCCGTCGCGTGTTTTCACCTGCAGAAATTCGGGTTTGGAAATGCGATATTCGCGCAACGCGGGAACTTCATTGGTGTCGACGACGCGCAATCGCGTGCCGTCGGCGCGATTCAGGAACGTCTGTGTCGGCGTCTCGATGTCGCTCCATGAATCGATGCACTGGGTCATTGACGGATTGAAGAGCGCCCTATGTTCCCCGGAGCTCTCTGTCAGGCGTTTCATACCGCTGCCATCGACATGAATGCGATAGACGTCGGTGCCGAGGATGCTGCGCTCCGTTCCCGAAAAGTAGATCCATTCGTTGTTGGCGTCGACGCCGTGCAGCGTCCGCACTTCCCACTGGCCGTTCGTAATCTGGCTCTTGAGCGTGCCGTCGGCTGCATAGTGATAGAGGTGCTTGAAGCCGCTGCGCTCGCTCAACCACAAAAACGTCCCATCCTTGAGCCAGACGGGATTCCCCGACGGTTCGACCCAGGCCCTGGTCGTCTCCCGGAACAGCGTCTTTGGCGATTCGTCCCGGATCGGGGCGCTGTCGAGATCGAGCCACGTCTGTTCGCGATTCTGAATCTGATAGACGACGCTGGAGCTGTCGGG
>JBGPFD010000232.1:0-5415 GCA_041483175.1 Thermoanaerobaculia bacterium | reverse complement strand
CTGCGCGCCTCCCGCGGCGGTTACGACGAGACGGCGGCGGTCGCGGCGGCGCGGATGGCGCTGGAGTCGGTGACTGCGTCAACGCTGCGCCCGGTCATCAACGGCAGCGGCGTGATCATCCACACGAACCTCGGGCGATCGCCGATCGATCCGTCCCTCTGGGCCCGCGCCGGTGCGATCGTCGAGGGCTATTCGAATCTCGAATTCGATCTCCATGCGGGCGAGCGCGGCGCGCGCGACGAGCACCTCGAGTCGCTCTGCCTCACGCTCTTCGGATGCGAGGCCGCGGTGATGACGAACAACAACGCGGCGGCCACGCTCCTGATGCTCGCCGCCGTCGCCGCGCGGCGCGAGGTGCTGGTCTCCCGCGGCGAGCTGGTGGAGATCGGCGGCTCGTTTCGCGTCCCCGAAGTGATCCAGCAGGGTGGGGCGAAGCTGCGCGAGGTGGGAACCACGAACCGGACGCGGGCGCGCGACTACGCAGCGATGGTCAAGAAAAATACAGCCGCGATTCTGCGCGTCAACCGCTCGAACTTCGACATTGTCGGATTCACCGAAACGCCGGCGATCGAGGAGCTGGTCGAGGTCGCCCGCGCGAAGAAACTGCCGCTGCTCTACGACGAGGGGAGCGGCCGGGTGGTGGACATCGCGAAGTACGGCTTCCGGCGCCGCGACACCGTCCGCGAACTGATCGCCAAAGGGGTCGATGCGCTCACCTGCTCGACCGACAAACTGATCGGCGCCACGCAGGGTGGGCTCATTCTCGGCCGCGCGGAGATCGTCGATCAATGCCGCAAGCATCCGCTGATGCGCGCGCTGCGCGCAGGGAAAGAAAGCTACGCGGTGATGGCCGAGACCTTGCGCGCCTTCGCCACGGAGTCGTACGAGCGCGACATTCCCATCTACCGCATGCTCTCCACGCCGCTCGATGCGTTGCGCGCGCGCGCCGCAGAGATCGTGCGCGGTACGAAATGCCGCGTCGCCGGCAGCCACTGCGCCCTCGGCGGCGGGACGACACCGACGGAGACCATTCCTTCCATCGCCATCGAGGTTCCCGGAAACGCCGCCAGACTCCACGCGCAGTTCCTGCGCAACGATCCGCCCATTGTTGGACGCGTCGCGGACGATCGGTTCTTGATTGAGGTGAGGACGCTTCTGGAGAGGGATCTCGCTTTGGTTCGAAACGCGTTAACAGTTAACAGTTAACGGTTAACAGGTTGAGCACGGTCGCGTCTGTTAACTGTTAACTTGTTGGTTCGACCCAAACAGCATCTTCGAAATTTGCTCCCGCGACTGTTCGAGAAGTCGATCCTTGTCGCGCACCGTGAGCCCCTCGGTCGGAATGGGCGTGCCGACGCGGATGGTCACCGGGCCGGGCGTGATGCGCCTGGCGCCGGCGCGAAAAACGTCGAACGTCCCCTGAATGGCCACCGGAAGGATCGGCAACCCCGATCGCAACGCCAGCAGAAATCCGCCGCGCTGAAACGGCTTCATCTCGCGCTGCCGCGAGCGTCCCTCCTCGGGAAAAACGACGACCGTGTTCCCCTTGCGAATGCGCTCGACCGCCAGCTCGAACGATTTCACCGCAGTGCGTCGATTCTTCCGGTCGATAGGGATGAACCCCGCGCGGCCGATCGACCAGCCGAAGATCGGGATGCTGAAGAGGCTCTTCTTGGCCATGAAGCGGATTGGCTGCGGGATGGCGGCGAAGATGCACGGGATGTCGAAGTAGCTGTGGTGATTGGCGATCAGAACATAGCGCTGTTGGGGGTCGACGGCCTCCGCCCCTTCGACGCGAAGATCGATGCCCGCCGCGCGGACGAGTATGCCGGCCCAGAGACGGATCAGCCTGTCGATGAAGGCCGCGTGCGAACGGAACGTGGCGACAGCGATGACCGTCGAGGCGACCGGAATCGTCACCACCACCGCCACGAACACCGTCCAGATCGTGCGGAGCATGCGGCGAATGATAAGTCCTGAGTCCTGAGTCCTGAGTGCTGGCGGGGGATCTCGGCACTCGGCAGTCGGCACTGTTAGAATGTCTGGCCACTGCAAATAAGGAGTTCGAAGTGTCCAATACCCTGACAGGAACGGCCGTCCTCGACGAAGTAGCGGCGGGGGCCCGGCCGGTGGTCAACGATCTGACGATCCACGTGGCCACGGTGAACGGCTCGGGATCGCAGTCGTCGAACAACGTTCTGATGCGATCGATCTTCCAGATGGGCGTGCCGGTCAGCGGGAAGAACATGTTCCCGTCGAACATTGCCGGCCTCCCGACGTGGTTCACCATCCGGGCGAACAAGGACGGCTGGATCGCGCGCAAGAAGGAAGTCGATCTGATGGTCTGCATGAATTCGCAGACTGCGCGCGAAGATGTTGAGGCACTGCCGGTCGGCGCGCTCTGCATTTACGACGCGCCGCTCAACTGCAAGGCGGTGCGCAATGACCTCACCTTTTGCGAGGTGCCGTTCGCCAAGCTGGCCGGCGAGCTGACCACCGACTCGCGGCTGCGCAAGCTGCTGACGAACATGATCTACGTCGGCATCGTGGCCCAGTTGATCGGCATCGATCGTCAGGAAATCGTGGCCGCCGTCAACAAGCAGTTCAAAGGAAAGAAGAAGGCCATCGACCCGAACGTCGCGGCCATTGACAAGGGACTGGAATTCGCGCGCGCCAATCTTCCCGACCAGCAGAAGTGGCGCATCGAGCGGATGAATAAGACCGCCGGCAAGATCATCATCGATGGCAACGCGGCCGCGGCCATCGGCGCGATGTTCGGTGGCGTGTCGGTGGTCACCTGGTATCCGATCACCCCGTCGTCGTCGCTCTGCGAATCGCTGATCGATTACATGAAGCAGTACCGCATCGGACCCGACGGCAAGGCCACCTTCGCCATCGTACAGGCGGAAGACGAGCTCGCGGCGATCGGCATGGTCTTCGGTGCCGGGTGGGCTGGGGCGCGGTCGATGACCTCCACCTCCGGCCCGGGCATCTCGCTGATGGCGGAGTTCGCAGGGCTCGGATATTTCGCCGAGATCCCCGGTGTGATCTGGGACATCCAGCGCGTCGGTCCTTCTACGGGGCTGCCGACGCGCACGGCGCAGGGCGACATTCTCGAAGTCGTGTACCTGTCGCACGGCGATACGCAGCACATCGCGCTCATTCCGGCGAGCGTCTCGGAATGCTTCGACTTCGCCATCGAGGCGCTCGATCTCGCCGAGATTTTCCAGACCCCCGTCTTCGTCCTCTCCGATCTGGACCTGGGCATGAACAACTGGATGTCCGATCCGTTCCTCTATCCGGAGAAGCCGTATCGCCGCGGCAAGATTCTGTCGAAGAAAAAACTGGAGGAACTCGGCGGCAAGTGGGGTCGCTATCTCGACGTCGACGATGATGGCATCCCCTGGCGCACCATTCCCGGGACCGACGCGCCGTCGTATTTCACGCGCGGCTCCGGGCACGACTCGTTCGCCCGTTACTCCGAACGGACGGAGGACTACAAGGGCACCGTCGATCGTCTGGCGAAGAAATACCAGACGGCAAAACAGTACGTGCCGAAGCCGGTCGTCGACCGGCGGCCGCGCGCGAAGATCGGGTTCATCGCCTACGGCACGACCGATTTTCCGCTTCAGGAGTCGCGGCATCAGCTCAAGAGCGAACGCGACGTCGAGACGAGCTATCTGCGGTTGCGCGCGCTTCCGTTCACTGACGAACTGAAAGAGTTCGTGGCCGCCCACGACCGCGTCTACGTGGTCGAGCAGAATCGCGACGGCCAGATGGGCGATCTGATCCGCCTCGAAGTCGGCGACAACCAGAAGAAGATTCGAAAGATCCTGCACTACAGCGGGCTTCCCTGCGATGCGCGCTCCATCACCGATGCGGTGCTGCAGATGGAACGCGACGGCGAGGCCCTTGTGCGTATCGCAGCCGGCCCCAGCCGGTCTGAAGTCAGCTCACAGGCCTCGGAGGACTAACCATGGTTGAATCGGTACTGAAAATCGGAAGTGAAGTCCCGAAGGAGAATCGCCTCGGGCTGAAGGCGACCGACTATCACGGCGGCAAGTCGACTCTCTGCGCCGGTTGCGGGCACGACGCCATCAGCAATCAGATCACGCGCGCGTTTTACGAGATGAACGTGAAGCCGGAAGGCGTGGCGAAGTTTTCCGGAATCGGCTGCTCGTCGAAAACGCCGGCCTACTTTCTGGGCCGCGCGCACGGTTTCAACGCCGTGCATGGACGCATGCCAGCCATTGCCACCGGGGCGCTGCTGGCGAATCACACCCTTCTCGGCATCGGCGTTTCCGGCGACGGTGACACCGCCTCGATCGGCCTGGGGCAGTTCATGCACCTGGTGCGGCGCAACATCCCGATGATCTACGTCATCGAGAACAACGGCGTCTACGGATTGACGAAGGGACAGTTCTCCGCCACCGCGGACGAGGGATCGAAGCTGAAGACCGGTGTGATCAACGATCTGCCGCCGATGGATCTCTGCGCGCTGGCGGTCGAGCTGGGCTGCGGCTACGTGGCGCGCGGATTCGCGGGCGATCCGAAGCAGATGGTGAACATCCTGAAGGGAGCGATCGCCCACGACGGCCTTTCGGTCATCGATGTGATCTCACCGTGCGTTACGTTCAACAATCACGAAGGTTCGACCAAGGGGTACCAGTACGCGAAAGATCACGACGAGCTGTTGCAGCAGATCGGGTTCGTGCCGGCGTACGAGCCGATCGAGATCGACTACGCGCCGGGCGAAGTGCGCGAGGTGACCATGCACGACGGCTCGCGCCTGATCCTGAAGAAGCTCGAAGAGGACTACGACCCGTCCGACGCCGTGCAGGCGCTGCAGCGGCTCCACAAGGCGGTGACCGAGGGGGCGATGCTGACGGGGCTGGTCTACCTGCGGCCGGAGAAGAAGAGCTTCATCAGCCTGCTGCACATGACCGAACAGCCGCTCTACGCGCTCGACGAGGCCCACAGCCGCCCGCCGCGCGAGACGCTCGACAAGATCATGCACGAGCTGATGTAGGCCTTCAGAATCGGGGTCAGGCCCCGCCTTTCCTTTTTTCTACAACTCGTAGAAAATCTGGCTCCTGGGGTTGATCGTATCAAGGTATTTTGGTACCATTACAACATGGTAACTAACTTGGAGATCGACCGCGTTCAGACCGGCGTACGGATGGAGAAGCGCATCCTCAAGGTGCTCAAGGGTCTCGCCGAGTATCACGACATGACCCTCGGCGACCTCATGGAAGGCATCGTCCTGCACGCCTTCGAAGGGAAAGCGCCGTTCGGCGCCGAATCGCTGCGAAAGATCGGCGAGCTGAGGACGGTTTACGGCCTCGATCTCGACGCCTCCGCTTCACACCAGCTCACGGAGCGAGGGAATCCCTCCCCGCGAAAAACGGCGAAACG
>JBGPFD010000231.1:0-5489 GCA_041483175.1 Thermoanaerobaculia bacterium | reverse complement strand
CAACGACGAGATGGTCATCATCGACGGCTACGAGGGAACGCTGCTGGTCAATCCGACGCAGGCGATGATCGCGGAGTATCAGAGCCGCGTGCTCCGCCACGAAGAAGCGGAGCACCGGCTGCTCGAGAATCGAGCGCAGCCAGCGGAGACGAAGGACAACCATCGCCTCACGCTGCAGGCGAATATCGAGCTGGTCGAGGAACTGAAGGACGCCATCCGTTTCGGCGCCGAGGGGATCGGCCTCTATCGCTCGGAGTTCCTCTACATCTCCAAGAGCCCTCTGCTGCCGACGGAAGAGGAACACCTGCAGCTCTACCGCTCGCTGGCCGAGGCGCTCGATCCGCAGACGTGCATCATCCGCACGTTCGATCTCGGCGGCAAGAAACTGGCGCGCGAGGTCATCGGATCGCGCGAAGATAATCCCGTCCTCGGTCTGCGCGGCCTGCGTCTCTGCATGAAGCACCGCGACATGTTCCGCACGCAATTGCGCGCATTGCTGCGCGCGTCGGCGTTCGGCAAGATCAAGATCATGTTCCCGCTGGTCTCCGGGGTGCAGGAGCTGCGGCAGGTCAAATCGCTGATCCGCGAGATCAAGAACGAGCTGGATGAAGAGGGGATCGCCTACAACCCCGATTTGCCGGTGGGAATCATGGTCGAAGTGCCGTCGGCGGCGATCATCGCCGACATCCTGGCGAAGGAAGCCGACTTCTTTTCCATCGGCACGAACGACCTGATTCAATACTCGCTGGCCATCGATCGCTCGAACGAGAATGTCAGTTACCTGTACGAACCGCTTCATCCCGCGCTGCTGCGACTGCTCAAGAACGTGATCGACGCCGGCAAAGCGGCAGGAATCCCGGTGTCGCTGTGCGGCGAGATGGCCGCCGATCCGATTTACGCCGTGGTACTCATCGGGC
The DNA here is from genome assembly GCA_041483175.1 of Thermoanaerobaculia bacterium. Lineage (GTDB taxonomy): Bacteria > Acidobacteriota > Thermoanaerobaculia > Gp7-AA8 > Gp7-AA8 > Gp7-AA10. The sequence goes on along the minus strand of JBGPFD010000231.1, from coordinate 4,572 downwards.
TCGGACTGGAGATCTTCTCCATGAATCCCTCGTCGATTCCGATCATCAAGAACCTCGTGCGCGCGGTCCGCTATCGCGACTGCCGCCGCATCGCTGAAATCGCGCTGCAGAAGCGCACCGCGCAGGAGATCGAGGAATTCGTCATCGAGAGCGTAGCCATGCGATTCCCCGAAGGCCTGATCAACAAGAGTGTATGACCCACGACGACCTGTTCCGCCACAGCGATATACGCCGCGTGCCGAAGCCGTGGGGACACGAGCTCATCTTCGCCCGCACCGGCCGGTACGTCGGAAAAATCCTGCACATCAACCGCGGCGAGTGTCTGAGCCTGCAGTATCACGAAATGAAAGAGGAGACCCTCTATGTTCTGCGTGGGCAACTGAAGTTGACGATCGAGTACGACGGCGACCGTCGCGAGCTCGCGCTTTGTACCGGCGAGGCGTTTCACATCCCGCCGCGGCTGATCCACCGCATGGAAGCGGTGGAAGACACCGACGTCGCGGAGGTCTCCACGCCGGAGTTGGACGACGTGGTGCGGCTCGAGGATCGCTACGGCCGCACAGGAACATCGGCACCATGAAACGAATCGCCTTCGCCCTGGTCTTCTGGATGGCTGCGGCCGCCGCGGCCGTCGGCCAGGAAAAGACCGACACCACGGCCACGAAACCCGTCGATTCGCCGCTGGTCCGAGCGGCCAAGGCGAGCGGCGGACCGAGGCGAAAACCGAAAAAGAAAGTGATCACGAACGCCGACGTCAAGAAATCGACCGGGAAGCTGATCGTGCTGCCGGGAAAGCCCGGCACCGCCGCGCCGGCGCACGCCGACGCCGAACCTCCGAAGGGACCGATCGAACGGCAGGACGCGCAACTCCGGGCGCACAAGGCCGCGGTGGAGCAGGTGGCGGCGGCGGAGAAGAAGGTCTCCGGGCTCGAGGAAGAGGTGCGGCGCCTCGAAGATGCCTATTACGCGGAGAACGATCCGAATTACCGCGACACCACCATCGCCGCGCGTTTCAATCAGGCTAAACGGCAGCTCGACGACGCGCGTCACACGCTGGCCGATGCCCGCGACGCGCAGGAAAAGGTCGACCGGAAGACGCAATGAGCAAGACTTTCTTCCTCGAAACGTGGGGCTGCCAGATGAACGATCTCGACAGCCAGCGGCTCTCCGGCAGCCTCAAGCTGCTCGGATACCGGCGCGTCGATGACGAGCGGCATGCCGATCTGATCCTGCTCAACACCTGCTCGATCCGCGAGAAGGCGGAGAACAAGGTGTTCTCCAGGCTCGGCGAGCTGCGCGAGCTGAAGAGCGAGGGCGTGCGCATCGGCCTCTGCGGCTGCGTCGCGCAACAGGAAGGGGAGAGGATCCTCGCGCGCGCGCCGTGGGTCGACTTCGTCATGGGGCCTGGGAATGTCGGGCACCTCGACGAGGTGCTGTCCGGCGGAAAAACGATGGCCATCGACTTTCCTGAGGATCGTCGCTACGACTACCTCTCCGTCGATCGCCCGTCAGCAACCAAGGCGCAGGTGACCATCATCGAGGGATGCAACAAGAACTGCACCTTCTGCATCGTGCCGACCACGCGCGGGCGCGAGGTGTCACGCCGGTTCGAGGACATCCTCGCCGAGGTGCGCGCGGCGGTCGCCAGCGGACGCGTGGAAATCGAGCTCCTGGGCCAGACGGTCAACGCCTACCGCTGTCCCGCGGGCGGACGCGACTTCGGCGCGCTGCTCGCGGCCGTCGCGGAAATCGAGCGCGTCCGCCGATTGCGATTCATGACTTCGCATCCGGTGGAAGTGAACGACAGCATGATCGCCGCCATGCGCGATCACGCGAACATCACGCGCTACCTCCATCTGCCGGTGCAGTCGGGCTCGTCGAAGATCCTGCGGCGCATGAAACGACTCTACACGCGGGAGAAATACCTGGAGATCGTCGACCGCATCCGGACGGCCATTCCGGAGATCCACTTCTCGACAGACGTCATCGTCGGTTTTCCGGGCGAGACGGAGGACGATTTCCAGCAGACCCTCAGTCTGGTCGAGCGTGTGGGCTACGGCTCGATGTTCGCATTCAAGTTTTCGCCGCGGCCGGGCACGCCGGCGCTGAAGATCGGCGCTCCCGTCGACGACGAAGTGGCCGCCGAGCGGCTGACGCGTCTGTTCGCCATGCACGAGTGCATCAAGCAGAAGCGGCTGCAGTCGTATCGCGGGCGTGTCGTCCCGGTTCTGGTCGACGGGCCGAGTAAGCACGACCCGGCGATGCTCTCGGGGCGAACAGACGACAACGTCGTGGTGAACTTCGTCGCTGACCCGTCCACGCCGCCCGGGAGTATGCTTGGTGTACGCATTGAACAGGCACAGCACCACACGCTCCGCGGGGAGGCGGTTGCATGACTGAACTGGTTCCGATGTCGATCAAAGGACTGATGCTCGATCCGGTATCGAACTCGCCGATCGTCGTCCTGAAGGACGAGGAGGAGAAGTTCTTCCTGCCGATCTGGGTCGGAATCTTCGAGGCCAATGCCATCGCCCTGCAGCTCGAGAACGTCACCACGCCGCGTCCAATGACCCACGACCTGCTGCGGAACATGATCTCCGAGCTCGACGCGCGCGTGATTCGCGTGGTAATCAACGATCTCCGCGACTCCACGTTTTTCGCGCAGATCCGCGTCCTGACCGGCGAGCGCACGCTGGAGCTCGACGCCCGCCCGAGCGACGCCATCGCCCTCGCGCTGCGCACCGCGGCGCCGATCTTCGTCGCCCAGACGGTGCTCGATCAGGCGCAGACCATCACGCCCGACGGGGACGACCAGGACGAGAAAGTCAAGAAGTGGTTCGACCAGCTCGATACCGAGGATCTCGGCAAGTACAAGATGTAGCGTGGAAATGGTTAACAGTTAACAGTCAATAGTTAACAGTGCCTGATCGACGTGCACACCCTGTTAGCTGTTAACTGTTAACCGTTAGCTGTTAAAATCGTCCAGCTCGATGATCATCACCGTCGCGAATCAGAAAGGTGGCGTCGGCAAGACCACCACCGCCATCAACCTGTCCGCCGCGGTCGCCAACAAGGGATTCAAGACGCTGCTGATCGATCTCGATCCGCAGTCCAACTCCACCATGAGCTTCGTGGATCCGCGCTCGGTGTCGCGGTCGATGTACGACGTTCTGGTCAGCGAAGAGCTGCAGTTCCCCGACGTGATCGTTCCCACCTCTTTGCCGAACCTGTCGCTGGCGCCGTCGAAGATCGCCCTGGCCAAGCTGGAATCGAAGCTGATCGGGGAACTCGACGGCCCCTTCCGCCTCAAAGACAAGATCAAGGACACCGCCGTGGCGTACGACTACATCTTCATCGACACGCCGCCGACGCTCGGCATGATCACTGTCAACGCGATGGTGGCCTCCACGCACGTTCTCGTGCCCATCCAGTCGTCGTACTTCGCGCTCGAGGGAACGGACGATCTTCTGGAAACCATCGAGAAGATCAAAGCCCGCCCCAATCCGAACCTGCAGCTCCTCGGCGTGGTCATCACCATGCACGACAAGCGCACCACGCTGGCGCGCGACATCCACGCGCAGATCGGCAACGTCTTCGGCGAGCGGCTCTTCAACACCGTGATCACCAAATCGATCCGCCTCGAGGAGAGCCCCGCGTATAAGGAATCCATTTTCACCTTCGCCCCGAAATCGAGCGGGGCGATGGAGTATTACTCGCTCAGTGAGGAGATATTGTCCCGTGTGTAACCCGAACGATGAACGCGGAACGATGAACGATGAACCCCTCCCGGTACGTTCATCGCTCATCGTTCATCGTTCATCGTTGAGGTGGCAATGGCCATGAAACGCGGCTTACCCGAGCGCGCCACCATGCGTCACGACGCGCACTTTGTCGAAGAGTTGACGCGACGCTCCGGACGTCACGTCGGCTCGATGATTCCGATCTCGCTGATCGAACCGAATGCCGAACAGCCGCGCGCGAATCTGGGAAACCTCGAGGAGCTCGCGGCTTCCATCCGCGAAAAGGGAGTCCTCGAACCGATTCTGGTGCGCTCCACGGACCCCAATCACTACCAGATCGTCTCCGGCGAGCGCCGCTACCGGGCGGCCATTCTCGCCGGACTCGACGAGATTCCGGCCATCGAGCTCGACGTCGACGATCAGGAAACGCTGGAGATCGCGCTCATCGAGAACATCCAGCGCAAGGACCTCACGCCGTTCGAAGAGGCGGAAGGCCTGCTGCTGCTCCAGCAGAAGTTCGGCTACACCCACGAGCGCATCTCGCAGGTCATCGGAAAGTCCCGCAGCACGGTGACCGAGACGCTGCTGATCAACGACATTCCCGACCGCATCCGCGCCATGTGCCGCGAGGCCGGCATCTCCAACAAATCGATCCTGGTGCAGATCGCCCGCGCGGGAAACGAGCAGGCCATGGAGCAGGCTCTGCGGCGACTGGCCGCCGGCGATCTGTCCCGCGAAGAACTGCGCAAACAGACCGCCACAAAGCCGGAGCAGAAAAAAGCCGGGCGCCCGAAAAACTTCACTTTCCACTTCAAGGACAAGGCACTTCCGT